>NZ_BLJH01000136.1:0-532 GCF_009811895.1 Novosphingobium sp. TCA1 | reverse complement strand
GTGTCCTCATCGAGGCGCGACCCTCCCGACCCAATGCGGAAATGGGTTCGGCCTTCCTCTGCGCCTCGCTCGGCATCGTGCCGACCGTGCGCCATGCCGACTACATCGGCGCATGGCTGGAAGTCCTGCGCGAGGATGCCCGCGCGATCTTCCGTGCCGCTTCGATGGCCAGCAAGGCGGCGGACTGGCTGCTGGCGCGCCATGCCGCAGCCGATGCCGAAGTTGCGGAGGATATCGCGGCAGGTCTCCGGGATTCGCGAACGGACGATGGAAGGGCGGTGTCATGAAGCTGCTATCCCCCGGTATCCGCTCGCTGCTCGCAGCGAATTTCGAGCACTGGGTCCGCAATCCGCGCTTCGATCCGTTTCCTCTGGTCCGCCTGTTCAATCCCACGGGCCGTGCGGTCTGGCTGGTCAGTGAACTCTATGCCGATGACGACACCCTTTTCGGCTTATGTTGAGCTCGACATAACCCGTAGTATGTTGAGCGTCCGATTATGTTGTGGGCGGCCGCGCCAGCGCCGCTTTTCGTG
>NZ_BLJH01000135.1:0-532 GCF_009811895.1 Novosphingobium sp. TCA1 | reverse complement strand
CCGGAGGTGTCGGTCAGGATATGACGCTTGCGGCCTTTGACTTTCTTGCCCGCGTCATATCCACTCGGGCCGCCGCTTTCGGTCGTTTTCACGCTCTGGCTATCGATGATGCCCGCACTGGGAGAGGCTTCGCGCCCCTCGATCTCTCGCAGGTTCATGACCAGCAGCGTGTTCATCACCTCGAACAATCCCGCGTTACGCCAGGCGTAGAAATAGCGCCGAACCGTCGAGACCGGTGGAAAGCACTTGGGCAGCAGGCGCCAGGCACACCCGGCCGAAGCCAGATAGAGCAGCGCGTTGGCCACTTCGCGCATATTCGTGCTGCGCCGCCGACCGCCTTGCTTTGCCGGAGGAATGAACGGTGCCACCAGCGCCCACTCCTTATCCGTCATGTCGCTTGGATAACGCAGTCCCTTGCGGCTATGCTCCTCTCGAGCAATGCCAGTCCATGCCATTGATCACTCCATCTCTCGCAAGGACGGCGTGAATCATAACATGCTGGTATTGCTCAACAACTTTTGGATCGGGCTCT
>NZ_BLJH01000134.1:0-549 GCF_009811895.1 Novosphingobium sp. TCA1 | reverse complement strand
CGCTAACAATGGGTTTCAATCTATAGACACTATTGTTGAAGTTAGTGGTGGTCCTGATTTAACTTTTGCAGCACCAATGGCTCCCTCTTATGTTCCTTATTCTGGAGGTTTTACTTCAGAAGATGATGCGGCAGCAAAGAAACAGCTTGAGGAAGAGTATGACAACGCTCATATTGTTGCGCAAGTAATGGGTGAAGATGTAGCTATTCAAAGAAACGATGCTCAACATGGTGTTCATCCAATGACCATAGACACTCATAAGATTGACTCAAATTGGTCTCCGGAAGCACATTGTATTGGTGAAAAGATTATGTCTATTCGTCAATTGATTAAGCGTTTCGGCATGGCTTTGAACTCTTTGAATTTGGTAAGTGATGCGCCAAATACCTTGATAGCACCATTTTCAGTTCAGCACCCACCTTCTGTTGTTGCCCCTTCCGTACCCATGTCCCTTTTTGAATATTATTATTTCATTTATGGATTTTGGAGAGGTGGCATGAGATTTAAACTTCAGGCAGTACGTACGAACTCAACAGAAACATCAGTTAA
>NZ_BLJH01000133.1:0-569 GCF_009811895.1 Novosphingobium sp. TCA1 | reverse complement strand
CATTCGAAAACTTTTCTTTCCAAATTCCCGGGCGGTTATTTTCCCTTCCTAGAATGAAGATGCAGCCGGAAGAACCAGCTGTGCGCATGACGGCGCTCCCGTCATCTGGCCGCAGAACTCGGCCTGCTTTTCTAGAAGGAAGACCAAAATGGCGTTTTCGGTTAACACCAATGCTGGCGCGATGGCCGCTCTCCAGAGCCTCAACGCGACCAATGCAGGCATGAACCAGGTGCAGAGCCGCATCAACACCGGTCTGGCCGTCGGCTCGACCAAGGATGATTCGTCGAAGTACACCGTGGCTCAGACCCTTCGTGGCGACCTCGGCGGTCTGGGTGCGGTCACCTCCTCGCTCAACAACGCGAAGAGCGTCACCGACACCGCGATCGCCGGTGCCGAGCAGATTTCCGACCTTCTCAACCAGATGAAGTCGAAGGCCTATGAAGCAGCGGATGCCGGTCTGGAAGACGACAGCCGCGCCGCTATCGACAAGGACTTCACGGCTCTGAAAGAGCAGATCACCACGATCATCAAGTCGTCGGAATTCAACAACACCAACCTGCTCGACGAAG
>NZ_BLJH01000132.1:0-588 GCF_009811895.1 Novosphingobium sp. TCA1 | reverse complement strand
GGTCGTGTCCCGCGGGGTGGTGTAGGAAGGTTTCCCTGAGAGGGTGGCCACCGTCGATCTTCTGGTAGGGTTCGGATGCGAACTCGAACCTGGAGAAGAAGACGATGACCGACGACAGAATGGCCCTTGTCGAGCTGATTGAGCAAGGGGCTGATAGCGATTTGGTGCGTGAGATGCTGGCTTTCGCCGCGGAGCGCATGATGGATCTGGAGATCGAGGCGAAGACGGGCGTGCCTTGCGGATCACGCAGCCCGGAGCGGCTGAACCACCGCAACGGCTACCGCGAGCGCAGTTGGGATACGCGAGCTGGCCGGATTGATCTGGCAATCCCGAAGCTGCGCAAAGGCAGTTACTTCCCGAGCTTCTTGGAGCCACGCCGCACCGCCGAGAAGGCCTTGGCGGCAGTGATCCAGGAAGCCTACGTCCACGGCGTTTCGACCCGTTCGGTCGACGATCTGGTCAAGGCTATGGGCGCCAGCGGTGTATCAAAGAGCCAGGTCAGCCGTTTGGTTGCCGAGATAGACGAGCGGGTGAATGCCTTCCTTACGCGGCCCATTGAAGGTGAGTGGCCCTATCTATGGATCGACG
>NZ_BLJH01000131.1:0-600 GCF_009811895.1 Novosphingobium sp. TCA1 | reverse complement strand
GTGTCCTCATCGAGGCGCGACCCTCCCGACCCAATGCGGAAATGGGTTCGGCCTTCCTCTGTGCTTCGCTCGGCATCGTGCCGACCGTGCGCCATGCCGACTACATCGGCGCATGGCTTGAAGTCCTGCGCGAGGATGCCCGCGCGATCTTCCGTGCCGCCTCGATGGCCAGCAAGGCGGCGGACTGGCTGCTGGCGCGCCATGCCGTAGCCGATGCCGAAGTGGCGGAGGATATCGCGGCAGGTCTCGGGCTGGGCGCGGCGCTTGAGCCGGGCACCGATCCGCGAATGGACAGCGATGGACTGACGGAGCCGGATTCGCGAATCGATGAGGGGAGGGCGGTGTCATGAAGCTGCTGTCCCCCGGCATCCGCTCGCTGCTCGCGGCCAACTTCGAGCATTGCGTGCGCAACCCGCGTTTCGATCCGTTTCCGCTGGTCCGCCTGTTCAATCCCACGGGCCGTGCGGTGTGGCTGGTCAGCGAACTCTATGCCGATGACGACACCCTTTACGGGTTATGTCGAGCTCAACATAAGCCGAACTATGTAGAGCGTGGAATTATGTTGAGTCGGCCGTTAAACGCGGCGGACTGGCTGATCGA
>NZ_BLJH01000130.1:0-605 GCF_009811895.1 Novosphingobium sp. TCA1 | reverse complement strand
CGGGCCCGGCTGTGAGCGAGGCGATAGCTTTCGCCGTTCATCTCGAGGATGCTGACGTGATGGGTCAGACGATCGAGGAGCGCGCCTGTGAGGCGCTCGGATCCGAAGGTTTCGGTCCATTCGTCGAAGGGCAGGTTGCTGGTGATCAAGGTGGAGCCGCGTTCGTAACGCTGGGAGATCAGCTCGAACAGCAGTTCGGCACCGGTCTTGGAGAGCGGTACGAAGCCCAGTTCGTCAATGATGAGCAGCTTGTATCCGGCCATCTGCTTCTGGAAGCGCAGGAGACGCCGCTCGTCGCGCGCCTCCATCATCTCGCTGACCAGCGCCGCCGCAGTGGTGAAGCCCACCGACAGTCCTTTCAGGCATGCTGCCAGTCCGAGCCCCAAAGCTACGTGCGTCTTCCCGGTGCCCGATGGCCCCAGAGCGATGGCGTTCTCACGCCGCTCGATCCACTCGCAGCGCGCCATCTCGAGCACCTGCATCTTGTTGAGCCTGGGGATGACGGCGAAGTCGAAGCTGTCGAGGCTTTTGACGGCGGGGAAGCGCGCGGCCTTGATGCGCCGCTCGACCATACGACGCTCCCTGTCGATCATCTCCATCTCGAC
>NZ_BLJH01000129.1:0-640 GCF_009811895.1 Novosphingobium sp. TCA1 | reverse complement strand
CGGTCAAGGACGCGACGCTCCACACCGTCACCGCTGCCGCCAAGCTGGGTGAAGTTCACCTCTTGGTCGCAGGCGCGGGCTGCCGCGCTGCTGCCGAAGCCGCCGCGAAGATCGCCGGTGTCGCCAAGGTCCATGTGGCCGACAACGCCGCCTACGAACATGCGCTGGCCGAGAACGTCGCGCCGCTGATCGTGGACCTCATGGGCCACCACGACGCGTTCCTGGCGCCCGCCACCACCACCGGCAAGAACATCGCGCCGCGCGTGGCCGCCCTGCTCGACGTCGCGCAGCTGTCGGACATCCTCTCGGTCGAGGGCGAGAAGACCTTCACCCGCCCGATCTATGCAGGCAACGCCATCGCAACCGTCGAATCGAGCGATGCCAAGCTGGTGATCACCGTACGCGGCACCGCCTTCGAGAAGGCCGCTGCCGAGGGTGGTTCGGCTGCCATCGAAGACGTCGCAGGCGCCGGTGACGCGGGCCTGTCCAGCTTCGTGGGCGCCGAACTCGCCAAGTCGGAGCGCCCGGAACTGACCAGCGCCAAGGTGATCGTCTCGGGCGGCCGCGCGCTGAAGGACTCGGAAACTTTCGAGCAGGTGATCCTGCCGCTGGCCGACAAGCTCGGCGCCGCCGTCGGCGC
>NZ_BLJH01000128.1:0-671 GCF_009811895.1 Novosphingobium sp. TCA1 | reverse complement strand
CACCTGCTTGCCCCCCATCAAGCCGGTTCCGCCCGCGATGCGGAAACCCGCCGTCTCGGCGTCGCCACGCTCACCGACTTGTGCGCCCGAGGCCGCAAACGCGGCATCGCGCCCATCATCGCGACCCAGCGCCTTGCCAAGCTCTCCAGCTCCGTCGTCTCCGAGCTTCAGAACTTCCTCATCGGCATCAATGTCTTCGACCGCGACATCATCCGCGCCGCCGACATTCTGGGCTTCAGCCGCAGCGAAGCCGAAAAGCTGCGTACCTTACGCGCCGGCGAGTTCTACGCCTTCGGCCCCGCGCTCACCCGCACCCCGATCATGGCCAAGATCGACCAGACCATCACCGAGCATCTCGGCGCCACCCCTCAGCTGCATGGCGCGGCCGACCTCGACCACTCCGAGGCTCAGAAACTCCTCGACCTCGAGCATCTTCGCGAAGCGCCCAGCCAGCGCGACGACAGCCTGAAGTCTCGCGGCAGCCGCGCCCTCGATGCCTTCCTGCTCGATCCTATCGCACCCACGGCCACGGCAATCTGCCTGGCGCTGAAAGGCATATCCCCCAACGCCACGACGGCCAACGAACTGGCCAAGCACCTCGGCATCTCGCGCGAGGCCGTGGATCAGGCGCTGGACGTCCTCTCCGCGCTTTCGGCGGTGGATACCATGCC
>NZ_BLJH01000127.1:0-753 GCF_009811895.1 Novosphingobium sp. TCA1 | reverse complement strand
GGCTCTGTTGCAAACATGGGGCACGGCCGCGCGGCGTCACCCAGTTGGGGGATTAGGCAGCATTGGCGAAATGCTTATTGAGCATAATCATGGTTTCGGTCAGGGCCGAGGGTCCAATTCCGAATGCTCTTTCAACCAGGCGCACCTCCCCCATGATACCTGGCTGCAGGCACCATGCCTGGGCCTGTCCTTTGCGTAGGGCGCGCATGACCTCGAAGCCCTTGATCGTGGCGTAGGCCGTTGGCATCGACTTGAAGCCACGTACCGGCTTGATCAGCATCTTCAGCTTGCCGTGGTCGGCCTCGAGCACGTTGTTCAGATATTTCACCTGCCGGTGCTCGGTTTCCGCCGCCAGTTTGCCTTCGCGTTTCAGCTCAGCGATTGCTGCGCCGTAGCTGGGTGCCTTGTCGGTATTGAGTTTGGCCGGCTTTTCCCAGTCCTTCAGGCCACGAAGAGCTTTGCCCAGAAAGCGCTTCGCCGCTTTGGCGCTGCGTGTCGATGACAGATAGAAATCAATCGTGTCGCCCCGTTTGTCGACCGCCCGGTACAGGTAGGTCCATTTGCCCCGCACCTTTACGTAGGTCTCATCCAGACGCCAGCTCGGATCAAAGCCGCGCCGCCAGAACCAGCGGAGACGCTTCTCCATCTCCGGCGCGTAGCGCTGCACCCAGCGATAGATCGTCGTATGATCGACATCGATCCCACGCTCGGACAGCATTTCCTCGAGATCACGGTAGCTGATGCCGTATCGAC
>NZ_BLJH01000126.1:0-772 GCF_009811895.1 Novosphingobium sp. TCA1 | reverse complement strand
TGGTCGTGTCCCGCGGGGTGGTGTAGGAACCGTCGATCTACGGCAGGATCAGGTTCAGGTCAGGCGGCCAGTGCTGGCAAGCTGACAATAGGGTTATGGCTCACCGAGCCGAGAGTTTCCAGTGTCATGTATCGGCGCGATACGGCCCACTCATCGTTCTGCTCCAACATGAGCGCTCCGACGAGACGAACGACGGCAGCATCATTTGGGAAGATACCGATCACGTCTGCCCTTCGCTTGATCTCCTTGTTGACCCTTTCCAGCGGGTTGGTGGACGCGATCTGCGCCCAATGATCCTTAGGGAAGGCCATGTAGGCGAGCACGTCCTCGCGTGATGCGTCCATCATGTCGGCCAGCTTTGGAAACTTCTCGCGCAGGGCATCGGCAACCTGGTCCCACTGCTGGTGCGCCGCCTCGGCCGTTTCCTGCGCGAAGATCGTCTTAATCATGGCAATGACGGCGGGCCGTTGTTTGGGCGCGGCATGGGCAAACGCGTTGCGCATCCAGTGCACCCGGCAGCGCTGCTGGGTCGCGGAAAATACCTTACTGGCGGCGGCGCGCAGCCCTTTGTGATCGTCGGAGATGACCAGCTTCACACCACGCAGGCCGCGATCCGCCAGCGAGCGCAGGAAGGCTTTCCAGAAGGGTTCGGCCTCCGAGGGGCCGGTGGCTACGCCCAGAACCTCGCGCCGGCCATCGGTGTTGACGCCCACCGCGATTATCGCTGCCGTCGAGACAATCCTTCCGCCCTCGCGAACTTTGAGGTAGGTGG
>NZ_BLJH01000125.1:0-773 GCF_009811895.1 Novosphingobium sp. TCA1 | reverse complement strand
GCCAACTTTTCAACTTCATCGAACAATTTTCTCCATTTTATCCAGCTACACCGATGCACGAATTGGCGCAAAAACAGCTTCACCAGACAACGACAGGAGCTTACCGATGACCGCCACCACGATCCCCACCGCCACTGCAACCCCCGGCAAGTCGCTGATCTCGCCTGACAATCACGCGCTGATCGACTTCCAGTCGCAGATGGCCTTTGCCACCAAGTCGATCTCGGCAGAGCTGCTGCGCAACAATGCCGCCCTGATCTCGCGCGGCGCCAAGTCCTTCAATGTTCCCGCCATCCTCACCACGGTTGCCGAGAAGAGCTTCTCCGGCCCCATGTTCGACGAGATCACCGAGGCCTTCGAAGGCCAGCCGATGCTCGACCGTACCAGCATGAACACCTGGGAAGACGAAGGCGTGATCGAGGAAATCAACCGCATCGCCAAGCCGCGCATCGTCTTTGCGGGCCTGTGGACCTCGGTCTGCATCGTCGGCCCGGTCGCCTCGGCCATCGACCAGGGCTTCGAGGCCTACGTCATCACCGATGCCTGCGGCGACATCTCCACCGAAGCCCATGAGCGCGCCGTGGAGCGCATGATCCAGCTCGGCGCCGTGCCGATGACCTCGCTCCAGTACCTGCTCGAACTCCAGCGCGACTGGGCCCGCACCGAAACTTACGACAGCACCACCGGAATCGCCAAGAAGTGGGGCGGCGCCTACGGTATCGGCATCAATTACGCCAAGACCATGTTTGGCGCATCCGAGGGCGGTCACTGAG
>NZ_BLJH01000124.1:0-797 GCF_009811895.1 Novosphingobium sp. TCA1 | reverse complement strand
TAGGCCGTGTTGACAAAAGGGATTCCCAAGCGGGCCGGGTTCTGATTCAAGACTGCTTTTTGCGGAGCAGTTATGGGTCGCGGGGATTTGTCGGACGAGGAATGGGAGGTGATCGGACCGCTGCTGCCGCCTGAGCGGGGCCGTTGGGCGCGGCCGGCGGGCGACAACCGGCGCTTTCTCAACGGCATGCTGCATGTTCTGCGGGTCGGCTGCCCCTGGCGCGACATGCACGAGCGATACGGCAAGTGGAACTCAGTCTATGTTCGGTTCCGCAGGTGGGCCGAGCAGGGTGTATGGGATGCGCTGTTGCAAACGCTGGTCGATCTGGGGCTCACCGACGACTGGCAGCACATGATCGACAGCACCAGCGTTCGCGGCCACGTCTCGGCCGCGGGCGGAAAAGGGGGGCTTGTGCGAACGCTCTTGGTCGATCACGCGGCGGCTTTACGAGCAAGATCCATGCCCGCTCGGACAATCAAGGACGCCCTCTCGGCTTCATCCTGACCGGCGGCGAAGCCTCCGACTACGTCGCCGCCGAGCCGCTGATGACCATCCCGGTCGCCACACCCAAGGCGCTGCTGGCGGACAAGGGCTATGACGGCGACCGCTTCCGCGAGAGCCTGCTGATCCGAGGTATTCTGCCGATCATCCCGCCTCGCTCGAACCGCAAGGTGCCCGAGCATCCCGACTACCGCCGCTACAAGGATCGTAACCGCATCGAGCGCATGTTCGGCAAGTTGAAGCAGCAGCGCCGCATCGCCACCCGCTACGACAAGACGATCCTCTCCTTTGAGAGC
>NZ_BLJH01000123.1:0-840 GCF_009811895.1 Novosphingobium sp. TCA1 | reverse complement strand
CTAGGTCACATACCCATAAACAGGATTCCCAAAGCGTCAGCGATCTGATTCATTCTCCGAGAAGGGGATTGATATGGCGCGGTTCGATTTGACGGATTTCGAGTGGTCGGTGATCGAGCCGCTGCTGCCGACGAAGGTGCGAGGGGTGCGGCGTGTCGATGACCGCCGGGTACTCAACGGGATATTCTGGCGGCTGCGGACGGGCGCTCCCTGGGCCGATATTCCTGCGCGATACGGCCCGCATACGACATGTGTGAACCGCTTCAACCGCTGGCGCCGGGCAGGACATTGGGCGCGGATATTGGAAGCAGTCTCAGCCGCTTACAAAGGCGATGTTCAGATGATCGATAGCTCCTCGATCCGGGTTCACCAACATGGCGCCAATGGCGATAAAAAGGGGGACCCGGTTGCATGGGCCGTTCGCGCGGTGGCCTGACGACCAAAATCCACGCGCTAGTCGATGCCAATGGCCTGCCGATCGCACTCAAGCTCACGGCCGGCCAGGCGCACGACGGCCGTAGCGCTGCCGACATGCTGGACACTTTGGGTGATGGGGACGTGCTGCTCGCCGACCGCGCCTACGACAGTGACGCGCTCCGGGTCGAGATGGCCGCTCGCGGCGTCTGGGCCAACATCAAGCCCATGCCGAACCGCAAGCGCCGCCCCGTCTTTAGCGCATTCCTCTATCGGTATCGCAATCTCGTCGAACGCTTCTTCAGCAAACTCAAGCAGTTCCGCGCCGTCGCCACGCGCTACGACAAGCGAGATGATAACTTCCTCGCCTCAGTCCAGCTTGCGTCCATACGCATTTGGCTGCGCCATAATGAGTCGGTGGCCTAG
>NZ_BLJH01000122.1:0-843 GCF_009811895.1 Novosphingobium sp. TCA1 | reverse complement strand
TAGGGTCAGGACCCATTGATATGATTAGGTTTGTGTGATTCAGGCTCCGTGAGGAGACTGGATTTGAGCGACCTATATTGGCTGACGGACGAGCAGATGGCACGGCTTGAGCCGTATTTCCCGAAGAGCCACGGCAAGCCTCGGGTTGACGATCGCCGGGTGTTGAGCGGGATCATTTTTGTGAACCGCAATGGGCTGCGCTGGCGCGATGCACCGAAAGACTATGGGCCACACAAGACGCTGTACAATCGTTGGAAGCGGTGGGGCGATAAAGGCGTATTCCTGCGGATAATGGAAGGTCTGGCTGCGCCCCAGGCATCCGAACGCAAGACGGTGATGATCGACGCGACCTATCTCAAAGCGCACCGCACGGCATCGAGCCTTGCGGTAAAAAAGGGGATGCGGGCCGCCTGATTGGCCGCACGAAAGGCGGCATGAACACCAAGCTTCATGCCGTGACGGATACCAATGGTCGGCCGATCAGCTTCTTCATGACCGCAGGTCAGGTCAGCGATTATATTGGCGCGGCGGCCTTGCTGGACGAACTACCCAAAGCCCAATGGCTGCTCGCCGATCGTGGCTATGATGCCGACTGGTTCCGAGACGCCTTGCAGGAAAAGGGCATCACCCCCTGCATCCCGGGCCGGAAATCCCGGAACAAGGCCGTCAAATACGACAAACGTCGCTACAAGCGCCGCAACCGGATCGAGATCATGTTCGGCCGCCTGAAGGACTGGCGGCGGGTCGCGACGCGCTACGACCGGTGCCCCAACGCCTTCTTCTCGGCCATCGCCCTCGCTGCCACCGTCATCTTTTGGCTCTGATCAGTGAGTCCTGAGCCTA
>NZ_BLJH01000121.1:0-907 GCF_009811895.1 Novosphingobium sp. TCA1 | reverse complement strand
AGAGGCCGTTTCGAAAGGGGTTGAGCGGCTGAGGTTCGTGTGATTCCGGGGGTTTTGCAGACAACCCGGAGATCTTGATGTGGACCCCAGCCACCCGCGTGCAGCATACGCGTGTTTCGAAGCGTTACCAGACGGATTTGAGCGATGCCGAGTGGGCGCTGATCGCGGCATTTGTTCCCGAGGCGCGCACGACGGGGCGGCGACGGCAATGGCCAATGCGCGAAATCGTGAACGCCATCTTCTACGTTCTGCGCGGCGGGATTGCATGGCGGTTGCTGCCCAAGGACTTCCCGCCGTGGCAGACGGTCTACCGCTGGTTTGCCCGGTTTCGTGACGAATGCCTGTTCGAGCGGATCAACCATGCGCTGGTCGCGCTCGATCGCGAGCGAGCCGGAAGGGACGCCTCGCCAAGCGCAGCCATCATCGACAGTCAGAGCGTCAAGACCACCGAGAGCGGCGGACCGCGCGGCTACGATGCTGGCAAGAAGATCAAAGGTCGCAAGCGCCATGCTCTGGTCGATACTGACGGCAGGCCGCTGCTTGTCGAGCCGCACACCGCCGATGTCCAGGATCGTGATGGCGGCGGCGCGTTGCTGCAAATCTCGCGCGGCCTCTTCCCGTTCATCGAGAAGGTCTGGGCCGATGGCGGCTATAACCATCACCGTGTCACCGAGGCGACCCGCATCACCGTCGAGATAGTCAGCAAGATCGCCGGGCAGTCCGGCTTCGTCGTCCTCCCTCGGCGCTGGGTGGTCGAGCGGTTCTTCGCTTGGGTCAATCGAAACCGCCGTCTGGCCAAGGACGTGGAAGCCACCCTCAAATCCGCCGCAGCCTTCCTCTACGCCGCCGCCGCCATGCTCATGCTACGCCGTTTGGCTCGGTCAGCGTGAGTTTCGAAACCGACTCT
>NZ_BLJH01000120.1:0-933 GCF_009811895.1 Novosphingobium sp. TCA1 | reverse complement strand
AGAGCCCGATCCGAAAGTTGTTGAGCAATACCAGTATGTTGTGATTCACGCCGTCTTTGCGACAAGATGGAGTGGATGGTGGCATGGACTGGTATTGCCCGGCGTGAGCATAGTCGGGAAGGTTTGCGATATCCATCGGATATGACGGACACGGAGTGGGCGCTGGCAGCGCCATTCGTGCCTCCGGCAAGGCGTGGAGGCCGACCTCGAACGGCAGACATGCGCGAAGTTCTGAACGCGATGCTGTACATCGCGGCGAGCGGGTGTGCGTGGCGGCTTCTGCCGAAGTGCTTTCCTCCGGTATCGACGGTGCGGCGCTATTTCTATGCCTGGCGCGATGCCGGTCTGTTCGACGCGATCAACACGGTGCTGGTCATGAACCTGCGGGAAATCGAAGGGCGTGAAGCTTCGCCCAGCGCCGGAGTGATCGACAGCCAATCGGTCAAGACCACCGAAAGTGGCGGAATTTCAGGCTATGACGCGGGCAAAAAGGTGAAAGGCCGCAAGCGACATATCCTGACGGACACCTGCGGCTTCCTCATCTTCATCCTAGTACATGCCGCCGATATTCAGGACCGAGATGGGGCCGTCGATGTGCTGGTAGCCATTCGCAAGCGGTTTCCCTGGCTGCGACACATCTTTGCCGATGGCGGTTACGCAGGCGACAAGCTGCGATCCGCCCTGGTTGGCATGGGCAAATGGACGATCGAAATCATCAAGCGATCGGACAAGGCAAAAGGCTTTCAAGTGCTGCCCCGCAGGTGGGTGGTCGAACGGACTTTTGCCTGGCTCGGGCGCTGCCGTCGGCTCGCAAAAGATTGGGAGCGGTCCATCGCCTCGTCCACCGCTTGGGCCCTCATCGCCTCAATCCGCATGCTCACGCGCAGAACCGCAAGGCTTTGTCAAAATTGAGAAACTTCCGAATCCGGCTCT
>NZ_BLJH01000119.1:0-951 GCF_009811895.1 Novosphingobium sp. TCA1 | reverse complement strand
ATGTCCATTACCCGCGCGGGTAATCCGGCCGCGCTTGGTACGAGCGCCGCTGGAATGCTCGGAGGGCACCAGGCCGACATAGGCCATCAACTGTTTTGGGTTGTCGAAGCGAGTGAGATCACCGACCTCGGCGACCAGCGTAGCGGCGACGATCAGCCTAATGCCGCGCAAGGCCTGGAGATTGTGGACCAGCGCTCCGAAATGCCAGGCTTGCATTGCTTCGCCCAGCGCGGCCTCGAGGCGACCGACCCGTGCCTGAGCCTCCAGCACCCGCTTTTGCATTTCCTCAAAGGCCAGCTGCTGGTGCGGGAAGTCGAAGCGCTGTTCCGATAACCACCGCCAGTACATCTTCGTCCAGGCCGTCTTGCCGCCAAAACGACGATCGTGGCGGAGCAGGAAACTTCGCACTGCCTGCCGCGCCTCGGTAGCATTTTCCTGAGCGCTTCGCCGGGCCCGGATCAGGTCGCGCACCGCCTCGTGGGCTTCGTCCGGCACCCAGATCGCGGTGAGCTCGCCGGCACGCAGCAGCCCCGCCAACGTCATCGCATCACGCCGGTCGGTTTTTACGTGATCCCCCGGCCGTCTCGGCATCATTGAGGGGGCGATAACGATACAAGCCTGTCCCAGTTTCGTCAGAAGCCGGTGCAAACCATAGCCGCAAGGGCCAGCCTCATAGCAGACGCTCAAAGTTACATCCGGCGCCGCCAGTCGCTTGACCAGCCTTCTGACTGCGTCGTCCTCATTGACGATTGTGCCTACAAAGCGCACCTCGCCTCCGCGTTCTCCATCAGCGACTGCGACCGCGATGGTTTCCTTGTGCACGTCCAAACCGACATATTTCACTGCCTGTGTCATGACTCGCCTCCGTTGCTCACCAATCCAACGTCAGCATCTCAGATTTGAGCCCTTGAGGCTCCGGCAGTCATTGGGTCTAAGCGCCGGCGTCCTTGG
>NZ_BLJH01000118.1:0-1005 GCF_009811895.1 Novosphingobium sp. TCA1 | reverse complement strand
ACGCTCATATCGATCAGGCATGGCACGCAGGTGCCAGCGCCGCCGGCGTCATTGGCTGGTGTGGATGTCATAGTAGTCCTGGATCTTGTCCTGGATTTCGCTGAGCGTGCTGACTTCGTCTGGCAGCTTGGCGGCGTCCACGAACTCGGAATAAACCTCGGTGAAGTCCATGACGGACAGATCGAGGCGCGAAAACTCGTCGATGGTGAAACCCTCGCACTGCTCCTTCTTGGGCTTGCCCCATGGCTTGTTCAGCTGGGGGCGGCCCTGCTCCTGAAGGATGCGAGAGAGCTTGCTCTCAAAGCAGCAATAGGCCGTTCGCTTGGTCTTGCAGATCCCGAGGACGCTCGAGGAGCAATAGGTGCCGACCTTGTGGCAGAAACCCATGCGATCCTTGATGTCGAGCATCTTCTCCTCGCTCGAGCACAGGAACATGGTGAGGAACGGGGTTGCGAGCGCGGCGATCGCGGTCGGGCCACCGGCAATGGCAGCAGCACCGGCGCCAGCGGTCAGTAAGCCCGAGGTCTTGCCGGCGCAGCAATTGACCAAACCGAAAACCGGCTTGTGGCAGGTTTCGCGTGTCCCGGAGAAGACGGTGAAGTTCTCTTCGTCGAACTCCTCCCCGGCCTGGCCCAGCGCATGCAGCGCAACCAGCGCATCCTTGAACTCGGTCGAAGCCTCGCGCTCGATCGTCTCGCAATCCCCGTTTATGCAGTAGACGTCGTTGCCGCAGACATATTGCTTGGGATCGTTGCCCGGCGTTGTCGGGACCGGGCAGCGATACACCTTCTGGCTGACCTTGCAGGCGCCAGGGGTGTAATCGGGATCGTCCTCGTCATCGATGCACTCGTCGCGGACGTAGCTGCATTCGGGCTTGTCATCGAGCTCGCCGCAGTCGTTGCCCTGCGTGATCTCGTTGCAGGTATAATTCGTCTGCCACGCCCAGCAGGGCTGCGTTACCGGCACGCCGTTGATGATGCGGGTTTGCGGGTCGCTGTCGGTGCA
>NZ_BLJH01000117.1:0-1145 GCF_009811895.1 Novosphingobium sp. TCA1 | reverse complement strand
GCCAGGAAGTTTTCGGCCAGCTTTTCGTAGCGGGTGGCAACACGGCGGAAGTGCTTCAGCTTGGAGAAGAACCGTTCGACGAGATTGCGCTGACGGTAGAGCCATGTGCTGAAGTACGGTTTTGATCGGCGGTTGGACTTTGGCGGGATGTTGGCGAACGCCCCTTTCTCGCGGAGAGACACCCGGATGCGATCGGCATCGTAGGCCTTGTCCGCCAGAATGATTGTTCCGGCACCAACATGATCGAGCAGATCGTCAGCGGCTTGGCCGTCATGGCTTTGCCCTGCGGTCAGGCTCAGCCGGATCGGGAGGCCTTGCCCGTCGACGACCGCATGGATTTTGGTCGTGAGCCCGCCTCGGGAGCGACCGAGACAATGATCTCGATCCCCCTTTTTGCCGTCGCTGCCTGCTGGTGGGCGCGAACGGAAGTGCTGTCGATCATCTGGATGTCGCCATCGTGCGCGGCGGTGATGGCGTCCATCATTCGATCCCAGACGCCAGCCTTCCGCCATCGCGCAAAGCGGTTGTAGCAGGTGGTGCGCGGGCCATAGCGTTCCGGCAGATCACGCCATGGAGCGCCTGATCGCAGCACCCAGAATATTCCGTTCAGAACGCGCCGGTCGTCGACACGCGGCACGCCCCTCGGCTTATTTGGCAACAGCGGCTCGATCACGCGCCACTCAAAGTCGGTCAGGTCATATCGGCTCATGCCGTCCCTGAATCAGAATCTAAGCGGGATTGAAAGGTTTATGGCTGTGGAGGCGGGTCATATAGCGATCCCTCGCCCCAAGTAGGTGGAAGGTCGAGATCGGCCTGATCGCACCAAGTAAGGCGTCCGGCCTTATACGCATCACTCTCGATAAGTTCGGTATGGACGATGCGCATGGCCAGCATGAGGGCTTGGAGCCCATCCAGGCCGCACGCATACCGGCGAACCTCTCGTTCCGGCCATCCTATGACATAACGGCATTGGAACTCGCCTCAAGGTGCCTTCGATGGCGTGAAAAAGCAGACGACCAATTCACCGCCATCAAGCTCGAACCTGCGCTCCACAAATGGCGCTTCAATCATCTGCCCTCCTCCATCGCGGGAAGGTGTGGCATAGGGCTGAGAAGGCGGCAACTTTTATGGGTTCACGGCCTAAT
>NZ_BLJH01000116.1:0-1256 GCF_009811895.1 Novosphingobium sp. TCA1 | reverse complement strand
CAATCCTGGAATCAGCAATGCCTCTTCAGGGCAAGCTACTTTTTCCGCAGCCTGTTAAGGCGGCGGTACTGGCCACCATCGTGGGTCTCATCATCATCTTCATTGGTGACAACATGAGAGAAAAATGGGGGATCGAGCGCGAAGATCTTCTGGTGACTGGGGGGCTGCTCCTGCTGATCGGGGCGCTCGACAGCATAAAATCGGCTCAGCATCCCCATGAAAAAGAAGCACCACCGCAATCGCCAGACGGGCTGGCGCTTTCGCCTGTCACATTTCCGATCATTATCACCCCATATGGTATCGTTGCACTGCTGCTTTTCGCGGCGGTGGCCGGAAATACGCAGACGTTTGTCATGGGCGTATTCGCAATCTTCCTCGGCATGATGATAGCCGATTATCTGGCGATGATCTTTTCGGGCCCAATCCTTCGCTTTGTCCGCCCTGGCTCGCTGATGGCATTCGGTTGGCTGGTATCCGTGTTGCAAGCGGCCCTTGCAGTACATGCGATACTTTCCGGTCTGCGCGCGGTAAACGCGGTCGATGTAGCAATTTAGTGTTCCGGACCAGCCCTTCTCCAGGCCTCGCCAGCCGAATTGAAAAAGCCCCGCAAGCACAATTGTACCGCGGGGCATAGTTTCCGGTCATCGCCTGCATTGCTCGCTCATGAGGGTAAGCGCGCCACGATATGTGTAGATCGCATCAGATCAGGCGATGTTCCTCGGCTGACAGAATTTTCACCCGACCGGTCTGCTGAGACCTGCTACGTAAGCTCCATGCCACTGATACTCGTCGCTACTTATACCGCCATTACCTCTGTCCATGTAGAGACACTGTTTGCCTCAGCGACGGCGAGGGAGTGCGAATTGCGAACATCGGCGCCCCGGAAGTGCCTGGCTGGTCGTGCTTTCCCCCGCAATCTTTGATCGTCAGGACCGGGACGGATCAGTCTGGTCGCACGCTCGCCCCATTCATCGTCAACGGCCAGAATATGGTGCCCATCTTGTCTTGATCAAGATGACGCACCACTGGAAATAGGAGGGACTGACATGTCTTATCACACCTACCTTGCCGCGTTTCGCCAAGCCACCGAGGATGATGTCGAAGCCGCCCTGGAAACTGCCGCGTTCACTGGCTGGCCAAATGACGAGGCCGCGCTCCTCGAGTTCTTTAATAGTATGCTGCGCGTGCTGGTAGTTAAGAGTCGGTTTCGAAACTCACGCTGACCGAGCCAAACGGCGTAGCATGAGCATGGCGGC
>NZ_BLJH01000115.1:0-1275 GCF_009811895.1 Novosphingobium sp. TCA1 | reverse complement strand
TGATCTGCCCCCCGCTGAGTGGCCCAGAGACTATGATAGTTTGGACCACGAAAGGGACGATGAATGCCGAGCAAGAAGCACAAGCCGGAAGAAATTATCGGCAAGCTGCGTGAAGTTGAGATTGTTCTGGCGCAGGGAGCCTCGACAGCAGAGGCGTGCCGCCGGATCGCAGTCAGCGAGCAGACATACTATCGCTGGCGCAAGGAATATGGTGGCCTGAAGACCGACCAGGCGAGGCGGATGAAGGATCTGGAGAAAGAGAACCAGCGGCTACGCCGGGCGATTTCGGATCTGACGTTGGACAAGCTGATCTTGCAGGAAGCTGCCAAGGGAAACTTCTGAGCCCCGCGCGGCGGCGGCGCTGCATCGATCAGTTGCGACGAGATTTGCCGATCCGGGTGTCCGAGCGACGGATATGCCGGGTGCTGGGGCAGCATCGATCGACACAGCGCAAGGTGCCGCGTGGGGCAGATGACGAACAGGCGCTCACGGAGGACATCGTCGCGCTGGCGAAGCAATATGGCCGCTATGGCTACCGCCGAGTGACGGCGTTGCTATGCCATGCGGGGTGGACGGTGAACCACAAACGGGTCGAGCGGATATGGCGACGCGAAGGACTGAAGGTCCCGCTGCGTCAGCCCAAACGGGGACGCCTGTGGCTCAACGACGGATCATGTATCCGCTTGCGGCCTGAGTATCCCGGGCATGTGTGGGCCTACGACTTCGTCGAAGGGCGCACGCACGATGGCCGCAAGTTCCGGATTCTGACGATCATCGACGAGGCCAGCAGGGAATGCCTGGCACTCATCGTTGCCCGGCAGCTCAAACACGAGGATGTGCTGGCGGCGCTGGCTGACCTGTTCATCTCGCGTGGGCCACCAGCGCATTTACGATCCGATAATGGTAGCGAGTTTATCGCGACCGCCGTCCAGAAATGGTTGGGGCAGATCGGCGTGAAGACGCTCTATATCACCCCGGGATCACCATGGGAGAATGGCTATAACGAAAGCTTCAATGGGTCGCTTCGCGACGAACTGCTCAACGGCGAGATCTTCTACAGCCTCGCTGAGGCCAAGGTGCTGATCGAGGCATGGCGGCGGCATTACAACACCGTTCGCCCTCACAGCAGCCTGGGCTACCGACCGCCGGCACCGGAAACGGCGACACCGCCATATCCGGCCTCCGGTTCCGCTTCGCTCCACCTCCGTCCGGATATGGCGGCGATGGGCTTAATCCACTAACAAACCAATCGGGCCACTCGGTGGGGGCAGATCA
>NZ_BLJH01000114.1:0-1294 GCF_009811895.1 Novosphingobium sp. TCA1 | reverse complement strand
GGCCATCGGGCTGCATTTTCAGGCGGCCTTGGGTGTAATCTGTAGCGGCTGAACCTCCTCGATGATTTGTGTGGCGAGGGCTGCCATGCCCTCAATCTGCATGTAGCGGTGTTGGAGTTGGTATTCGTCGTTCTGCTCGAGCAGAACGGCGCCGACGAGGCGGATGATGCTGTCCTCGTTCGGGAAGATGCCGACGACATCGGCACGGCGCTTCACTTCCTTGTTCAGGCGCTCGAGCGGGTTGGTGCTGTGCAACTTCACCCGGTGCTGCTCGGGGAAGGCCATGTAGGCGAGCACGTCATGCTCGGCGTCGTCCATGCAGGCGCCGAGCTTCGGCCAGCGGGCGCGCAACTGGTCGGCGACCTGGCGCCAGACCTGTGTTGCGGCAGCGTGATCGGGCTGGAGGAAGACCTGGCGGATGGCGGCGGCAACAACAGTGTTCTGGCCCTTGGGCACATAGGCCAGGGCATTGCGCATGAAGTGGACGCGGCAACGCTGCCAGGTGGCGCTGAGCACTCGGGTGATCGCCGCCTTGAGGCCCTCGTGGGCGTCGGAGATCACCAGCTTCACGCCAGTCAGCCCCCTCCGTGCGAGGTCCTTGAGGAAATCGGACCAGAACACCTCAGCCTCGGAAGGGCCGATGTGGAGGCCGACAATCTCGCGCTTGCCCTCGGTGTTGACGGCTACGGCGATTATCGCGGCGACGCTGACGATCCGCCCGCCCTCGCGCACCTTGAGGTAGGTAGCGTCGAGCCAGAGGTAGGGCCAATCGCCGGTGAGCGGGCGCTTCAGGAAGGCATGGACGCGCTCATCGATGTCCTTGCACAGCTTGGACACCGAGGACTTGGAGATGCCGCTCATACCCATGGCCTGGACCAGTTCATCCACGCGCCGGGTGCTGACGCCAGCAATCCACGCCTCTTGGATCACCGCGACCAGCGCTTTCTCAACGGTCTTCCTCGGTTCCAGAAAGCCCGGAAAGTAAGCGCCGGTCCGCAGCTTGGGGATCTTGAGGTTGAGCGTGCCGAGCCGGGTATCGAGGCTGCGGTCGCGGTAGCCATTGCGCCAGGTCGTCCGGTCGCCGGATCGTTCATGGCGGCCGGCACCGACCAAGCCGTCAACGTCGGCTTCCATGATGATCTGCAAAACACTCTCTGCGATTGTGCGCAGAAAATCTCCATCCCCGGTCTTCGCCATCAGTTCGGCAAGCGGTAGTCTGTCGTCGGTCATCGAGATCAACTCCTCGGTGGGCGTGTGAAGTGTGGTAACTCCACCTTACCGATGAGCCCGGTGG
>NZ_BLJH01000113.1:0-1335 GCF_009811895.1 Novosphingobium sp. TCA1 | reverse complement strand
AGCCGGCCATGAAGGCGAGGCTGGTCTCGAAAAAGTCGAGGCGGCCGAGCGCGGGGAATTCGTCGAGCATCATCAGAAGTTGGTGCCGGCGACTTTCGCCCGATTGATCGAGACGCTCGGTGAGACGGCGACCGATCTGGTTAAGGACCAGACGAACCAGCGGCTTGGTGCGGCTGATGTCCGAAGGCGGGATGACCAGGTAGAGCGAGCACGGCTGCTTTGCTTCCATGAGATCGGCGATCCGCCAGTCGCAGCGCGAGGTGACTTCAGCAACGGTCGGATCGCGGTAGAGCCCCAGAAAAGACATCGCCGTCGACAGCACGCCGGAGCGCTCGTTCTCGCTCTTGTTCAGCAGTTCCCGGGCGGCGGAGGCAACAACCGGATGGACCTTTGGCTGCTGGGCATTGCCAAGATGGTTGGTGGACAGCATCGCGCGCAGCGTGGCCACGAAAGAGCGCTGTGGATCGGACAGGAAGGTCGCAACCCGCGCGAGCGTCTTCTCTTCCTCGGCGTAAAGGATGTGGAGGATGGCGCCCACCAGCAGCGAATGGCTGGTCTTTTCCCAATGGCTGCGCCGTTCGAGCGCGCCTTCGGGATCGACCAGGATATCGGCGATATTCTGGACGTCGCGCACTTCGTTAGCGCCGCGGCGAACTTCCAGCAGCGGATTGTACTTGGCCGAGCAGGCATCGGTCGGGTTGAACAGGAGACTGTGTGAAAAGCGGGAGCGCCAGCCGGATGTCATCGCCCAGTTCTCGCCCTTGATGTCATGGATGACCGCCGAGCCGGTCCAGGACAGGAGCGTCGGCACGACCAGACCCACGCCTTTACCGGAGCGCGTCGGTGCAAAGGCCATGATGTGTTCTGGGCCGTCGTGGCGAAGGTAATTGCCGCGCAAACATCCGAGCATAACGCCAGCCGGTTGCAGCAAACCTGCCTTGGCGACCTCGCGCCGGCTTGCCCAGCGCGCGGAGCCGTAAGTGGTGACCTTGCCCTTCTGTCGCGCGCGCCACAGCGATCCCACCACCGCCGAGCCGCAGCCGAAGAAACCGCTGGCACCGGCCAGCATGCCCGCCTTGTCGAAAACCTCAGGCGCATAGGCGTCGTAGGAATACCACCACCAGAACAGCGCCCACGGATGATAGACCGAAAGCCCACCGATGCTGAACCACGCCGTTCCAAGCTCGGGCTGGTAGGCCAACATCGAGGCTGCCCACTGCGTCGCCAGCCACAGCCCGGCGAGCATGATCGCGAAGACGACAGCAATCTGGCCAATTGATCTGCCCCCCGCTGAGTGGCCCAGAGACTATGATAGTTTGGACCACGAAAGGGACG
>NZ_BLJH01000112.1:0-1353 GCF_009811895.1 Novosphingobium sp. TCA1 | reverse complement strand
TTAACAGGTTGCGGAAAAAGGCGTCGCAGTGGTCGTCATCGGCCCGATTTCAAAGGTCCTGGGCACGGTAGTCGGTCATTTTCGGGTGAAATTCGTAGAGACCTGCCGTGTGGCCGGTCCTGGCGATGTGAGCGGCGCGGCTAGGCCGCCGCCAGCAGTTTCGGCAGTCGGATGAGGTTGTAGGCCGCAGCGGTGAGCGAGAACGACCATCCGACGCGATCCTGGCCGCGATGACGGGTTTTTCGCATGTTGCCGCAGGTCTTGGCCCAGCCAAACACCTCCTCGATCCGCTTGCGGATTCTCTGCGAGACGGCGTAGCCGGGATGGCGTGTCGTCCGTCCGTCGATGGCGGAACGACGATTGGTGTTGTTCTGGGCCACGTGCGGGGTAACGTCCATCTCGCGCAACGCCGCGACGAAGCCAGCCGTGTCGTAGTTCTTGTCGGCGCCCAGCGTAATCCGATGACGTCCCTCCATGCGCCCCAGCATGGTCAACGCGGCCTCGCGTTCGGCGGTGCCGGTGGCATGGGTGAGCGTTGCATCGACCACGAGACCGTTGCGGTTTTCCATGAGCACATGGGCCATGTGGCACAGCTTCGCTGCCTGGCCACGCGCCTTCTTGAACAGCCGGGCATCGGAATCGGTGGTCGAGGCATGGGTCGCATTGCTGCGCTTCTCGCCCCGGAAGTCGCATTCGGCATTGCGGCCGGTCGGCCGCGTCGCCTGTTTGCTCTGGCTAGACACCGACCCACTGTCACCGTCATCGCCGGGGCCGCCTTCATCCTTGGGCCTGAAGCTCTTCACGCTGGCCCACGCTTCGATCAAGGTGCCGTCCACGGAGAAATGATCGTCCGACAGCAGCGCCTGTACGCGCGGCTGCCCGATGACGGCGGACAGGAACCTGGCGGCGATGTCGCCTGCCAGCAGCCTCTCGCGGTTCTTGGTGAAAACCGTGACATCCCAGATCGGCGCATCCATCGCCAGGCCGACGAACCAGCGGAAGAGCAGGTTGTAGTCCATCTGCTCCATCAACTGGCGTTCCGACCGTATCGAATAGAAGGCCTGCAAGAGCAAGGCGCGAAGGAGCTTCTCGGGCGGGATCGAAGGCCTGCCGATACGCGAATACAGGCCATCGAAATCCGCCGACAGCACCTCCAGTGCTTTGTCGACAATCGCTCTGATGGCGCGGAGCGGGTGGTTCGCCGGTACCCGAGCCTCGCAGCTCACGTACGAAAACAGCCCCTCACTCCGCTCATCATCGCCGCGCATCCCGATCCCTTCAACATCGCTCGTCGCAATCCTGGAATCAGCAATGCCTCTTCAGGGCAAGCTACTTTTTCCGCAGCCTGTTAAG
>NZ_BLJH01000111.1:0-1445 GCF_009811895.1 Novosphingobium sp. TCA1 | reverse complement strand
GGGGGCGTTTGCGGGAGGGGGCGGAATCCTACGCTAAGGATTTGGGCCAGCGATATTCCCCGGTTAGATTGATGTGTTCCCATCCCAACGGCGAGACGTGGGCGAGTAGATCAGGCGCGATATGGGTACCGCTGGCGGCCCGGGTATTGACGACCTCGCCGAGCTTCATGGTGTTCCAGAATATGATGATGGCGGCGAGCAGGTTCATTCCGGCGATGCGATAGTGCTGGCCTTCGCCGGATCGATCCCGGATTTCACCTCGGCGGTGGAAGCTGATGGCGCGCTTTAGGGCGTGGTGGGCCTCACCCTTGTTGAGGCCGATCTGAGCCTGGCGCTGGAGGCCGGCATCAAGAATCCAGTCGATCATGAACAGGGTTCGCTCGATGCGGCCCACCTCTCGCAATGCGAGGGCCAGCTCATTCTGGCGCGGGTAAGAGGCGAGCTTGCGAAGAATCTGGCTGGGGGCGACGATCCCCGCTGCGATCGTCGCCATGATGCGCAGGATGTCGGGCCAGTTGCGCTCGATGAGCGGTTCATTGATCTTACCTCCGACCAGCGCTCGCACATTGGCCGGCGTCGCGTTGGGCGTGAAGGCATAGAGTCTTTTCTGAGGGAGATCGCGGATACGGGGGGCGAACCTGTAGCCGAGCAAGGCGCAGGCGGCGAACACATGATCGGTGAAGCCGCCCGTGTCGGCAAAATGCTGGCGAACGCGGCGGCCCGCGTCATTCATGAGCAGCCCGTCCAGGATATAGGGAGCCTCGCTGACCGTTGCCGGGATCACCTGGGTTGCGAACGGCGCATATTGATCGGACACATGGCTGTATCCCTTGAGGCCCGGGACGTTGCCATATTTCGCGTTGATCAGATTCATCGCCTCGCCCTGCTCGGTAGCAAGGAAGAACTGCCCGTCGCTGGATGCCGATTGCCCTTGTCCCCAGAAGGCGGCCATGGGCAGGGCGGCGTGGGCCTCCACGATCATGGCGAGCGCCCGATCATAGGCGCTGCCTTCGACATGCCAGCGCGCGATCCGCAGCAATTCCCAGAAGCTGTGCGTGTTGGTCGCCGCCGCCATCTTGCGCAAACCGAGATTGACGCCTTCCGCCAGCAACACGTTCATCAGGCCGATCCGGTCGCTGCAGGGCGCGCCGGTGCGCAGATGCGTGAACGCCTCGGAAAATCCGGTTCGCTCATCGACTTCCAGCAACAGATCGGTGATCCTCGCGGGCGGGAGCTGTTGATAGAGATCGAGCACGAGATCCTCGGCCCCTTCGGGCGTGTCGGCCCTCAGCTTGTCGATGTGCAGCTTGCCGTTCTCGATGATGCCGCCTGGGATCGTGCCGGTTCGCGCCGCGCGGCCAAACTCCTTCAGCCGTGTATCCAGTCGAGCCCTGCGCTCGGCCAGCCATTCGCCGGGTCGCAGCGGCACGGCGAGCCGCGCGGTC
>NZ_BLJH01000110.1:0-1448 GCF_009811895.1 Novosphingobium sp. TCA1 | reverse complement strand
AGCCGGCCATGAAGGCGAGGCTGGTCTCGAAAAAGTCGAGGCGGCCGAGCGCGGGGAATTCATCGAGCATCATCAGCAATTGGTGCCGGCGACTTTCTCCGGATTGATCGAGATGCTCGGTGAGCCGGCGGCCGATCTGGTTGAGGACCAGACGAACCAGCGGCTTGGTGCGGCTGATGTCCGAGGGCGGGATTACTAGGTAGAGCGAGCACGGCTGCTTCGCCTCCATGAGATCGGCGATCCGCCAGTCGCAACGCGAGGTGACTTCGGCAACTGTCGGATCGCGGTAAAGCCCAAGAAACGACATCGCCGTCGACAGCACACCTGAGCGCTCGTTCTCGCTTTTGTTCAGCAGTTCCCGGGCGGCGGAGGCAACAACCGGATGGACTGTTGGCTGCTCGGCATTGCCAAGATGGTTGGTGGACAGCATCGCGCGCAAGGTCGCCACGAAAGAGCGCTGCGGATCGGACAGGAAGGTGGCGACCCGGGCGAGAGTCTTCTCTTCCTCAGCGTAGAGAACGTGGAGGATGGCGCCGACCAGCAGCGAATGGCTGGTCTTTTCCCAATGGCTGCGTCGTTCGAGCGCGCCTTCGGGATCGACCAGGATATCGGCGATGTTCTGAACGTCGCGCACTTCGTTGGCGCCGCGGCGCACTTCCAGCAGCGGATTGTATTTGGCCGAGCTGGCATCCGTCGGATTGAACAGCAGGCAATGCGAAAAGCGCGAGCGCCAGCCGGATGTCAGCGCCCAGTTCTCGCCCTTGATGTCATGGATGACCGCAGAGCCGGTCCAGGACAGGAGTGTCGGCACGACCAGACCCACGCCTTTGCCGGAGCGCGTCGGTGCAAAGGCCATGACGTGTTCCGGGCCGTCGTGGCGAAGGTAATTGCCACGCAGAGATCCGAGCATAACGCCGGTCGGTTGCAGCAAACCTGCCTTGGCGACCTCGCGCTGGCTTGCCCAGCGCGCCGAGCCGTAAGTGGTCACCTTGCCCTTCTGTCGCGCGCGCCATAGCGATCCGACCACCGCCGAGCCGCAGCCGAGGAATCCGCTAACGCCGGCCAGTATGCCTGCCTTGTCGAAAACCTCAGGCGCATAAGCGTCGTAGGAATACCACCACCAGAACAGCGCCCACGGATGATAGACCGGAAGCCCACCGATGCTGAACCACGCCGTCCCAAGCTCGGGCTGGTAGGCCAGCATCGAAGCTGCCCACTGCGTCGCCAGCCACAGCCCCGCGAGCATGATCGCGAAAACGACAGCAATCTGGCCGATAAGGAGTTTGGTTGGCGTCACGGAGCATCTCCCGTCGACCGATGGCGATCGGTGTCGACGGGGTCAGGCTCGGCTATTGACCAGGAAACGGGAAGTGCGCTGAACGGCGTTGAACAGCGCGGAACAGCGCGGAACAGCGCGGAACAGCGCGGAACAGCGCGGAACAGCGCGG
>NZ_BLJH01000109.1:0-1509 GCF_009811895.1 Novosphingobium sp. TCA1 | reverse complement strand
CGACGAGGCCCTGCGCCGCCTCGCACGACGAGATGTTCATCTGGTTCATCTGCTGGGCGGCCTGCTGGAACTCGCCCATGATCTTGCCGATCTCGGGCGAGACGCTGTCGATCGCCAGCTTGAATGCGAACCCGAGGGCATTGTTGGCGGTCGCTTTCAGCATCGCCACCATTTCGGAGGCGTTGATGAACGAGAACGAGCCGGTGAACAGATCGATGCCGCCGCAACCAGCGCGGGCGCTCGGCAGCTGGAGGTTGAACGGCGACACGCTCTTTTGCGGGAAACGGGTCCATGCGTTGCCGAGCGAGTAGTAGCCCGCCGACTGGCCCTGATAGGCGGTCGGGCCGGTCACGTTGGCAGCGCCGCCGGCATCGTTGAAGAACGAGTTCATCGAACTGGCGACGTCCGCGCGCGCGATGCCGATCGGCACCATGCTGGCGGCCCCGAGGCTCAGGGCAGCGGCGGCGAGCCGCCGACGAAAGGCGCGGAAGCGGGGGGAGGCCAGGCGCTTGGCGCGAGGGGAGGGGGGAAGCTCGTCCATTAGTAGTCACTCCCGACCTTGGTGTTGGTGAGCATGAAGATCCGGTCCATGATCTCGTCGGCCGAGAGGATGCCGAAGCCGATCGGGACGGTCTTTTTGGTGGCCGTATCGAAGAGGACAAGCGCCGGCGTCGCGTTACCCGGCACGCCCATTCGTGCGCGTTGACCGGAATCGACCACGTAATTCGGGAAGTCCTTGCTCGGGCCGCCATCCATCGAGACGGCCATCACAGCCAGGCCATGAGAGTCCGCAACCGAACGCAGGATCGGCGCGAAGATTTCGCAGGCGCCGCAGCTCTGCGCGAAGAAGTAGAACATGCCATAGCGCTGGCCGAGGTGCGCGAGCACCTGGCCGCGATCGGCGGTGCGGTTATCTGTCCACGCCCGCTTGGCGACCGTCGAGACAGGCCGCTGCAGCGTGTAGTCGATGTCCGGGTTCTGCCACAGGGCGCGCTGCCAGGTGTCGGAAAACGTCGAGGCGCGATCAAGCTGTTCGCGCTGGAAGCGCACATAGGCGATGACGTTCTCCTCGCTCGGCTCGAGGATGGCGCGCGCCTTCAGCTCGTCCAGTTGCTTTGCGATCGCAGCGATCCGCTCGCTGGCGGACTGCGCCGGTTCGGCCGTCTTCTGTTCGCTCGGTTTCGGCTTGGGCTTTTCACAATAGAACCATTGCCCCAGCTTGCGCTCGCGGCAGTAGAAGTCATCGTTGTCCTCGCTTGCCTCGAGCCCTGTATCCTGCGGGGCGGCGAGCACCGGCAGGGGCAGGGCGGGGGCCACAGCCAACAGTATCGCACCAAGGCGGGCAATGCGCCCGGGCCACCTGTCAGCGCTGCCACTTGGGCGGATCTCCAGTGCGTTACGCTCATTGGTCATCATCGACTGAGTGCTCCCCATCGAGTTCCTGCATCGCGATGCCCAGGACGGACATCATTCGGGCCACGTCGAGCATGCTCGTGCCCTGATCCATCA
>NZ_BLJH01000108.1:0-1525 GCF_009811895.1 Novosphingobium sp. TCA1 | reverse complement strand
ACTGACCTTGACAGTACATGAGCCCAATCTTGGAAACCGTGTCAGAGTTTGCAACAGAGCCACGGTGACCATGGCGAAATCGGTGGTTCGCCTTGCGGGCAGCGCCTTGAGTACCCTGCGTTCTGCATCGACGCGCGCGGCATGCCGTCGGTTCTGCCTGGCGACCTGGGCGTCAACGAACTCGCGCCAGGCCTCGATGCTGACGAAATCGCGGCTGCCCCGCCGGCGCAGGGCCTGATCGAGGCGCCGCTTGAGGTGACCGTGCGGACCTTCGATCGATCCGTTCTCGTGCGCCTCGCCGCGGTTGTTGCGGGTGGCAAGCATGCCGTAATGACGGCACAGTTCGTCGTAGCTTCGCGTGAAATCCCGCTGCGCATCGGCGTCGAGGTTTTTGTAGGCGGCTGACAGGGAATCGCTGCGGTGTTCGGCCGGCGCACCGCCCAGCTTCCACAACGCATCCTGCAGGTGCTCCGAAAGGGCGGCAAAGCTCTCCCCGCCCAGCACGACAGCCGCATGCTCCCAGCCACTCGCCGCCAGGCGGAAGTGGTAGAGGCGATAGGCCAGGGTCTCGCCGGCAACCGTGACCTTGAGACTATCGCATACCGTGAAATCCGACAGGCCCTGCCGACCGGGCTCATGATGCTGCGGGAAGAAGATCTCCTTCTCACCGCCGTGCAGTGCCCGCCAGCGGGCGATCCGGCGTTCCAGTGTTCGTCGTATCGCATCGGGAACAGCATCCTCGCCGAACTCGTCCTGGAGCGTCTCGAAGACCGTGACGGCAATGATACCGTCGATCTGGAGCAACTCCTCGACACGTGGCCAGAATGGCTCGAGCGGATCGGCGCGGGTGCGCCAGTGGCGCTCCTTCTTCTTCTGGGACGGAAGCTGCGGATCGTTCTCGATCCGGCGTGCACTGCGCTCGCTGATACCGGCCTTGGCAGCCGCGACGGCCTGGGTGTGTTGGCGACGATGGGTCATGAAGAGAAATACCTGCTGATCGGAAATGTGGTGGCCCGGCATCGCAAACCCATCGTTCCTTGTTCGATGAGTGTTCCGATACCACCGCCCGCCGCAGCCCCGACCAACCCCCGAAAGAAGGGGAAAGAAGATCGCCATCGGTTGTCTGGTCCGCTCTCCGGTCGGGGCTCCGCCCCGCCCTACGATCAGCCCAGACAACCGATCCTACCGGCCATCATAGTTGCCGCTCAACCGGCCATCGTAGTTGTCGCCGCGCACCCAGATCGTCCTTTCGTGCGCCGGGCACATCAAGCAGGGGTAACAGTGTCTCGTCGATACGCTCAACCAGGCGAGTTACATCGCCAAATGCGGCGGACTGCTCGAACATGAACTGGGCGCGATGGCGAAGCCAGAGCCCGAAGGGGGACGCGCCAAGCCGGGGCAGCTTCTCGCCGCGGGTGCTTTGAAGTAGCGAGAAAAGCGTGTTCTGGCTCCACTCCATCAGACGGCTCTGTTGCAAACTCTGACACGGTTTCCAAGATTGGGCTCATGTACTGTCAAGGTCAGT
>NZ_BLJH01000107.1:0-1651 GCF_009811895.1 Novosphingobium sp. TCA1 | reverse complement strand
TAACCCGCACTATTCATGAGGCCTCCGCTCCGGGTTGGTCCGAGCATGGTTTGTCGGTCGCCGGGTGATCAGAGCAAGCTCCTCCGGCGGGCTTTTTCACCGCGTCAGGATCGATGGGCTTTTCGAGGTTGAAGGACGAGGGCTCGGGCTTTCGGCGGCACTGCCGCGCTGGTTATGTGGGTGCCGGCCGGAGGCCGGTGGCAATGGTTCTGAACAGGCTGGCATCGGGGCAGGCTGACGCGAAGGCGACGCGGATGCGCGTAGCGGTTTCGATGACGCGGGCGGCGACCTTGAGCAACCGCAGGCGCAGCGTTGCGAACTCGGCGGTGGCGAGCGCGGCAGCCTTCGGGATTTCCTGCTGGATGCGCCACACGAGCCAGTAGGCAGCGGTGTGCAGGATGATGCGCGTCTGGTTGGCGTTGGCAGATCGGCACGAGGTACGATCGCTGGCAAGCTGGGTCTTGTGCCGCTTGATCAGGTTCTCGGCGTTGCCGCGAGCGCAGTAGAGGGTGTCGTAGATATGCTCAGCCGAACCTTCGGCCAGCGAGGTGACGACATAGCGGATGTCCATGCCCAGCGTGCTGGCCTCGATCCGGGCGACGACGCGGCGCTGGCACTTCCAGCTCTTCGCGCCGTAGCGGGTCTCGGCATAGTTGCGCAGGACCGGATATTGGCGCTGAGCCCGCTTAACCGCGCAGGCATCGGCGGCAGCGACGATTTCGGGATCAGCACGCAGCGCGGCGTTGGTTGGCAGGCCGAACACGTAATCGACGCCGGCCGCCTCGCAGAAGGCCATGACCTCGGGCCGGCCATAGTGCCCGTCGCCGCGGATGGTGATGTGCGTTTCGGGCCAGTGCCGGCGCAGATGGCGCACCAGGCGCCGGATGTGGCCGGCAGCTTCGGCGCCCGACGGTGTCTTGCCGGTGCGCAGTAGCATCGCCACCGGTCGGCCGGTGGCAGTGTCGTAGACATGGATCGGCAGGAAGCAGCGCTCGCCATGATGCCCGTTCCAGAAGGAGAGCTGCTGATAGCCATGAACAACGTCACAGGTGTCATCGATATCCAGCGTTACCGCCGCCGGCGCGGCGGGGTAGCTGATGCAGTAGATGTCGATCATCGCGGCCATCATCCTGGCCAGCTCGCGTGTGGTCGGCGCATTTTCCCACCGGCTCATCGTCGGTTGGCTGGCCAGCCCCGCGCCCGATCCCGGCAGCTTGTCCAGCGCCAGGCGGAAGCCCGGATCGTCACGCAGAGCGTCCAGATCATCGGCGTCCTCGTAGCCGCACGCGATCGCGAACACGCGGGCACGCAGAATGTCATCAAGGCGATGGATCACCCGCACAGGGTCCCGCGGATCGGCAATGCAAGCCGCAAGCCGCCGGCAAAGCCCCATCGCGCGCTCGGCCTGTGCCAGCAGCAGAACACCGCCATCCGAGGTGAGCCGACCTCCGTCGAACGCGGCTGTGATTTTCTTGCGCCCGATCGCTGGAAACGAAAATCCCGGCGCGCTATCATCGCTCCCGGCGGGTGTGGCCCGTGGCATAAATTGCCTCGCTGCAGGACTGGTCTAGGCACCCATTTTCCTACACCAAAGCAATCGCTTACACCACTCCCGCCAACCCTTCTGACCAAGCCCGATGAATAAGCCGGG
>NZ_BLJH01000106.1:0-1803 GCF_009811895.1 Novosphingobium sp. TCA1 | reverse complement strand
CGACGAGGCCCTGCGCCGCCTCGCACGACGAGATGTTCATCTGGTTCATCTGCTGGGCGGCTTGCTGGAACTCACCCATGATCTTGCCGATTTCGGGCGAGACGCTGTCGATCGCCAGCTTGAAGGCGAAGCCGAGGGCATTGTTGGCGGTCGCTTTCAGCATCGCCACCATCTCAGAGGCGTTGATGAACGAGAATGAACCGGTGAATAGGTCGATACCGCCGCAACCAGCGCGTGCGCTCGGCAGCTGGAGGTTGAACGGCGACACGCTCTTTTGCGGGAAACGGGTCCATGCATTGCCAAGCGAGTAGTAGCCCGCCGACTGGCCTTGATAGGCGGTCGGGCCGGTCACGTTGGCAGCGCCGCCGGCGTCGTTGAAGAACGAGTTCATCGAGCTGGCGACGTCCGCGCGCGCGATGCCGATCGGCACCATGCTGGCTGCCCCGAGGCTCAGGGCGGCGGCGGCAAACCGCCGACGAAAGACGCGCAAGCGGGAGGAGGGTTTGCGCTGGGCGGAAGGGAAGGGGGGAAGCTCGGCCATCAGTAGTCACTCCCGACCTTGGTGTTGGTGAGCATGAAGATCCGGTCCATGATCTCGTCGGCCGAGAGGATGCCGAAGCCGATCGGGACGGTCTTTTTGGTGGCGGTATCGAAGAGGACCAGCGCGGGCGTCGCGTTACCCGGCACGCCCATTCGTTCGCGTTGACCGGAATCGACGACGTAATTCGGGAAGTCCTTGCTCGGGCCGCCATCCATCGAGACGGCCATGACGGCCAGCCCATGGCTGTCCGCAACCGAGCGCAGGATCGGCGCGAAGATTTCGCAGGCACCGCAGCTCTGCGCGAAGAAGTAGAACATACCATAGCGCTGGCCGAGATGCGCAAGCACCTGGCCGCGATCGGCGGTGCGATTGTCGGTCCACGCCCGCTTGGCGACCGTCGAGACAGGCCGCTGCAGCGTGTAGTCGATGTCCGGGTTCTGCCACAGGGCGCGCTGCCAGGTGTCGGAGAAGGTGGAGGCGCGATCGAGCTGCTCGCGCTGGAAGCGCACATAGGCGATCACGTTCTCTTCGCTCGGCTCGAGGATGGCGCGGGCCTTCAACTCGTCCAGTTGCCTTGCGATCGCGGCGATCCGCTCGCTGGCAGACTGCGCCGGTTCGGCCGCCTTCTGTTCGCTCGGTTTCGGCTTGGGCTTCTCGCAATAGAACCACTGCCCCAACTTGCGCTCGCGGCAATAGAAGTCATCGTTGTCCTCGCCTGCCTCGAGCCCGGCATCCTGCGGGGCGGCGAGCACCGGCAGGGGAAGGGCAGGGGCAAGAGCCAACAGAATCGCACCAAGGCGGGCAATGCGCCCGGGCAACCTGTCAGCGCTGCCACTTGGGCGGATCTCCAGTGCGTCACGCTCATTGGTCATCATCGACTGAGTGCTCCCCATCCAGTTCCTGCATTGCGATGCCCAGGACGGACATCATTCGGGCCACGTCGAGCATGCTCGTGCCCTGATCCATCATCCGAACCAGACCGCGCAGGTGTGTGCGGCCGTGCCGTCGCCCGTTGAGCGTCGGGCGAACACCGCCCGTCCGGCGAACGAGCCAGCCCTTCTCGATCATCGCGCGGAACCGCTGCTCGATCTCGAAAGGGTCGATATGGCAATCGAACCAGTGTCCGATCGTCGCGGAAACCTCGCCTGCAGGCGTGACCTTGCTGACGCGGTGGACCCGCATGAAGATCGCAAGGTCGAGAACGCTCATATCGATCAGGCATGGCACGCAGGTGCCAGCGCCGCCGGCGTCATTGGCTGGTG
>NZ_BLJH01000105.1:0-2010 GCF_009811895.1 Novosphingobium sp. TCA1 | reverse complement strand
CCAGTCTCCTCACGGAGCCTGAATCACACAAACCTAATCATATCAATGGGTCCTGACCCTAAGATTGACCGCACCAAGTTCCGAGTCTCTCACAAGACCGCAAAAATGGTGCGATCCAAGGGCAAGATCGGCATCTACGAAGAGGACAATTCGCGTGACGTGAACGCTCGGCATTACCTAGAGAGCGATCGTATGAAGCCTCATTATGAGGCTGCTATCGAGAATGCCGGCCTTGAAGCGCTCAAATATGCCCTTGAGGGGTGTAAGGCCGTTGATCTCCCAGATGATGCGCCCCCCGAGGCAATCGCCACGGTTGCCGCTGAACTTGACGTACCTGTGGAGCAAATTCGTGCCGCGCTAACTGGGGAAACGGATCTTTGGCTTTCATCGTGTCGGAGTTTCTACAACAGCCCCTTTGACGCACCTGGGAAGCCGTGCTCCAAATCCTTCTTCAAGTGCTTGGGGTGCGGCAACGCCCTTGTAACGCGGCGAACCCTACCCCGTGTCATCCGCTTCTTGCATCATATCGTAGAGAAACGCGCGACCATGTCGGACACCGACTGGCGGCTGAAATTTGGTGAAAGTCATACCCAAATTACTCGCGAAGTTCTGCCACGTTTCCCAGATGCCATCGTTGCCGAAGCGAGGGTGATCGCCCAGGGCATTGGCGCTGACATTCTAATTCTGCCGGAGTTGCTCGCATGATGAGTACAGCACCTCAGCCCAATATAGTCCCGCAACTCACCTCGGGGCTGGCGAAAAGCAAAACAATACCGGATGATCGCAAGGTCTACGCCATCAGTCCGCACGTTGATGCAGTATTTGGTCAGGATGTATGGGACCTATCCCCTGCGGAATCCGGCTCCCGCTCTGCAGGTACGCTAACGATTGATTTCAGCTATATATCACATAACAAACCCGCATTCCGGGTTATGGCGAAAGAGCTCGCATACTTTCGACTGAATGAGAAGCTTTCACCCAGCGTGAAAGTGCTCTCACCTTATACGTGTTGCCGAGAGCAAGTCCGACTGAAGCGCTTCTTGCGCTGGATCGACGCCTACCACCCCGATATTATTTCGCCTATTCAAATCACGCAATCGGTCATCCACGCATATCGGAAATGGATAGAGTCACATAAAGCCGAGGATGCGCTTGAGAACATAGCAGGCGGCAACACACGCGCAGACGAGGGAGTTAGCCCAGAAACCGTCTGGGCATATATGTCTCCCTTGAAATCTCTTGACCTCTATCGCGATTACTTATCGGAGCCGATGCCTTTTTCACCATATGATGGAAAAATGAGCGCATCATTTTTTGGGTTCGATAGTTCCAGTACAGACAACAAAACATCTGTGATAGCCGACGATGTATTACATCCAATGGTCACTGTTTCTCTGAGGTACATTGATCAGTACGTAGAAGACATCAGATCAATGGTGAATGAACGGATAGGGTTCTGGGAAAATCCAGAAAACAATTTTTCTGGGGCAGGGACTCGATCAGAATTTCCTGGATGGAAAACGGTAATCTCTGTCTGCTCAGCTTTAGGCATGCCTTGGCGGCCGCCTCTTGGCTCTGAGGGTTACCATGCAAACCACGAATTTCGCTCCGAGATGGGGAATTTTATCTCTGCGTGCGCTACTATCATCATGTATCTTTCCGGTATGCGTCCGTATGAAATATGCGCGCTTAAAAAAGACTGCCTTATTCCGGTAAAAGATTCTGTCACTGGAACGGTATTCCGATGGAAAGTGCGTGGCCTTCCCGCAAAAAAACGGAAACGCGCTGGTAAAAAGCTAAAGCTTGTTGATTGGGTCGTACCTGAACACGCGGCGCGTGCGATCATTGCATTGCAAGAAGTGCTTGAACCATTTCGGAAGCGCCTCGGCTCAGATCAACTTATATTGAACCTCGATGCCTTTATGCAGAAGGTCGATCGGACGGATGTCAGAGCCGGATTCGGAAGTTTCTCAATTTTGACAAAGCCTTGCGGTTCTGCGCGTGAGCATG
>NZ_BLJH01000104.1:0-2061 GCF_009811895.1 Novosphingobium sp. TCA1 | reverse complement strand
ACAAGGCCGAGGGCAGCAATCCCGCCTCGATCCAGTATATCGGCCCCGCCGAGGATGCGGTGGTCACGGCGCTCCTCGATGGCACGCAGACCGGCAACACGGCCAAAATCCTGACGTGTACGGACGATGACAAGTGCCTGCAGGTGTCGGAGCAGAACCTCTCGGTTCCGACGAATGTCGCCCTGCGTCCTCGCATCAAGGCCATGATCACCTCGATGCGCGACAAGATCCGCACCGATGCTGCGTTGTCGTCGGCCGAGCAGCAGCTTTTGTCTCTGACCACCGTACCGCTTTATAAGCTGCTCGCGGTCGAGGCGATGGCCCACGGCAGTTTCACCGACAGTGAGTCCGACGCTCTCGCGGAGATCGTGGCCGTCAATCTCCTGAGTTCGATGATCGAGAACATGCTTGACCGGGTTACGCTGTCGCAGGTCCATTTTCAGCCAGCGGATCAGGCAACCGCCGAGACCTGGCGCAAGCAACTCGGCGAGGCGCGGTCGAAGTATGCCGAACGCGATCTGAAGGTGAAAAACACGCTGAACATCTCGATTGCGCTCATCAACAAATCGATCGCGCTGGAATCGACGCTGCAGAATGCCATGTCGCCGGGGATGGCGGCCGCGCTGAATTTCTCGCGTGGTCTCAACGTTCACGGGCTCAACTAAGCGGGAGGTAGGGCCATGGTCGAGGTTTTCACGATCGGCGGCGGGGAATACATCGTCAACACCTTCAACGCCGTTGCGGCCTGGACGGGCGGTGGCGGCTATGGATCGCTGATCAAGGTGGTGATGGTCATCGGCCTGATCCACGCCCTTCTCTCAGTGGCTTTCACGCTCAATTTCCGGGTGTGGCTCAACTGGTTCCTCGGTTCGACCCTGATCTATTCCTGCCTGATGGTCCCGACCGTCGACGTGAAGGTCACGGATAGGATCAACCCTTCCCTCGCGCCGGCGACGGTCGCCAATGTCCCTCTCGGGCTGGGCGTGATCGCCAGCTTCTCGAGCCAGGTGGGCGACTGGCTTACCCGGACGGCGGAGACGGTGTTCGTGATGCCGAGCCAGCTCAATTATTCCAACAACGGCATGATTTACGGTTCGCGGCTCTTCGATGCGACCCGCAATTTCCAGATCCGCGATGCCGAGTTCGCGACCAACCTGCAGAACCACTACAAGAACTGCGTGTTCGGCGACGTGCTGTTGAACTTCAAATCGCTGACGGATCTTGCGAGCAGCACCGACCTTTGGGCGTCGATCGGGCCCGGCTCGCCTGCGCGATCGCAGGTCTGGCTTCAGAAAGAGGCTGGCGGGTCCGTCAGCAGCACCATCATCACCTGTCAGGCGGCCTATCAGGCGCTGACAGGGCAATGGAACACCATCATCGATGCTTCGACGCCGCTTTGGGGGCGTCAGACCTACACAAACCTCAGCGAGACGGCCGCGGCCGCGAAGCTACGGCAAGACGTTCCCATCGTGAACCAGACCTTCACCGGATCGTCGAGCGATTACACATCTGCGATGCGGCAGACCTCGGCGATCAACGCCTTCATGCAGGCTCGCGATGCCATGGGAGGAAGTGCCGGCAGCGCGTCGATGGATGCCTTTGCTGCGACGCGCGCCGACATCCAGGCGCGCAACACCTACAACTCGATCGCCATGCAGGCGATGTCGTGGGTGCCGATCCTCAATATCGTGCTGACCGTCGTCTTCTACGCGATGTTCCCGGTGATCTTCCCGCTGTTCTTGATGCCCCAGACCGGGGTCCAGGCGCTCAAGGGGTATGTGACAGGGTTCTTCTATCTCGCCGCCTGGGGACCGCTCTACGTCATCCTCCACATGATCTGCATGACGCGCGGAGAAAGCGCATCCAATGCCGTGGCTGAAGGCGGGATCACGCTTTCGAGCTATGCTGGAATCGGGGCCGTGAACGCCGAGACGGCGACGATCGCCGGCTTCATGCTCATGAGCGTGCCGTTCATTGCGGCGGGTCTGGCGCGCGGTGCAATGAGCATTTCCGGGCAGGCGACCTCGATCCTGGCGCCGGCGCAGAACGCGGCCGAGGCGG
>NZ_BLJH01000103.1:0-2111 GCF_009811895.1 Novosphingobium sp. TCA1 | reverse complement strand
GCTGCGCCAATGTCGATGGTGTAGGACAAGGGAACCTCCGTCGATCCTCCATGGATCGCCCGTCCCCTTCCCCCTCGTCTCTATGGGTTACGGATCGCCTGGGGGTCAGCGGTAAACGCCGCTTCGGTGGCCAACGGTCAGCACAAGTACGACAAGCCTGCCATCCTCGATTTCGCAGACAATCCGGTAGTCTCCAACGCGGTAGCGCCAACGTCCCGCCAATGGTCCGGTCAATGCCTTTCCAGATGCGCGGGGATCGTCACTGGATGCAACCCGCTCGCGCAGGAAGGTTATGATCCGCTTAGCGGTCTGGCGATCGAGCTTGGAGAGGGATTTTTCGGCGCTGGATGACAGTTCAATCTGCCAGGCCAAGGCGCTTCTCCACGTCGTCGAGGGAACTTGTGGTTTCGCGGCCAGCACGAATGTCCTCGAGCACCTTGTCGGAGAGGTAGATGTCTTCCATGTCCTCAAGGCCGCGTTCGATAATTTCGCGCAGGTAATATGCCTTGGTGCGCCCGGTGGCGCTCGCGAGATGATCGAGGCGCTGCTCTACTTCAGGGGCGAGGCGTATTGACGTCGCCATGGCACTGTCTCCGATTGAATACGTGTATTCACACTATCACATGATTGTTGCCACGTCACTCCGGCTCGATCGTGAAGTTCCAACCATGGATATGGAGCATTTCGTTCCCACCGCGGTCGAAGGCGAAGAAGATGGAATCGAGGTCGGCTTCAGGTTCGATCAGCAATTCGAGGGTATGGTGGGTACTGTCCGCGATGACGGCGCGCGTGTAACCGGCCTCGCGGGCTTCGGCCTCGGTGTGGATCGGCGGAGGCGATGCCTGGATGAAGGGCTTCGCAGCCTCTTGGGCAGGCCCATCGAATGTGCCGAGGGTCTTCAGGCGATCGGTCTCCAACGTCGCGCCAAGATCCTCGGGCAGATCAGCATATTCGGCAGCGACCGTGATTGCGGCCGCTGCGGTGGGAAGCTCGCCGGGGGCAGCGCCCTTCCAGATGTAGGTCGCTTCCTCGCCCTCGATACGAGGATGGGGCTGCATGACCTGGACGAAGAAGGTGGCCAAAGGCCGGTCCCATCCGATGGCGACGCTGCTCGCCACGCCTTTTCCGGGAAAATCGTAACGGCTCATGAGGGTGGGTCTCCGTTCAATTCGCCAGCGCGAGCCACTCCACATGCCAGGGGCGCGGGAATGGATTGTAGCGGATGAAGGCAGGGACAAGGGTCATGCCCATGGCAGCGAGGCTTTCCGCCATGGAAACCCGCTGGAGGGCTGCGGCAAGGTCATCTTCCAGCATGAAGTCCAGCATGGCAGCTTCGTGGACCTGTTCACAAGTGAACATTGTCCAGTCCAGCGCATCGAGGAAAACCTCGCGGCGCTGGGTGAAGCGTTCGATCCGGGCGGCATCGCTGCGAACGAGATCGAGAACCTGATGTGTGGTGAGCATGGGATGTCTCCCTAAGCGGCGATGGGTTCGCGCGGCGCCTGCGTGTGGGGTTCGATGAGCGCGGGCGAGGGCACGATGGCATCGAGACGCAGATCACGGCGGATGCGCACTGCGAAACGGGTGGGCCGGACGAAATCGCGCATTGCCGCGAAGCGCAGCTTCTGGCCGGCTGCAGGACCGCGCTTGGCGAAGTATTGCACCTCGTTGCCCTCATGGAGCGGGCCGACGCTGAGCATGATCGACAGGTCATCGCTCGATAGCGCGACATATCCTGCGATCGCGGGATCGCTGGGCGTGGAGCTGACGGTGTAGCTGCCGGGGGCCAGGCCGATTTCCAGAGCGAGGGCATTCATGGCTTTGGCGCCGTCAGCGTGGAATCGCTCTTTGGCAACGCGGTCATGGGCCACTCCGCGCACGGCCAGGGTGAGAAGTGCCGGAAAGTGTCAACGGCGGAGCAAAAGTCGGCCATGGGGCGGCGTAAAACCAGGCCACGGTGTTACATGCCGGGGGGAGTGGCGTGAGGGCGTAGCCCGAAGGCCACTCCCCCCGGCATTGGCTTGATTTTCAGGGTCTGGTTTTGGCCTTTCGGGCCCGGCTGTGAGCGAGGCGATAGCTTTCGCCGTTCATCTCGAGGATGCTGACGTGAT
>NZ_BLJH01000101.1:0-2251 GCF_009811895.1 Novosphingobium sp. TCA1 | reverse complement strand
CGCTCCATCCGTTCAATCTCCGCCAAGCATGCTCAAGCTTCACGATTTTTGCAACAGAGCCGCGGAGAATGCCCTCAGGGGTATATGCCTTGGCAGGAAAAATTGGCTTTTTGCAGGCGCCGACTGCGGCGGGGAGCGCGCCGCTGCCATGTATTCACTGCTTGAAACGGCCAAACTCAATGGCGTCAATCCGCAGGAGTGGCTTGCCGATGTGCTTGATCGCATTGGCAAGGGGCATCCGATCAACCGGATCGATGAACTTCTGCCGTGGAGATGGCAGGCATCGCAGGTCTAAATCTGCTTGGAAGTGGTGTCGCTCCCAGCTTAATGTCATCTGCACCCGCCATTCCTATGAATACCAAGGCGTTATGATCGAGTTCTACACGTGATGATCGTTTTGAGATTGCGGAAAGTGACCGAAGCAGACCCGACGCGAGATTGGGTTCCGGCCGAACACTACGATATTGTCTTTGAAGGTGAGGTCGTCGGATCCATTCAACTTCGCCTTGGAAATACCGAATATATGCGGCTGTACGGTGGTCACGTTGGTTACGGCATCGAACCTCAGCATCGCGGTCATGGATATGCCGCCGCAGCACTCAAGGAACTGTCTTCAATCGCACAGCGCCATGGTTTTCAGGAAATCTGGATTACCTGTCGGCCTGATAATATTGCTTCGTGGCGTACTCTTGAAAAGGCCGGTGCGACCTATGAAGGAACGGTCGACGTTCCATTGGACAGCGATCTTTATGTGCGTGGAGATCTGCAAATGCGTCGGTATCGACTCGTGATTGGTGCGAAGGAAACGCTGCCTGCCGGGTAGATCGTTCGTGTCGGCCAAGGCCCCAAAAGGGGCGGTTACCAAGCGTGCGTGCGCCGCAAAGACGACCTACAGCGGACGCTTACCTTTCCACGCTATGCCCTCTATAAGCGCGACAGAACGCCCCCTTATTCAATGCGATGTTATGGCACGACCTAAACGACAGGAAGATCCATTGCTGCCGGTCCCGCTGCCAAAGCGGCGTCCGAGCCGCGCGAACACGCGCAACCTTGCTGCTTGGGTGAAACCTGAGCTTGCAGCTGAGATCAAGGGATTGGCTGAACGCGAGCAAACGTCTGTCGCGGCCCTGGTCGAAGAGGCGACGATCAATCTCTTGAAGACGCGCGGGATCGATTATCCTGACTATCTGCGCCATTACCGCAAAGCGGGATAAGTCCGCATCATAAGCGTGTGCACACGCTTATTCTTGCCAACTCCTGAAACTTGAGCCAGTTATGACCCGCTGATTCCGTCTTGGAGTCGGTGATTCATCTGTTGTGCGCGGGGTGGCTCCCCGTCTGCAACGGGCAACAAAAAACCCTCGCTTGGCTGAGCGAGGGCTGTTTGTGCCACCGAAGTGGGCGATTGCTTAACCCCTTTATCGGTGGCGCTGCGGCGAAAGTCAATCCTGAAAGCGTGCTTTCGGGAGCGATGGCGCTTGGCCTCGCGGGACCGACGAAGGGAGGTCCGCATGACCACTTCCATAGGCGCCGTGCTGCGTAGCACCGGCCTCGCCACGATCGACCGCGCCTTGCTTGCGCGTGCCGAAAAACCGCGCGTCAAAGTCTGGGCCGGCAGCATCGCCGTAGGCCACGAGAAGCGGGCCAAGGCTTACACGCCGATCCGCAATGCGCGCCAGATGCGCGAGATGATCGAAGCTGCAAAGCTCTACGAGCGGCAAACGCTTGCGCAGCGGCGAACGACCACACCGCGCGTTCGCAACGGCGCGATCGGACAGGCCGGCATCCAGATCATCGAGTTCCTGGCCCGCGTCATCGACTATAGCACCGGCGCGTTGTTCCCCAGCCTTCACACCATCATGGATGGAACCGGCCTGAGCAAGAATTGCGTCGTTCAGGCGCTTTCGCGCCTCAAAGACGCGCGCATTATCGACTGGTTCAGGCGCTACGAGCCGGTTCCCGACAACGAATCGCAAGGCGCTGGCCCGCGCATCAAGCAGGCCACAAACGCCTATCGCTTCCTCTTCCCCGCCTTTCTCTCGAAAATCTTCGCCGCTCGCCGGCGTCGCGGCGTCGCGGCCGATCCAGCGCCCGCTTGCGAACAGTATCGCCAGATCGAGGCGGCGCGCGACATGGAGCGCATGAGGGATCAGCTGCCCCTATGGGAGCTAACCCGCGAAGAGCGGGACAAGGGGTTTGAGTAGCAACGGAACAGAAAACCTACATAAGCCAAGCAGCCGCTTATCTCCGG
>NZ_BLJH01000100.1:0-2340 GCF_009811895.1 Novosphingobium sp. TCA1 | reverse complement strand
CGGGTGAATGCCTTCCTTACGCGGCCCATTGAAGGTGAGTGGCCCTATCTATGGATCGACGGTGCGCCGTGCGGCGCGGGAGGTGTGTATGATCTAGCAACCACCTCTTAAGCTTGCTGATTTTCGACCGGCGGCTGCAATGCCGCCCCGTCTGCCGGAGCAGTAGACGGAAGGGGGCCGAGAAGCTCGACCGGGCGTTGCCGGTGGAGTGACATAAGCAGATCGGCCTTAACTGTACCGAATACGGGCCATTGACCGTAGGTCGGGCTACCACAGTGTTTATGGCGAGATAACGAAGTGAGCGCGTGAAGCCTCGGAGGAAACACAGATATCGCCTTCAACACGCGCAATGGCGTGAAGGCACCGAGAACGATCCGGCACGGGGAGGCTCGTCGATCCTCCTCGGTGAGTGGGGCAACCACACTCGGGATGGGATCAGCTCCCATTGCCCATCTCCAGCATCGTACGGGGCAGAGCTCACCGCCTAAGAACGCACAGGTTGGAAATCGGAACACGGGAACTTGGATCGCCTGCCGGGCACGGAGCCCGGCTCGCCGCAACGGCCGGAGATGGGCGACACCAAGGGCGGAGCTTCCGTAGTAGTCGGAGCGCGGGAAAGCCGCGCACAGGGCGAAGGGAAGCAGGAAGACGGTAGACTTGCAAGACGGAGAAGCGATCTGTGGACATGGATCATCAGGCCGATGCGGCTTGGGTACTCGGCGTTCAGCGCAAACTTTACCAGTGGAGTAAGGCTAATCCCAACGAACAATGGCGGGACATGTGGGGTTGGTTGACCGACCTGCGCGTGCTTCGCCACGCTTGGCAGCGCGTGGCCTCAAACAAAGGCGGCAGAACTGCCGGCGTCGACGGGATGACCGTGGGACGCATCCGGAACAGTGGTGAGCGTCGCTTCCTTGCCAATTTGCAGACTGAACTGCGCCACGGCGCGTATCGGCCCCAACCGGCGAGACGCAAACTCATACCGAAAGCTGGAAAACCGGGGGAGTTCCGACCCTTGGGCATTCCCACGATCAAGGATCGCGTCATACAAGGCGCGGTCAAAATACTTCTGGAGCCAATCTTCGAAGCCCAGTTTTGGCACGTCTCCTATGGGTTCCGGCCCGGGCGGAGCGCGCACGGTGCTTTGGAGTACATTCGTCGGGCATCCCTACCGCAAAAACGTGACAAGGACACCCGGCGGGCCCGGATGCCGTACCCTTGGGTTATAGAAGGGGACATCAAGGGCTGCTTCGACAACATCAACCACCACCTTTTGCTCGATCGGCTGCGGCAACGTTTGGCTGATCGGCGGGTGGTCCGGTTGGTCGGGCAGTTTCTCAAGGCCGGGGTACTGACGGACGACCAGTTCTTCCGCACAGACGCTGGCACACCCCAAGGCGGGATCATCTCACCGTTGCTGGCCAACATCGCCCTAAGCGCGATAGAGGAGCGATACGAACGGTGGACGTATCACCGCACCAAGACCCAGGCCCGTCGCAAAAGCGATGGGGTAAAAGCGGCAGCAAGTGCACGGGACAGTGACCGCACCGCCGGTCGCTGCATCTACCTTCCGGTGCGCTATGCCGATGATTTTGTCGTGCTGGTCTCGGGAACGCAGGAACAAGCCATCGCGGAGAAATCCGCACTGGCCGACCACTTGCGCCGGGTCACAGGACTCGAGTTGTCGCCGGAAAAGACAAAGGTAACGGCCATGACGGACGGGTTCGATTTTCTCGGATTCCGCTTCGGCATGCATTGGGACAAACGCTATGGCTACGGCCCGCGCGTCGAAATCCCGAAGGCAAAAGCCGCCAACCTGCGTCGCAAAGTCAAGCAGCTGACCCGCCCCGATAGTATCAGCGGCAGCCTTGGCGCAAAGCTTCAGGAACTCAACCCCATCCTGCGCGGATGGGCGAACTACTATCGTTACTGCGTGGGCGCGGGACGGATATTCGTCGATCTCGACTGGTATGTCGGCCTTCGCCTGTATTGCTGGTTACGTAGGAAACGCCCGAAAGCGAGTGCGAGCGCGCTGTGGAAGTCCAAACTTCCCAGCCTGCTCCGCCCGTCAAGACGGGTATGGCGCGACGGATTCACAGAGCAGTACCTGCTCGGATGGACCCCAGTGTCCCGTTATCGCCTTGGCTGGATGGGAACGCCTGACTTCGCCGAGTCTTCTGGAGAGCCGGATGCGTAACGAAAGGCGCACGTCCGGTTCGGCGAGAGGCGATACGAGACCTGCCGCTGCAAGGCGGCAAGGCGCGTATCGCCTACTCCACCCACCTACCTCAAAGTTCGCGAGGGCGGAAGGATTGTCTCGACGGCAGCGATAATCGCGGT
>NZ_BLJH01000099.1:0-2558 GCF_009811895.1 Novosphingobium sp. TCA1 | reverse complement strand
TGTCAACCGGCGCGCAAAACTGACCCCCTATCGGCGCCCAATATTGACCCCACCTTTCGGTAGTCTGGCGGTTATCCCGGTAGTCGATAGGAGGGGCCCACGGACGACGACGCGCACCGTCAGGTGTGCTGGCGGCGGCGTCCGTGGGAGGTCCCTGTTGACCCACCGGGTTAACCGCCGGGGATGGGGGTCCGGGGGAAGGGGTTTTCGGCTCAGTTCCGGTTTTTGAACCGCCAGCTGTCATTGCCCGTCTCGATGATGTCGCAGTGGTGCGTGATGCGATCGAGAAGAGCGGTGGTCATCTTGGGGTCGTGGAAGACGCTCGGCCATTCGCCGAAGGCGAGATTGGTCGTGATAATGACCGAGGTCTTTTCGTAGAGCTTGCTGATCAGGTGGAAGAGCATCTGGCCACCGGACCGGGCGAACGGCAGGTAGCCGAGCTCGTCAAGCACCACGAGATCAAGCCGCGAGAGTTGGGTGGCAAGGCTGCCGGCCTTGCCCAGGCGAGCCTCTTCCTCAAGCCGGTTCACCAGATCGACCGTATTGAAGTATCGGCCTCTGGCACCGGCGCGCACCACTGCGGCGGTGATGGCGAGAGCCAGATGAGTCTTGCCCGTGCCTGTTCCGCCGATCAGCACGATATTGCGCCGTTCCGGCAGGAACGAGCCCGTATGAAGCGAGCGGATCAGTCCTTCGTTGATCGGCGTGCCATCGAACATGAACCCATCCAGGTCCTTGATCGCCGGAAGCTTGGCTGCGGTCATGCGATAACGGATCGATGCCGCATCCCGGTGCGCCGTCTCCGCACGCAACAGGTCGCCCAACATCTCCATGACCGTTCTGTCTCGGCGGATGCCGTTGGTGACGGCATCATCGAAGGCCGCCACCATGCCCTTGAGCCCCAGCCCCTTGAGGGCGGCCATGATCTCATGCCGCTGCATCGAGGTCTCGCACGGTATCGTAGCGGCCGCAGTTCGCCTCTGGCGGATGCTTGAGCTTCAGGTTGACGACGACGTCCATAGCCTGGGCATCATGAGGCTCGCGGCGACGGGACAGGATGTTGAGGATGATCTCGTCGCTGATAGTACCGGCGCTGAGTGCCTCGCGCACTGCGGCCTCGACAGCCTCCAGGCCATCTTCGGGGACAGCGGCGAGGACGCGTACAAAGCGCCGGTCGGCATCGTCGCCCTTGCCCAACTTACGCCGCAATTGGGCCAGTGCAGGTGGGAGAGCCCAGTCCTGGAAGGGAGCACCATTGCGCAACGCACCGGGCTTGCGGGCGAGGATGGGCAGGTAGTGCCATGGATCGAAGATTGTCTGGTTCCGGCCGAAGACCCGTTCGTGTTCGGCCACGACAGCGCCGTCGCAGCGGATCACGATGCGCGTTGCATAGGCCCGCACCTGCACAGCCTGATGGGCCGCCTTTGCCATCACCGAGTACCGATTGCGATCGAAGCTCACGAGGCACGTCGAACTGGCTACGTGTTCGCTCTCGAAGAACCCGTCGAAGGGAACCGGTAGCGGTTGCAGCATCGGCCGCTCCACCTCCAGCGCCTGCGCGATCGTCATGCCTTCCTGGTCAGGATGCTGGTTGCGTTCCGCCCAGCGCCGGCACTCGGCTTCCAGCCAGATGTTCAGTTCCTCGAGGCTGGCAAAGCGCAGGCGCGGCTTGAACAGGCGCTCCCTACTGGTCTGAACCTGGTTCTCGACCTGACCCTTCTCCCACCCTGCGGCAGGACTACAGGCCACCGGCTCAACGCGATAGTGGTCCGTCATGATCAGAAACCGCCGGTTGAACAGGCGTTCCTTGCCGGTGAACACCGTCGTCACCGCCGTCTTCATATTGTCGTAGATGCCGCGCGTCGGAATCCCACCGAAGAAGGCAAAGGCGCGGGCATGTGCGTCGAACACCATCTCTTGCGTCTCGCGAGGATAGGCACGGACAAATGGTGCCCGTGACCAGCAAAACCGCATATGCGCGACCTTCACGCGCATTGGCTTGCCGGCGATCTCGACGTCCTCATGGCTCCAGTCGAACTGGTAAGCCTCGCCGGGCCGGTACATCAACGGGATGAACGCCTTGGTCATATCGCCGGCGTCAACGCGACGCTCACGCTTCCAGCGTGCAGCATAGCGCCGCACAGCGTCATAAGAGCCGCCAAACCCTTCGCGCTGAAGCAGATCATGGATCCGCGTCATGCGAAGCCGGTCACGCCGGGGCAGCCCTTCGTTCTCTTCAAGCAGTTCTTCCAGGCGAGTGCTGAAAGGGCCGGTCTGCGGCCGATGCTGTTCCTTGCGCTCGTAACTGGCATCCGCGTTCGGCGCCCGGATCGCCTTGCGCACCGTGTTGCGCGACAGCCGCAAATCCCGCGCTATCGCCTTGATCGGCTTACCGTCCCGGTGCTCCCGACGGATCCTCGTAATCGTCTCCACAACCAACATCCCTGTACCCGCCGTCCGGAACCGAAACGGCGGCGCTTCTCACAATGAGATGAAGGGGGTCAATTTTAGACGCCGATCACCCCGCTAAGGGGGTCAATTTTGCACGCCGCTCCACA
>NZ_BLJH01000098.1:0-2600 GCF_009811895.1 Novosphingobium sp. TCA1 | reverse complement strand
GTAAGCGCGAAATTCCGGGCACCTGTTCGGTTGAGTGCCGCAGTGTGAAGGATGTGTCCACCAAGGAAGAGGTGGACACATGGAGATGGCACCGATGGGCTCCTCTGGGCTCGAGGTTGTAAGGGTGACGAGTAACGGCCGGCGTTATTATGATCCGGCGGGGAAGGCACGGTTGGTTGAGGCGTGTCTCGAGCCGGGCATATCGGTTGCGAGGCTTGCGCTGGAGCACGGTGTCAACGCCAACCAGCTTCGCAAATGGGTCAGCAAGTTTCAGCAGCGGCAGAGTACGAACGGGCAGCGGAGCCCGGGGCAGTTGCCGGATTCGTCGGCGTTTGTCCGGGTGGAGACGTCTGCGGCGCCTGCGGTGCGACCCACTGGTGGGATCGGGAGCCGGTCTGCGGGATTGGTACCACCAGCGCGGCTGCAGGCGTCGATGCCAAATGGCGTATCGCTGACGCTGGAGGGGTGTGACGCGCGGTTACTGGCGGTGATGATCGATGCGCTGGGGCACTGCAATGTTCCGGCTCGCTGAAGATCTGCGCGTCTATCTCCACCGGGATCCGATCGATTTTCGTTGCGGGATCAACAGCCTTGCGATCCTGGTCGAGCAGTCGATGGGCCTCAATCCGTTCGAGCGCGCGGCGTTTGCCTTTTGCAACCGGCGCCGGACCCGGATGAAGCTGTTGTTCTTTGACCGGTCGGGCTTTGTGTTGGTGCTCAAGGCGCTAACAGAGGACAAGTTCCGATGGCCCCGGCGGACGGAAACGGTGGTGGCGCTCACCGCAGAGCAATTGCGCTGGCTGCTCGACGGGATCGATATTGACGCGCTGGTCCCTCATCCGGTGCGGCAATATCAGTTTGTCGGCTGAAGGCTGTTGACGCAGGAACAGGCTTTCGATTCAAGACTGCGATGGATCGAACCGGCGCCCCCACTATTGCGGAATTGATGGCGCTTCTGGCGGCGAAGGCCGCCGAGGTCGAGACATTGGCGGCCGAGAGAGACGCCCTTGCCCGGCGCATCCTGAAGCTTGAGGAGGAACTGGCGCTGGCGCGGTTGCACCGTTTTGCGCCGCGCAGCGAAAAGCACCTGGATCGTGTCTTCAATGAAGCCGAGCAGGCCTCCCTTGAGGACGATACCGACGACGACGTCGATGAGCCGGTCGCCGCCGATCTTCCCGACACGGGATTGCCGGAGGCGAGAAAGCCAGAAGGGAAGAAGCGCGGGCGCAAGGCACTTCCTGCCGACCTGCCGCGCCAGCGCGTCGAATATGACCTCGCCGACGACCAGAAGGTCTGCCCGTGCTGCAGCGAACGGATGCATCGCATGGGGGAAGTGGTAACCGAGCAGCTTCACATCGAGGTGAAGGCCACGGTCCTTCAGAATGCCCGCGCCAAATATGCATGCCGCAATTGTGACCGCACCGGGATCGCCACGCCGATCATCATTGCGCCGATGCCCGCACAGCCCTTGCCGGGCAGCATTGCCACGGCCTCGACGCTGGCCTTTGCCCTTGTTCATAAATACGTCGATGGCACACCGCTTTATCGTCTGGCGCAAACCTTCGAGCGCGCAGGGGTACCTGTCAGCCGTGGTGCACTGGGCCGTTGGGTGATTACCTCGAGCGAGAGGCACCTGTATCGCATCTATGACGCCCTGAAGCTGCGGCTCCGGTCCCAGGAGGTCATCCATGGCGACGAGACTACGGTTCAGGTGCTGAAGGAAGAGGGCAAGGCGCCTACCAGCACTTCGTATATGTGGGCCTACCGCAGCAGCGAGGGCAGCGAACAGCCGATAGTGCTGTTCGATTATCAACCGGGCCGCGGGCAGGAACATCCGCAGGCCTTCCTCGGCGACTATCGCGGTATCCTGATGAGTGACGGCTATACGGCCTGGCGCACATTGAAAGGCGCCACGCATCTGGGCTGCATGGCCCACGCCAGACGGCGCTTTGCCGACGCCCTCAAGGCGAGGAAGAAACAAGGCGGGCCGCCCGCACAGGCGCTCAAGTTCTTCGACCAGCTCTACCGGATCGAAAGGCAGGCGCGGGACGAAATGCCCGGTGGGGGAGAAACGCAGGCCAGCTACCTGCGCCGCTTCCGCCAGAAACATAGCGTCCCGGTCCTGGATACATTCAAGGCGTGGCTCGATGACATCGCACCCAAGGTCGTGCCCGACACCAAGCTTGGCGATGCGGTCTCCTACTCCCTCAACCAGTGGGAATACCTGACGCGTTACGTCGAAGACGGCAGGATGCCGATCGATAACAATCTTCTCGAACGCGACATCAGGGTTTTTGCAACAGGAAGAAAATCCTGGCTTTTCTGCGACACCGTGGACGGCGCACGGGCGAGCGCCGTCACCTACAGCCTGATGCTGACTTGCCGCGCCTGCGGCGTCGAGCCTCTCGCGTGGCTACGCCATGTCCTCACTGAACTGCCCCAGCGACCTCACGACGCCGATATCGACGACCTGCTGCCATTCAACTTCGAAAGACACGCCTGACCCGCCGACGGCGCTGCGGTGGCCTGTCTCGTCCAGCGTCAACTATGATGGCCGCACCGCATCCGGAAACGGCGTGCTACGAAATGCGCGCTTACGA
>NZ_BLJH01000097.1:0-2846 GCF_009811895.1 Novosphingobium sp. TCA1 | reverse complement strand
CCCGGGCTGGGCAGTGAACTCGGAAGACGCATAGGCGCGCCAGAGATGGCCTTCGGCCTCGATCTGGTGTTCGAAGGTGCGGATCGAATTTCCGACGGTGACGATCAGGCCCTTCTCTTCATCCAGTTCGATGTGGCCGGGTTCGTAGAGACGGCCAGGCCGGATGCAGGGTTCGTTGTCGCCCATTTCGCAACCGGCGGCTGCGAGGTCGGGCACAGTGATGCCGGTGCAGCGCCACAGGTCGAAGCGTTCGCCTTCGGCGCTGGCGGTCATGTAACGCTCCCTGGCGATCGTCCATGCCGCGTTGACGTGATCGAGGTCATCACCGATGTCCGTAATCGCGCCGCGGGCGATCAGCTGATCCCCGCGATAGGTGAGCCACACGGCGAGCATGACCATGTTGGCATCGAGGTGATCGTGCGAGGCGCAGCAGCCCGGCGTGATCGTCTGGTTGGTGAGGCGCATGGTCTGCCATTCGTCAGGCGTCAGTTGGTGGGCGAGAGCCTTGGCGAAAGCGCATGCAAGCGTTTCGCGGTTCGCGTGCTCCATGGCCTCGGCGTAATCCTCGCCGGTGTAGATCGCCTCAAGCTCGTCATCGGCATTGCGGCGATAGAGCCCAAAGCGGGGTTCGCCCGCGATTTCGCGGACCGCAGGCTCGGGATAGTCGATCCACATTTCCACCGGCTCGCCCATCGGCCCGGTGCAGACTTCGAAGCTGGGCTTGGTGTCGTTGCGCCAGCTTTTGTCCGTCCAGTCTCCCGGAATGGGCGGCATGCAGGCAATGGGATAGTCGGGGAATTGCAGAGCCCACCGGGTTTCGACTTCCTGTGTGGTGTAGCCGAAGGCGAGCGACACAAAGCCACCCTCGGCCTTCAGCGCCTTGACTGATGCGATCAACTCGCGGTCGCCGTCGGCACTCGAAAGCAGTTCGGCGCGAACATGCGGCCACGTATGTTCGGCCACGCTGATGTTGAGGAAGCCGTTCCATTCACGGTCATCGGTGTAGCCGGGGAAGATCGTGCCTTCGCCGAACGACCACGAGACTTCGCGGCGCCCGCCTGCGTCGCGCGCTTTTGCGCGGGGCGAGGACTTTGGCTCGGCCTTGTCGAGCATCAGCACGAGAATGGAGGGGCGATCCGCTTCATCCAGAGGGCGGGAATCGAGGATATGGCGGCCACCCCGCCCGATGCCGAATGCGTTGAAGGTGGGCGAATGTCCGCCATTGGCATTGGCGCACTTCGTCCCGGCATCATGGTACTGAATATCTACGAATCCTGCCGGGCTTCGTTCGCGATCGGGCAGGAAGCAGAAGGTCACACGGCGGCCGTCGCTCGTTCGGGCAGTGATGGTGTATTCGCCATCGGGAACGTCGATGGGCTTGTGCGGCACGTCGTTGAAGCCCGCAAAGCCGAGCGCGACGGCCTCGGCCTGGGACATGACGGGATGGTCCGTGGAAGCGGTCATGGCAGTCTCCTATTGCTATCGGTCAGGCGGCGCGGCGCTGGGCGATGAGGTCGGCAAAGCGGTCCCGCACGGCGCGGGCGGTCGGAAAGCGGTTGGCAAGCTGGTGGCGCGCGAGGATCGGCGCACGGGCCTCGGCAATGGCCGCGGCCTCGGGCAATGTCGGCAGGCGCGGCGGCCACCCCCTGACGTATCGCAGACCCTTGGGCATCGCGCCCTCGACCTCGCGGCGCCGATGCGCGTCGATCTTGGCGGCCGCGATGCGGATCTGCAGGTCTGGCGGCAAGAGATCAGGTGCGGTGTCCGCAAGCCAGCGCGCTGGCTGAAACGAGAACGTGGACGTCGCCTCGAGGTCGCACAGGTGGATCAGTGCATCGCGGTTGGCGGGAGCGTTGGCCGATGCGCGGGCGTCGGCGATCGACTGCAGCACGCAGAATCGGCAGGAAAGCCGCGAACTGGAGTAGCAGGTATAGGCTTCGTGAAGCGGGATGCCGAGATGGCGGTGTGCGGCGAAGACTTCGGCCGTCGTCCATTCGACGATGGGATGCCAGAGCATCATGCGCGTGCCATGGGCATTGCCTGCACCGGCGTAGCGCGTGTCAGCCTTCCATTCCGGGGCTTTGGACCGCGCGGTGCTTTCATCACGGCGGATGCCAAGGACGTTGATGATGGTCTCGCCACGCAGTGTGCGCGCCAGGTGCGGGCCGATGACATGGGCCTTGGCCTCGGAGGTGCAGAAGCGCAGCGAGGCCGAGGACCATGGACCGATCAGGTTGTAGGTCTCGAGGGCCTCGTAGCGGCGCTTGCCGTTCTCGAAGCGCTGTGCCCAGCGGTCGAACAGGTCGCCGGCGTTACGGCGCACGACGCAGAGCGGTAGATCCGCAAGTGCTGCCAGCTGTTCGACCATGGCAGGGGTGCTGTCCCATTCGGCGCGGCCGAGGTCGGCATGGATGACCAGGCGACGGTTACGGGGATGGCCGAGCTGATCGAGCATGATCGAGACGGCGAACATCGCGGCCGAGGAATCCTTGCCGCCCGAGACGTTGAAGACGATCCAGGCCCCGGCCTCGATCGCGGCGCGGATCTCGGCAGGCAGGACGAGCGAAGGCAGTCCTGCCGGCGCGGTGCCGGCAGGCTGCAAATGCTGATGCAGCATGGGATCAGTGGGACGTCAGATGGGTGGTGATCGCCGCTTCCTCGACGACGGGAAGCCTGCTTGCGAGGTCGCGCGCGATCGCTTCGCGGTAGGCGACCGCCATCCACATTTCGCGCGGGTGTCCTCTGTATTCCTTGCCGACCAGCTTGATCTTGTCGCCGTACTGTTCGATGCGCTGCCCGTTGTAGCAGACCAGGATCTCCCATTGGGTGACGCTGAAGCGCTTCTG
>NZ_BLJH01000096.1:0-2866 GCF_009811895.1 Novosphingobium sp. TCA1 | reverse complement strand
GCAGGACTGTCATTGATGGTGGGATTCATCAAGCATGAACAGAGTTATTAGGACCGGTTAGCTCCACGCGTTACCACGCTTCCACACCCGGCCTATCAACGTGATGGTCTATCACGACTCGAAGATACCTAATCTTGAGGGAGGCTTCCCGCTTAGATGCTTTCAGCGGTTATCCCGTCCATGCATAGCTACCCTGCTGCGCGGCTGGCGCCACGACAGGTACACCAGAGGCATGTTCAACCCGGTCCTCTCGTACTAGGGTCAACTCCTCTCAAGTATCGACGCCCACGGCAGATAGGGACCAAACTGTCTCGCGACGTTCTGAACCCAGCTCACGTACCACTTTAATTGGCGAACAGCCAAACCCTTGGGACCTGCTCCAGCCCCAGGATGTGATGAGCCGACATCGAGGTGCCAAACGATTCCGTCGATATGAGCTCTTGGGAATCATCAGCCTGTTATCCCCGGCGTACCTTTTATCCGTTGAGCGATGGCCCTTCCACGAGGGACCACCGGATCACTATGACCGACTTTCGTCTCTGCTCGATTCGTCAATCTCGCAGTCAGGCAGGCTTATGCCATTGCACTCTTGCAGCCGGTTTCCAACCGGCCTGAGCCTACCATCGCGCGCCTCCGTTACTCTTTAGGAGGCGACCGCCCCAGTCAAACTACCCGCCACAGAGGGTCCCTGTACCGGCTAACGGTACGAGGTTAGACATTAAAAAATCACAGGGTGGTATTTCACCTATGGCTCCACAACAGCTGGCGCCGTTGCTTCAAAGCCTCCCACCTATGCTACACAATAATTTTCCAATGCCACTCTGAAGCTGCAGTAAAGGTGCACGGGGTCTTTCCGTCTAACCGCGGGTACTCCGCATCTTCACGGAGAATTCAATTTCGCTGAGCATATCCTGGAGACAGTGGGGAAGTCGTTACGCCATTCGTGCAGGTCGGAACTTACCCGACAAGGAATTTCGCTACCTTAGGACCGTTATAGTTACGGCCGCCGTTTACCGGGGCTTCAATTCGGAGCTTGCACTCCTCCTCTTAACCTTCCGGCACCGGGCAGGCGTCAGACCCTATACGTCGTCTTGAAGCCGACTTAGCAGAGTCCTGTGTTTTTGCTAAACAGTCGCTACCCCCTGGCCTGTGCCCCCTGCCAGTGCTTGCGCATAGACAGGGCCTCCTTCTTCCGAAGGTACGGAGGCAATTTGCCGAGTTCCTTCAGGATACTTCTCTCAAGCGCCTTGGTATACTCTACCTGACCACCTGTGTCGGTTTCGGGTACGGTCTATACGGTGGGGCTATTTCCTGGAACCTCTTCAAAGCACAACCAATCCGATAAGGTTGTACAATACACGAGATCCGTCACACACCACCAGGCCCACGAATATTAACGTGGTTCCCATCGACTACCCCCTTCGGGCTCGTCTTAGGGGCCGGCTCACCCTGCTCAGATTAGCTTTAAGCAGGAACCCTTGGTCTTTCGGCGAGAGGGCATCTCACCCTCTTTATCGCTACTCATGTCAGCATTCGCACTTCCGATACGTCCACCCTCGGTTACCCTTGAGCTTCACTCGCTTACGGAACGCTCCGCTACCGCTCAGATCAAAGATCTGAACCCTAAGCTTCGGTGCATCACTTTAGCCCCGTTACATTTTCGCCGCAGGAACCCTTATTTAGACCAGTGAGCTGTTACGCTTTCTTTAAAGGATGGCTGCTTCTAAGCCAACCTCCTGGTTGTTTTGGGATTCCCACATGCTTTCCCACTTAGTGATGACTTGGGGACCTTAGCTGTAGGTTAGGGCTGTTTCCCTTTTGACGACGGACCTTAGCACCCGCCGTCTGTCTGCCGAACAAGTCTCGTTGGTATTCGGAGTTTGGTTAGTATTGGTAGATCTCGCGACCCCCGCAACCATCCAGTGCTCTACCCCCAACGGCATACATTCGACGCTCTACCTCAATAGATTTCGCGGAGAACCAGCTATTTCCCGGCTTGATTGGCCTTTCACCCCTAAACACAACTCATCCGAGAATTTTTCAACATTCACCGGTTCGGTCCTCCAGTGCGTGTTACCGCACCTTCAACCTGGTCATGCCTAGATCGCCGGGTTTCGGGTCTAATACACCATACTCTGTCGCCCTATTCAGACTCGCTTTCGCTGCGCCTACACCTAACGGCTTAAGCTCGCATGGTACATTAAGTCACTGACCCATTATGCAAGAGGTACGCAGTCACCCCCTAAAGAGGCTCCTACTGCTTGTAAGCATTCGGTTTCAGGTACTGTTTCACTCCCCTCATCGGGGTGCTTTTCACCTTTCCCTCACGGTACTGTGTTCGCTATCGGTCATGTACGAGTATTTAGGCTTGGAGGGTGGTCCCCCCATGTTCAGACAGGATTTCACGTGTCCCGCCCTACTCGAGTCTTGCATCATCGTTTTCGCATACGGGGCTGTCACCCGCTATGGCCACTCTTTCCAAAGTGTTCTGCTAACTGAAATGCAAGCACTGGCCTGGTCCGCGTTCGCTCGCCACTACTAACGGAATCTCGGTTGATGTCTTTTCCTCCGGGTACTTAGATGTTTCAGTTCCCCGGGTTCGCTTCACCAAGTCTATGTATTCAACTCGGTGATACCTTATCCACCTCACTCACTGCCCGATCACTCGAACAACGAGAGAAATGGTGAAGGTGGGTTTCCCCATTCGGAAATCGTTGGATCAAAGCTTGCTCACAGCTCCCCAACGCTTATCGCAGCGTGCCACGTCCTTCTTCGCCTGTACATGCCAAGGCATCCACCAAATGCTCTTACCTCACGCTTGAGAATCCACACCATCAATGACAGCCCTGCATAAAGACTGCATTGT
>NZ_BLJH01000095.1:0-2871 GCF_009811895.1 Novosphingobium sp. TCA1 | reverse complement strand
CAGCCGGTCGCCTTGCCCGAGCGCGAGATCGTGCCGGTGGCCGAGGCGCTCATTGCCGCAAGCGGGGTCAATTTCCGGATCGGCGGCGACAAGGCCTTTTATGCGCCCGGCGCAGACTATGTGCAGGTGCCGCCACAACACGCATTCTATGAGCCGGTGAACTGGTTTCGAACGGTTTTTCACGAGCTTTGTCATTCAACCGGCCACAAGTCCCGGCTGGGCCGCGACCTCGCGAACGGGTTCGGGTCGAAGGACTACGCCCGCGAGGAACTCGTGGTGCGCCGTGTCGGCGCGAATAAAGGAGTGAAGACATGTCTTCTGGATAGCTGGGAAAATCCATGCGTCCCCGACTTACCGGTGCCGGTGATGAACCGGCTGAAATCTCGAAAGAGGAACGGGACCATAGCATGTCGGGAAAAGGCCCAAACTGCCGAAACCATCGTAGGTCGGGCGGGTCATCGCAAGGTGCGTACGGCGAAAGCTACACTGCCTGAACTCCAGTCCTCAGGGTTTTATCCTCGACAGCGGCGCAGCGATGGTTGCAGCGTCGCACCGCGCAGAAACCGGGATGCTACTAGGCCCGGAATGAAGAGGGTGGTGCGATCAAACACCCTCGGCCCAGCCAGCGCGGCCTGCCCATCATCGATGGGATCAAAGGGACGAACGGAGCGCCTAACCGCATCGCATCTCCTTGTTCGCGTAAACACGGGATCGCCTAAATGGGCGCTTCAGCGACCCACATGGCGACAGAGCCGTCATAGTAGCCAAATGCCGGGGGTAATGCCCCGGACAGCCATCTTCGGATGGACGATCACGGACGAAAGTTGCCGGGCAACCGGTGCGGGACTCCTCACTGGTCGGGTGAAGGGCGGCAGTGCTTGCGAGACTGGTCAGCCAACAGGGTGGGCGTGCTGATGCTACCCGATACCTTGCAACGGCGACTGGAATCGATCCCAACCCTGTCGAGACAGGGCAAGCGGATCAATGGCTTGTCGCGTATGATGGCAGACCCGCTCCTGTGGGAGCAGGCCTATGCCGAGATCGCCTCCAACCGAGGCGCGCTCACGCCCGGCGTCACCGACGAAACGCTCGACGGGTTCTCCTTAGAGCGGGTCGAACGGATCATCGGGCAAATCACAAACGGCAGCTACCGCTTCGCCCCCGTGCGTAGGGTCTTAATCCCCAAGGCCAATGGGAAAACACGCCCACTGGGCATCCCAACGGCCAGCGACAAGCTGGTTCAGGCGGCGGTGAAGCTGCTGCTGGAACGCATATACGAGCCGGTGTTCTCACCGCACTCGCATGGCTTCCGGCGAGGCCGATCCTGCCACACCGCCCTTGAACATATCAAGGACACCTGGACTGGCGTGAAATGGCTGGTGGACGTCGATGTCGTCGGTTTCTTCGACAATATCGACCACAGCATCCTGATCGACCTGCTTAACAGGAAGATCGACGACAAGCGGTTCATCCGTCTGATCGAAGGGATGCTCAAGGCCGGTTACATGGAGGACTGGTCCTTTAACGCCACTTACAGCGGCACGCCGCAAGGTGGCGTCGTCTCTCCGATCCTCGCCAACATCTATCTTCACGAACTGGATCAGTTCTTGGCAGGGATGAAAGCGCGGTTCGACCGAGGCAAACGAAGGGCTGAGAACCCGCGATACCGCAACCTTACCATCGGCATGTATAAACGTCGCCTCCGGGTCGAGAGGCTGCTGAGCGAAGGCCGTGAGGCCGAAGCGGAGGCGGTCCTTGCCAAGATCCGGGAGATGGAGACGGAACGCTCCACCATGCCGTCGAAGAACGGGCTCGATCCGAACTTCAAACGGCTATTGTTCTGCCGCTATGCCGATGACTTCATCATTGGTGTGATCGGCTCGAAGGCGGACGCCCGAGATGTGATGGCGCAGGTGGCGGATTATCTCCGTCATTGCCTTCACCTCGAAGCGTCGCCGGAAAAGAGCAGGTTGAGCAAAGCGTCGAAGGGGACCACGTTCCTCGGCTACACGGTTATCACCGTGACCGGGAGCAGGGTTCGGCGGACGAAGTTGGGAAGGCGGGTCGTGCGTTCGCGCGATCCGGCTGATCGCATTCACCTCCGCGTTCCGCACGACCGGCTCGTGCGGTTCAATCAACGCAAGGGCTATGGTGACCTTGGGCGTCTGAAAGCGATGCACCGCCGGTATCTGGTCGACAGCTCGATGCTGGAGATCGTGCTGGCATACAACGCCGAGATGCGCGGGCTCGCCAACTATTACCGGTTGGCCTACGTCGCGAAGTTCAGCCTTCGCAAGCTGTGGTTCCTCTGGGAAACCAGCCTGCTGAAAACGCTGGCGTTCAAGCTGCGGCTATCGGTCAATCAGGTCGCCCACCGTCTCAAGACACGGGATGGACTCGCCGTCCGCTTCAAAGTGGACGGGAAGGAACGGTCGGTTGCTGTCTTCAATCTAAAGCATATCGACCGGCTGCCGAACCTCGGGCCGAAAGTTGATCGTTGGGCAATCCCTCACTTCACGAAGGGGCGCTCGGACGTGATGGATCGGCTTCGGGCAAAGCAGTGCGAATATTGTGGCTCGACCGAACATCCGTGTGAGGTTCACCATGCCCACCGCTTGGCGGACATGAAGAATACCCCGCTTTGGAAACAGGTCGCGGCGGCACGGCGGCGCAAACGCATCGTCCTCTGCTTGCCTTGTCACAAGGCGCTCCACGCCGGGCAACTCAAGCCGCTCGATAGCGGCGACATGCAAGCACGGAGAGCCGGATGATGGGAAACTATCACGTCCGGTTCGGTGGGCGGGAGAGGCGTGTCCTCATCGAGGCGCGACCCTCCCGACCCAATGCGGAAATGGGTTCGGCCTTCCTCTG
>NZ_BLJH01000094.1:0-3176 GCF_009811895.1 Novosphingobium sp. TCA1 | reverse complement strand
GGAGAGATACCATGGGCGCGGGACGGTGCCGGCGATGATAGGATCAGCCCCTCGCAGATCGTGAAGGAGGTAGCCCGTGTCAGTTTCGTCTCATGCCACCATCAGCACGCAGCTGAATGCAATCTTCGTGTCCTTGGAATTGAGCCGATCTACTTGGCTCGTTACTTCACTGGCGCCCGGCAATGGTGAGCGTATGTCCCGTCATACGGTTCCGGGGGGTGACATCGCTGGCCTGCTCGCAAGGTTGTGTCAGCTGCAGACTAAGGTGCGCGAACGCACCGGTGTCTCCTATCGCTTGGTCGTTATTCAGGAGGCGGGGCTCGACGGTTTCTGGATTCACCGTTGTCTCGTGAAAGAAGGCATTGAAAGCCACGTCGTGGATGCGGCTTCGATTGCCACCTCTCGGCGCAGTCGGCGGGCCAAGACCGACCGCCTCGATGGTGAGGCGCTGGTGCGCGCTTTGCTCGCCTACAAACGTGGCGAGCCCCGGGTATGTGCCATGGTGGCGGTGCCCAGCATCGAGGACGAAGATCGCCGCCGGATCGGACGCGAACGACGGGTACTCGTTGGCGAACGCATTCAGCATGTAAATCGCATCAAGGGATTGCTGTTTGCCCAAGGAATCACTGGATACGAGCCAGTGAAGGCAAATCGGCGGGCGATGCTGGAGGAACTGCGAACCGGCGATGGCCGGCCTCTCCCAAACCACATCACTCGCCAGATCGAACGTGAGCTCGATCGCCTGGAGATGGTGATGGCGCAGATCGACGAGGTCAACAAAGTCCGGGAGGCCATGTTGCCTACGGTTGAAGCCGAGGAGACCGCAAAAGCGCCTCGGCTCCTTCTCCAGCTACGGGGTATCGGCCCGGAGTTCGCCGGCACTTTGTACAGTGAAGGCTTCTACCGCCACTTTGCCAACCGGCGGCAGGTTGCAGCATATGCGGGTTTGGTACCATCGCCATGGCGGAGCGGTACTATCGACCGCGAGCAAGGGGTGTCGAAAGCAGGCAACAAGCGCCTTCGAACGACGATGATTCAGGTCGCGTGGCTCTGGCTCCGCCATCAACCAGGCTCCGAATTATCTCAGTGGTTCAATCAGCGCGTTCAGGACGGCGGCGGACGCATTCGCCGGGTCATGATCGTAGCGATGGCACGAAAGCTGCTTATCGCGCTGTGGCAATTTTGCACGGCCGGCGTCGTGCCCAAAGGCGCCATCTTAAAGGCAGCCTGATCGAATTAGTTCGAATATCCAGCGAGGCATCAATCTCGCGGGATCCAGGTAGACGAACCGCCCCCTCCTCTGGCTTCATATGCCGCTCGTAGAGATTGGTCTCGTCACCTGAGCCAGACCCGGCGAAAGCGGGATTATGGTGCGGCCGCTTGGGAGCGGCGACCGGATGTGAGGTTGTAGCGGACCGGCTGACGGTACGCATGAAATGGCTCAGACCTGTGGATCCGAAACTTGGAGATCGTCACGATGTAAGAACGCGCGAAGCATTTTTGACGCCATGCTCTCGCTCCGCCCGAGGGCGCACTGTCTTGGGTCATCATCTGCGTGGTCCGCTGAACACCGGAAGGCGAAAAAACCGGCCTGGCCGGACACGCCCCATTGCGGTCATTGCCTCGCAATCGAGAACGTGTAAGTTCCACGCATGCCTACCGCTTCAATGATAGATATACGGCGCCTTTCAGCGCTCATTTTGGTTTTTGTTGCGCCTATATTAGTGTGGACTGCATTGTTATGGGCTGGGCATGCTCATCCCGAATGGCCAATAATGAATGGTTTCGTATCGGTGCTATTGCCACTCGTGATCGGCAGCATCGGATTATATCTGCTGCGCATTCCTGCAATGACACGGCTAGTGCTTGCGCCTTGCTACATTGCGATCATGCTGGTCGTGAACGTTGCTTGGGGTGTGATGTTCGTTTGCGGAGCGTTTGACGCCTGCCCGTAAGCTCGTTTGATGACCGCTTTCCACCCTTTTTTGCCATTCCGGGCGGCGAGCGCTGCGCTCTATAGCCGTCCGTCCGGTGCTCACCGCTCGGGAAAAAATGCAGCCTGGCCGGACACGCCCCGTAGCAGACGCCGAAGAAGCACTTTTTGCGCCCGGCTAGCGGCCACTGAATTCTATCCCGTAAGAGTTTGAACCGAATTTCGTTCAACCCATCCGGTCGCACATTGTTTAGTCAATTGAACGGGAAGACCTAGTTTCTCGGCACCGATGCATGGCTTGTCTTCGTCCCCGTAGGCTATGCCCACCCAGAATCGCTCATACCCAACCTTCCGGTCGGCACTTTCATTGCATGTATAAACGGTTGCATGTCTTGGGACGCTGCCAATCTTCGCAAAGTTGCGTCCGGGGCCAGCGCGAACTATGAGATGCCTATCACTGCGAACTATGGCGATATTACAATACTCGCCCTTCACACTGCCTTGCGGGGCTAGCTTTCCACTCCACACTGGGACGCTTTGGCTATTTGCGAGAGATAGAAGCAAGAATGAGACGATAAGCATCGTTGAAACATGCCTGTGAGAAAGAAGGAGCGCAATGGCTGCGAACCTCACGCAATCAGCCGAAACTGGACCGACCGCACGCCACCCGTTGCGGACAACGACAACCTTACGCGTTTAGCGGCAACTCGTTCCGGTAAACGATCATGGAGTAACCCAGACGGGATGCATCCTGTGCCGCCGATCTCAGGGTTTCGTCCTCAATGGCCGAGAGATCAGCGTCGATTTCCTTCTGTCGCTGAACCTCTACAAAATTCCATCCTCTGCTTTCGGCACCAGCCACGGCAGCCAAGCGGGCAGATTCTATTTCTGAGCCTCTGGCATAGAGCATGAGTGCGTGTCGCGCACCGGGACGGTAGGAGGTCGCCTCGGTCGCAACACCTTTTGCGGAGAATATGAAGAGGGCTTGGGTCATCTGCTCAAGCTACACGAACGCCCTTCTGCATCAACGACCGCTTGCCACCCGTTTTCGCCATTCTGGGCCGTGAGCGCCGCGATCCATAGCGGCCTGTCCGGTGCCGCTGCTACCGAAGAACAAAAACCGGGCTTCCGTTCACCACCCTTCATGAGACGGCGGCATGCCAAGTGCGGCTGCCGCTAATGAACCACGTCAGGTTAGTCCCAACCAGCGGTTGACGGCCAAATGCCCATGTGAGGAGGGGGA
>NZ_BLJH01000093.1:0-3276 GCF_009811895.1 Novosphingobium sp. TCA1 | reverse complement strand
ACGATCCTTACCCTCGTGTTCCTCCCGGCGCTCTACGAACTCGTGTTCGACCGCGCGGGCAAGCGAGACACCACGCCGGAGACCCCGATGCACGACACCTCCCCCGAGGGCGCGAAGGCATGAGCCGCGTCCTGTTCCTCGCCACTGCCGCCATGCTTTCCTCGACGCCCGCCCATGCGACGGACCTTGTCGACGCCTGGCGCGCCGCAGCCCTGCACGACCCCGACCACCAGAGCGCCGAGGCCGAGCGCGATGCAGGGCAGGAAGCCGCCGTGCAGGCCCGCGCCCTCAAGCGACCGAGCGTGCAGGTCCAGGCCGGCTACCAGTACAACATGACCGAAACCAACGCCCAGCTGCCCGAAGACCTCACGCCGGTGTTCACCGGCCAGCGCAGCTCGGGACGCGCCTCGGTGGCGGTGCAGGCCGTCCAGCCGATCTACGACGCCGCCAAGGGTGCCCAGTCAACCCAGCTGCGCGAGAAGGCCGCGATCGCCGACGTCCAGTTCGAAGGCGAGCAGCAGGCGCTCATCCTGCGCGTGGCGGACGCCTACTTCTCGGTGCTTTCGGGCGAGGACAAGCTGACCTCCTACACCCGGCAGGTCGAGGCGGCGGAACAGCAGCGCAAGGGCGCGCAGGCCCGCTTCGACGCCGGACGCGCGCGGATCACCGACGTGCGCGAGGCGGAAGCCCAGCGCGACGCGGCGGAAGCGCAGCGGATCGGCGCCGAAGCGGAACTGGCCTATGCCCGCGCCGCCTTCTCCGAACTGACCGGCCTCGGCGCCGAGGGGCTCGAACGTCCCGCCGCCGACTTCGTCGCGCCGGTGCCGACCGGTTCGCTGCAGGACATCCAGGAACGCGCCGAGACCCGCGCGCCCGCCGTCAGGGCCGCCGAGCACAGCGCGCGCGCCGCCGGGGCGGAAATCGACCGCTACGGCCTGTCGGGCCGGCCGGTGATCGAGGGTGTCGCAGGCTACCAGGGACAATTCCGGATGGGCGGCGACGGCGGCAACGGCATCGTGCCCGACCGCATCCAGACCGCTTCCGCAGGCGTGCGCCTGACCGTCCCGCTCTATGCAGGCGGTGGCATCCAGTCGAAGGAACGCGAGGCGCAGGCGAACGCGACCAAGGCCTTGCGCGATCTCGACGCCGCGCGCCGCGATGCCCGCCTTCAGGCGCAGCAGGCGTGGCAGGCTGCCTCGACCGGCGCGCGCAGGGTCGCCGCGCTCAACACCGCGCTCAGGTCCGCCGACCTGCAGCAGAGCGCCGCTGCGACCGGGCGCGACGTCGGCATCCGCACCCAGAACGACGTGCTCAACGCACAGAGCCAGAGCTTCGCCACCGACCGCGACCGCGCGCAGGCCGTCTACGACTATATCCTGGCCCGGCTGAAGCTGGCAGCGTCCACCGGCGATCTGGGATTCGAGGAACTCGACGAGGCCGATCGCCTTATGACTTCGATCCGGCCAGAAACGCGGCCGTGACCGACCCGATTGCCTGACCGATAGGAAGCAGGCGGACATGCCAAATGCCCGCTGGCGAGTGCGGGCGGTTGCGCCGGGGATTGAAGGCATCCGAAGGGGTATCCGGGCCGACGTGGAAGGCGCCTTTTTTTTGGGGGGGGCGCCGAAGCGAGTGTTCACGGGCCTGATCGGCGCCATCCTCATGGAGCAGAGTGACGAATGGGCTGTCCAGCACGCCCCCTATATGACGCTTGAAACTATGGCTCCCGTCAGCGACAATCCCATCGCCATGCTCTCGGCTGTACCTAGCGCATCACCGGTTCATCCCGATGCCGAAATGGACGGTGGTGACGGAAATCTACACCACGCCGTAGGGCACGATCACCGGACTTTGCCAGCCTGATCTATGGCGGGCTTTGCACGCCGGTTCCCGCCGATGCGCCGCCTACGTTCATTGTCGTGGCGGCGGACGACGAGTAAATGGCGAACTCCTGTGCAATTCTATAAAGCTTGGCGGGAGGCAGTAGCGTCGGCCGAGCTTCACATCTATGAGCGCTTTCGCACGGGGTCTATCTGAACCCGAAGGGGACCACTAGCGCCCACTAGTGCGACGAACTAATCTAGTGGATGCAGTCTCGCGGTTTGACGGCGCGAGCCGACCAATAACCGAACGCGGGATGACCTTGGGGTGCGTATCCGCCAATGTCAGGTTTCGGCGAAACGCGTCATTCACGGTCGCGCTCGGGAACGACCGTGAAGTCCCAAATTACGTCAGGATCGGGCTGTTTGATCCGCTCGAGGCAGGCACCGGGCCGCTAACGGAATTCTGATCTCGTGCTCGCTCTCCTACGCTCATTCGCGAATTCCCCGGGCCGCCGATCTATCAGGAAGAATGCCTAGGCCTTGCGCCTGCGCAATGACTCGTCTCACGCCCTCAGGTGACCATTGCATCCCCCCTCGCGGCGTTGGCTCTCGCAAATCCTTACTTAACCAAGCCGCAATGCCGCGCAGCGTCGCGTCTGGCTCGCTCCTGAGCTTGTCCGCAACGAGTAGGGCAACGCGACTATCATTCGAAAGGCGCGGCGCCGTCTCAAGGATCACAGGATTTGCATAGCCTGCATCAACAAGCGTTCGGCACGCCTTCACCAGCGTGCGTTCAGAAAACGAACGCACCGGGGGCTTGATCGACCGAATGTGCCGCAACACCACCGCCCAGGGCAACTGCGGGCGCAGGCGCTCAACGAGCGGCAGCCAACCCCGCCGCCCATCGATCAGATCGTGGAGATGCTTTTCTCTCAGGGTGTGACGCAAGGCATCGATTGCTGACGGATCCCGGGCGCGCATTTTCGGATTTCCCGGCTTAGCGCCGCGGGCAACTGCCGCTTTGAGGCCAGCGCGCGTACGCTCCCTAATAAGCGCGCGTTCGAACTCTGCAAAGGCGCCCAGCATCTGTGTCATCAGCATGCCTTGCGGGCTGCTGGTGTCGATCGGATCGTTGATCGAGCGAAAATACGCCCCCTTCGCACGAAGCCCTTCAACCATTTCGAGCAAATGCGACAACGATCGTGCGAGGCGATCAATCCGCACAACCACAAGGGTGTCCCCCTGCCCTACCGCTGCGAGCGCGCTGGCTAGTTTAGGTCGGCTCCGGCTGCCACCGCTGGCCCGGTCCTCAAATATGGTTGCGCAGCCCACGCGCTGAAGCTCACCGAGCTGCGCAGACGTGTCCTGTTCGTCCGTCGATACGCGGGCGTAGCCAATAAGGGGCATCTGTCACAATCCATCTAACGAGGTCAACCGTTCGGTTGCCCCCGTA
>NZ_BLJH01000092.1:0-3337 GCF_009811895.1 Novosphingobium sp. TCA1 | reverse complement strand
CCCGTAGTATGTTGAGCGTCCGATTATGTTGTGGGCGGCCGCGCCAGCGCCGCTTTTCGTGACGCCAGGTTCGGATTGCTTCACATAATTACGAGGCATGGGCTGTCTCCAGCATCGCAAGCAGGCGATCAGATACGCCGGTGAATGTGCCCTTTCTGATCTGTGGCGGTCCGCCAGCATCGAGGATGTCGAGCCTCTCGGCGGGGTCGATCCGAAGGTAGATCTCGGTGCTGGTGACGCTGCTGTGGCCGAGCCACAGCGCGACGCGCCGGATATCGCCGGTCGCTTCGAGGGTGTGGAGCGCGCATGTGTGCCGCAGAACGTGCGGCGTCACCGTCTTACGCGCCAATGTCGGTGCCGACCGGTGCGCGGTCTTGATGTGCGTCGCAAGGCGGCTCGCGAAGCCGTGCCTACCGATCGCCTCGCCGCGAGCGTTTAGGAAGACAGCCTCCCCCTTCGCCTGCGGCCTGACCTGCAACCATTCGCGCAGAACCGTCTGGGTCTCCTTCCAGAGCGGAAGTACGCGCTCGCGCCGCCCCTTGCCTATGACGTGGATCGCATCGAGTGCCGGTTGGTTCAGGTCGCCAAGCTGGAGGCCGGTAAGCTCGGAGACGCGCAGGCCGCAGGCGTAAGCCAGGTGCAGCATTGCCCGGTCGCGTAAGCCAGATCGGTTTCGTCGATCAGGCGCGTCGAGTACCGCCTGCAACTCGGCCCGCGTCAGATAATCGACCAGAGGCTGCTCGACACGCTTGGCCGGGATTGCCTGCACTTGCATGGCGACGTTGAGGCAGGCCGGTGCGCGATATTCGAGGAACCGGAAGAACGACCGGATCGCCGCGAGCCGGGCATTCCGCGTGCGAGCAGTGTTCGCGCGATCGACTTCGATATGGTCCAAGAAGTCGAGGATCAGCGCGGCATCCAACTGCTCGATCTGCAGGGCGGATGGCTGGACCCGTAAGCGTTTGGACGCGAAGCAGACGAGCAACTGGAAGGCATAGGCATAGCTGTCGGTCGTGTGGCGACTGGCGCCACGGTCGCGCGGTAGATGCTCCAGCAGATAAACGCTGAGATGGGGTGCGAGCGCGGTCATGCTGCACCGCCTTCCCGGAACGCCTCGGTGGCATCCGCGATCTGGCGGACCAACACCGGCGTCGCCTCCAGATACCAGTAGGTGTCCGAGAGGCAGGCATGTCCAAGATAGGTGCTGAGCGCTAGCATGTGCCGGCTGATCGCCGCCCTGTCGCTGCCGCACTGTTCGAGAGAGCGGACCGCGAAGCTATGACGAAGATCGTGTAATCTGGGGCCACGCTCGCCCTGCGGACCGCGTAGGCCTACCTGTCTGGCAAGCCTGACGAACGTGCGCGATACTGTGGCATGATCGGGCGGCTCGCCTGTGGAGAGCACAAATACGTGCGAATCAGGTCCGCCGATGCGTCGTCTCAGCGTCAGATATTCCGTTAGAGCGGCACGCGTGCTGGGATGGATCGGAACAAGGCGGGCCTTCCGGAGTTTGGTTTCGCGGATCACCAGACCATCGGGCACGATATCGGTTTCGGCCAACGCGACCGCTTCGGACACCCTCAACCCGGTCGTCGCCAGCAGCCCGAATAGATAGTGATAGGTGTAGGGTGTGATCGACGCGACCGGCGGCACCGTCAGCGCCGCCTGCATGATGCGATCGATATCCGCTTCGGTCAGGATATGAGGACGGGGTCTTGGCCGTTTTCCCCTACCGAACGCGTCACGTGTGGGTATTTCATTGCGCTCATCTTCGGCATGCATGGAGATTGCGAAGTGGCGAACGACCCGCAGCCATTCGCGTGAGCGTTGGCCCGAGGGGGCCGACGACGCCCATTCGATCATCCGGCTTGCCGACGTATGCTCGTCGCCATGGGCATCGGCGAACACGGCATATTTGTAGAGCATCTGCTCCTGATCAGCGAACTTATAACCAAGCCCTCGCTTGATCGCGACGTAGCGCTGAACGTTGGCATGCATCAGCATGACGCACCTCCGATCCAGGGCTGCACGACCTGACCGAGCATCACCGTGTCGACCTTGGCATAGATCGCGGTGGTTTGGGGTGAGCGGTGCCGCAGCACCGCGCCGACCGCATCGAGGGTCGCCCCGGTTCGCAGCATGTTGGTCGCGGCGGAGTGCCTCAGCAGATAGGCACCCCGCAGATTGGCATTATCGACCCCGGCGCGGTTCAACGCATCGCGCACAATGATCGCGATTGGCGAGGACGAGGCGAACGGCACGAACGGTGCGATCGCGCGGATGAAAACCTTAGTCGACGCGACCATAGGCCGGGCGCGCTCGATGTAGGCGAGCAGGGCGTCACCGGCATCTTGCGGCAGCGGAAGCGCGACCGCATGGCGGGTCTTGCCCGCGACCCGGATCAGTGCCTTATCCCAGTCGATGTCCTCAAGATGCAGGTTTGCGACATCGCCACCGCGCAAAGCCAGCCGTGCGAGCAGCAGCAGGATCGCGCGGTCGCGCAAGCCGCGTGTTGTGAACGGATCGCATGACGCGATCACTCGCTCGACATCGTCGTTGAGGATGTAGCGCGGGAGCGTCGCCAAGCGCCATCGCGGTATCCGAGGGATCGCCCCCACCAAGGCAGGTGAACAGGCACCGGTCGCCGCCAGGAACCTTAGATACATCCGGAGCGAACCGCACATTTGCTGCACGCTCACCCGCGACGTGCTATCCAGATTTTGCAGCAGCACCCGATGGATCAACGCTGCATCGTAGCGTGCCGGATCGGAGCCGAGTTGCAGCAGCAGCTTGGTGACCGCATGCAGATGACGAAGGATCGTTCGTTCCCCCGTCCCGCGATGTCGGCGAAGCCACTCGCCGAACGGGGCGAGACGATCATCACCCTGCCTCACCCGAGCCGGTTCGACGACCACGTGAGCCGCGGCGAGGTACCGCACGAAACGGTGGATCGTCGCCATGTACTGGCTGTTCCGACGCGCGTTCTGGACGAACTTGCCGGGACAGTGGCAGCTATGAACGGCGAAGCGCTCGATCATATCCTCGTCGATCGCCGCCAGTCCCACTCCGTGCTGGTCGAGCCATACCGCCAAATGGCGGCAGCCGTGCCCATAATGCTTGATCGTCCCTTCGGCGTATCCTTGTGCCCGGAGGGACTGCGCAAAGTCGTCCACATGCCGAAGGGCTGCGGAGAGAAGTAGTTGGTCTGACATATCGATGCTCCTTTCGTCCTGAGACGTTCGGAGCTTGCTCGTTATGCTGAGTAATGAACCTCTATCGATCAGCCAGTCCGCCGCGTTTAACGGCCGACTCAACATAATTCCACGCTCTACATAGT
>NZ_BLJH01000091.1:0-3454 GCF_009811895.1 Novosphingobium sp. TCA1 | reverse complement strand
CCCACCCCATGCGATCGCCTCAATCTAAACCGGAAATTACACCACGAGCGCGGACGCTAACAAATTTGCTGCCTATCCTCGTGATTGTTCTCTTGGCGGGCATTGCGAAGACGCTCCTAAAGCGCAGGGGCGTACTCCCGACAAACGTCCGTCCTCGGCCGCTTATGACCCCTATAGAGCGCCGGACGCTAACCTATATCGAAATGGCGATCCCATGGGCGCGAGTTCATGCCCAAGTCTCGCTTGGCGCCATTCTCGCACCTCAGAAGGGCCTTGACCGGTCGCGGTCAACGACCGTCCGAAACAGATTTTCCAGCAAGCGGGTCGATTATGTCGTTGAGGAAAAGTCGACAGGCCGCATCGTCTTGCTGATCGAGCTCGACGATCGCACACACAACTCCAGGAGTGACGCGCAGCGTGACCGTATGACCGCAGCAGCTGGCTACTCCACCCTACGGTTGCCGGCAGGTGAAAAGCCTTCCGTAGAGAGCGTGCGCCGACACATCAGGAACGTCTTTGACGCTCATCCCGATCTCTACATGCCAGGGCGAAGCGGGACGTCTTGATTAGAAAAACAAAACGCATCGCACACAAAAGCACAGGTTCTTTCACTGTTTTCGGAGACGTCGAATGAAAGGCTATATCCTCGCCGCCGTGTTCGCGGCATCACTCTCATCGTCTGCCTTCGCCCAAAAGATCGGCAAGGGAGGAACCGGTGTCGACGAAAACGTCGATCTCCCACAATGCTCGAAGCCCCTTGGTTCCGTCGCGCTGGTAGAAGACAAAGCCCCAAGCGCAGAGGATCAAATTCCGCCAGGGATGCGGGCATTGATCCAAATGGCTGAACGCCAGAATGGGGGATCTACCGCGAGAGTAGATCCGCTTCCTCTCCTGAAACTGTTGGCCGCCAAATCAAACTGTTTCCTCGTCGTCGAACGAGGTGGAGCATTTGACGCGCTGCAGCGTGAACGAAATCTTGCGGCCGGTGGCTCAGTCGCGAACGGTCAAGCGCTAACCCAAGCGACATTGACTGCGGCAGATTACCTAATCAGTGCCCAGGTCCTCTATTCGGACGCAAACAGCCGAGGCGGTGGCGGAGGTCTAGGGGGATCATTCGGATCCGCGGTTGGTCTGAAGACAAAGACCCTCGAAAGCCAGATCATGCTTTCTTTGATCGATGTGAAGACCGGCGTTCAGCGGGCCGTCGCCACGGGGGCTGGTCGGAAGAAGGATGTGAGCCTGGTCGGCGGGGGCCTGCTTCTTGATATCGGTATCGGAGCGCTCGGAGGATCATACACATCGACTGACATCGGCAAGATCACTTCGCTTGCGATGCTTGACGCTTACAGAAAGATCGCGACTGACGCGCAAAACCGCTTGCAGGCCCAGGACGAACCAAAAGCGCCCTGATGCAATATCAAATCCTCCAGTCATGCCGATCAGCCGCGCAAATGGCGCGGCCGATCGGCGCAAGGTTTCGCGGATGAGAAAGGGAAGGTTAGTCTGAGATTTGGGCTTCCTGCAACCGACGCCTGTTTTGGCGGTTATCAGGCCAAGAGGTAACGTTTGCGAAGGAGTTGCGAGGTGGAAGCAACATTCACGCTGCCCGACGGAAACCCAGTGACCGTCATTCGAGAATCGATAGCCTACTATCAACCCGCTGACGATGGAACGCTGATTGTGTTTATCGGCGGAAGTAGCTTACAATTAACTGAATCATATGAGGAAGTTGGGCCGGCGCTCAACAAGACGAATACCTCGGGAAATTCCTGAATAAACCCCTTTGGTCACAGACTTCGATCAAGAAGATTTATCTTCGCTGTCGCTGTGTGTGTTCGCTCCAGCAGGAGGGGTCAAAATCGATTGAAGATAAACTAAAAGAATAATTAGAGCTGGCAAAGCCATAACGCACGCAATCCACTGAAGCGGATCAGACATATCATGCCCAAGCGTCAATGCGGAACTGAATAGGTTTATGCTTCTTTCCACGGCATCAAATGTTGTTACCGTTTCAGGCATACAAAATCCCAAAAAAATAATGGGATAATCAGTTTCATAGCTTCCTGGGCGACCGTGCCGGCAAACGGCCATCAGTGCAAGCGTCTATAGAGCGTACACTGCGCCATGGGACGAGACCCTTGATACCCTCTCACCTGTGTCCGAGCGGAAAAGACGAGCGTTTGCATGCTCGGTTTGACGGTGTGTCTCTACAACGCGACACATAAGTGAAGCTCGGCACACTTAGCGACACTTGTGTCAGGAAAGCACGATCCAATCATCAGGGCTAAAAAGGCCGGCCCGTCGCATGTCATTCGGGTGGGGGGGGGGGGGGGGGGGGGGGGGGGGGGGGGACTGCGACGGGCCAGCTGCGAACCAGATTGCATTACCTTGTGCTCGCTAAGCCTTTTCTATGAAAATCTGAGTTAAGTTCAAGTTAAAAATCGCGTTATGTTGTCCGACCTTTTAACTCTCAAGAGAGTGTCGAATATTTCAAAATTTTAACTCTGTTAATCCCTCAACGCATTACGATCGTCTCGATAAGAAGCACGCATATGCGTAGTTTGCTAGGGAGCTTGCCGGTCTGAAGCAGTATTTTATGGCGTCGATTCCATACATCAATAATTAGCCATTAACCTATTGACTTAGCTAACAGCAGCACGATAAATTTCTGCTACAAGCAAAAAATTTTCATCTGTCAGCAACCTACTGTCGATTCACCGCGAGATTCCAAGGCACGTTGTGCTCAAATGACGCGGTTTCCGAAAGGATGTTCCAACTTGGATGCGCCGGCGTTGTCGAACCAGGTTGAGTATGTGGGGCGCGGATAAGGCATGCCATCCTTGAAAACAGCCGGTTCACAACGATAGCCTCGGCTATGAAGCGAAATGTGCTCCCTTCGCATCCATGCGATGCATGGGTCGCAACACACATGAGCGTGTACAGGCCAAGGTTGATTGGGTTCGCATTCTCAACCAGCCCGTCTCAACCACTGCACAATCTTGAGGCCATCACCAATTGAAATTCATTAATAACACCTCGATTGGATTACACCGTTGCATGAAAGATGCTCTGTGATAAAGCGCATTTCGGTCATTGTTCTTAACTTGACCATTTCTGGAACCTTGGGCTGTCTCTTGACCGTGAGGCAGCCCATTTTTAATACAGAACTGATCGAAGATTATGTCAAAAGTTCTTGAAGTTGAGACGCCGCATCGCTTGATCCAGATTTTAGAGGTCAAAATGTTTCATGCGAAGGCAGTGGCTCGCTGGCACGGAATGCTCGCTTCGGCGCAGGAAAAGATGGGGGGCTTCTCTGCCGGGATTGGCTTCATCGGATCACCTGGCTGGGTCTTAGCTGGTGGTACAGTGCTAGGCGCTATCGAGAGTGCAATCTGGTCGTGTCCCGCGGGGTGGTGTAGGAACCGTCGATCTACGGCAGGATCAGGTTCAGGTC
>NZ_BLJH01000090.1:0-3835 GCF_009811895.1 Novosphingobium sp. TCA1 | reverse complement strand
CAATCGCTTACACCACTCCCGCCAACCCTTCTGACCAAGCCCGATGAATAAGCCGGGCTAAGGATGCCCGCGATGGAAGCCACGTGGGTCATGATCGATCCGACCTGTTTCCATTTGCTTTGGATTGGTTGAGAAGCGTCGTCGACCATCGTACCTTCCTGCCCCACCATTCGCGTGGGTGATCTCAGCTGCTCCTCTACATTCAGATCTAGTTGGTCCGCTACCCCCCCGTTCCAAGCGGATCCCTCGCGGCTCGAACGATACCGGTGAAAGATTTGAGCAGCCTGCTAGCTGTTGAATTCTTAACGGCTGCTTTTACGGCAACAGCGGCTATCCGTTGCCGCCAGCGTGGAAGGCAGGTAAGTCCCAAGGTTGGCCGTTCACCTTCGCTAACTAGAGCATAATCCGATCACTCTGGTTCATATCCGGCGGCAGTGAAATAGTTTGCGCATTCTTCTGGGGTGAAGCGCGGCAATGCCTCTCGAATTGCATCCCATAGCTCCGGAACGGTTCGAGCAGCGGCTTTTCGGAGGATGGCTTTGAGCTTCGAGAAAGCGTTTTCGATTGGATTGAAGTCGGGGCTGTATGGCGGCAGGAACAGCATACGCGCCCCGGCCCCTTCAATGGCTTCACGCGCTGCCATCGTCTTATGAGCCGGTAGATTGTCGAGGATGACGATGTCGCCGGGACGCAGCGTTGGCGCCAGCACCTGCTGGGCATAGGCAGCGAACCATTCCCCGGTCATGGGGCCGTCCAGGACCATAGGCGCTGTCATGCCCGTCAAGCGTAACGCGCCGGTGAATGTGGTGGTTTTCCAATGGCCGTGCGGGATTGGCGAGCGACACCGCATACCGCGCTTTGCCCGACCGCGCAGGCGCGCCATCTTCGTTGAGGCGCCGGTTTCATCGATGAACACCAACCGTTCGGGATCGAGATCAGGCTGGGCCTTGAACCACGCACGCCGCCGCGCGAGAACGTCGGGCCGCTCCTGCTCGCTGGCGTGCGCCGTTTTTTTTGATCGTCATCGAGTGACGGTCCAGAAAGCGCCAGATGGTGCTCGGAGCAAATGCGGCTCCATGCTCTGATCGCAGCATCTCAGCCAGTTCGATCAGCGTGATGTCCGCCTGCTCCGCGATCGCACCGAGAATAACTTCGCGATGGGCTTCAATCCGCCGCGACCGCATGTCGCCGCCCTGACGCTTCGCGCGCGTCGATCCAATTTCCCGCCATTCGCGAACCCAGCGGATCGCGCTCGCTGTCCCAACTCCAAAACGCTCAGCTGCCGCGCGCCGGGATAAGCCATTATCAACCGCCGCAATTACCCGCGAGCGTAGATCCTCTGAGATGGACTTCGTCATGCCAGGCTGGCCTCCTGGTCCAGCTGACATGTTGAATCAGTTTTCCCGCACCATGGGAACCCCCAGCGATTCAGTCAGGTCGGATTATGCTCTAATTGGTGTACGAAGGTCAGCTTTCAGACTGTCCAAATGAGGTGCCGAATGTCGGCAACGTTGGCGCCATTACCCATTACCCTAAAGCAACAGCGGCGTCGCACCTGGATTGCGACGCCGCTATGGACTTACCCGTTGAGTTTGTCTTTTATGGCTTTGGCGGGGGCGAAGGTCAGTTTTTTCGATGCTGCAATCTGGATGGTAGCGCCGGTCGATGGGTTGCGGCCTTCGCGTGCAGGCGTGTCTTTCACCTTGAACTTGCCAAAACCGTTCAGTGAGATTTCATCGCCGGTCGCGGCAGCGTCAGCGATGGCTGTGAACACGACGTCGACGGCCTTCTTTGCGTCCGCCTTGGTGACGCCGAGTTCGGTGGCGAGCTTATCGGCGAGTTCAGCATTGTTCATTGGCCATGTCTCCTGCAGTAGTGTTGATCATTATATTTTTTTCATAGCGTGGAGCGAAGGTCAGCTATTTTACCTTCGCAAACTTTGTGAACGGCTTGACCTAATTCCTCTATGCGAGCGGCCAGCCACTCGAGTTCTTCCATGGTGATGCTAAAGTGCTTGGAGTAACGTCCTTTAACATATGCATCTTTGAGCTTTTCAAACCTGCTTCTATCGCGCTTGGTTTCGCGAGGCCAAGTATCAACCAGCAAACCGGAAACCTTCTCGGCCTGATTGCGAAGGAAATTCAGGTTATGGGCGCGAGGAGTATAGAACGTGCAGACTAACAATACGCACTGATAGAGCCCCTCCGCGGTTTGGTGAAGATCATACGCAGCCTCCTTCACATGCCCCTCCGACATGTGAAACTTGGCCCCCTTGAATCGCCTCATCGCAGCTGGGAAACTCTCTTCGTAGTATTCCTCAGCCATTGTCAGCGCTGCGACAGGTGTCTTTGGATGAGGCCTCGCCAGTTCACTATCGTCGGCCTGGTAGATGGCAATGCCATCGTCGGCGATATCCAGGAAGAAATAGCGGCCATGCGCAAGGCCATCATTCACCTCTTGCAGAGTGTGCACGATGAGTTGGACTGGCGTATTGAGATAACCGGAAATCTCCCGCTCCCGGTTCAAGCGTTCTTCGGCCTTTTCCCAGTAGTCAAACCAATCGGTCAACTCTGGCTGATTCACGATGATCAGGATATCGAAATCCGACTGATAGCCTTTGCCTGTGGTTGGCTCATCAACCCAGTTGTCTCGTGCAAAAGACCCGTACAATACAATCTTGAGAATTCGGCCCATCTTGCGCTGCCCCGTGGGCTGACCGTGGGCATCATTAAATTCTTCAAAGATAATCTGAACGAGCCGATCCAATTCGCGTTGCTTTCTGGCCGGCAGGTGATCGAGGCTGGTTCTCATCGGCTGTACAATATCTCGAGGGTCAGAAAATGCAGGAATGGCGGCCTGCGCTCGCTTGTGCAAGGCTTGATGGCGGCTCAAGGCGTCGGGCGCCGACATACCATGGAGGACAGGGTTCCTGCATATATTCTCATTATAACATCGGCTTGATGTAAAATGAAGAACAATTTGCGAACATAAGGAGGGAAGTGGGTTGTTGGTTGGTGCAATTAGGATAGAATTTCGCGACTTGCGAATGATCTATGAAGCGAGGTACGCTCATGGAAGGACAGATCCGACGCGGTGGTGTCTGGGCCGATGATCTCATGCGACCGATCGTCGCCCGGGTCTTCTTCGAACTGCCGGATGGGACTTATCACCCCGGGATGTTCGTAGCATCCTTGCACGACGCATTGCGCCTCGTGCTGGAATACGGGCTTACTGTTCCCCGTGCTTTCGTCACCCTCCACGACGAAGTCATCCTGGATGTGAAGGAGGGGGTGGTGGATTTTCCTGACGATGTTCAGCCACTCTTTGACGAGGCGAAAGCGCGTTTCCCCTCTTGGAATATCAGATGGCTCGAGCCTGGCAATTTGGGGAATTGGACGAGAAGCCAGTGCGCCAAACTTGTCGGCGCAGCGCAAGCCTATGCAAAGGCGAGCGGATTTGATGGTTCCGCGCCAGAAGCATATGACCATCGCGTCAACAGGCTGGAGCACGAGCTTCAGTCGGTTGCCGCACAATATGGATTTGACCTGTACCGGTTCGGATACCAGGTCCCGGGGGTGGTTTGCGCCGAGTTGGAATGCTTCGATGCCGATCACTCACAATCTGGCAACGGTATTTCTTCGATGGACCAAGCGGGCCGTAGTACGGAAAAGCAGCGGTCAGGCGCAGTGGCGACCGACGGCGCCCAAGCGGAGTTTCAATTTGAGCCGCAGAGCACGCCAGTTGACGAGAGCTTGAGGAATGATCGGGCTGATGGCGATCTAGGCCGCGTTGACATAAGATTTCAGCCATAGGCGCACTGCGGCGAGGTTGAGAA
>NZ_BLJH01000089.1:0-4357 GCF_009811895.1 Novosphingobium sp. TCA1 | reverse complement strand
GATCGTGGCATAGGCCGTGGGGATCGATTTGAAACCGCGCACCGGCTTGATCAGCATCTTGAGCTTTCCGTGATCGGCCTCGATCACGTTATTGAGATACTTCACCTGCCGGTGGGCCGTCTCCTGGTCCAGCTTTCCTTCGCGCTTCAATTCGGTGATCGCTGCACCATAGCTCGGCGCTTTGTCAGGCCCAGTCGGCCCCAAGCTGCGATTTTGGCCAAGTCGGAGAACGTTTTGGGAACGTGGCATTCGGTATTGACGATGGAAATCATAGAAGAGGACAGTTCGCTCCATCATAGGGAGTGGGTTGATGGATCGGAGTATTCCGGGCGGGGATTTGATCGGACGATGGAGCCTGAGCTTTGCCGATATTGATTTTGTAAATTCGAAGCCGGCCCTGACGCGCCTTGGCCTCGCCGCGCAGCTGAAATTCTTCGCTTCCCTGGGGTTTTTCGCGATCGATCCCGGCTCAATCCCTACCGATGGCCTCTCGTATCTGGCCGAGCAACTCGGTGTCGAGGCTGGCGAGATAGCCGGTTATGACTTTTCCAGTCGGACAGCACGACGGCATTGTGCGGAGATCCTGATCCATCTTGGATATCACCGCATGAAGCGGGTGGATCGCGCGCAATTGACGGAATGGATTGCTGGCGAGCTGTGCCCGGGCGGCCAGTCGATCAATGCCATGCTTGAGCATGTTTTCCTGTGGTGCCGGGACCGGCGTATTTATGGGCCGTCGCGCAAGGAGCTTGAACGTGTCGTTCGCTCACAACGGCAAGATTATCTGGACACCTGGCTGATCGGAACCAGTGATCGGCTTTCGTCAGATGCGGTGGCGTTATTGGAAGCCTCGCTTGCCGATCCGGACAGCTCGACCGGATTCAACAGGATGAAGGGTGACGCCGGACAGGCAACGCTCGACAACATTCTCGACGTGACCGAGAAACTCGCCTTTATCCAGAGACTTGATCTTCCCCATGATCTCCTGACGGCTACGGGCAAGCCATGGGTCGATCAGATTGTTCGCCGCGTTGCCGGTGAAAAGGCCTCGGAGATGCGCCGGCATGCGCCGGCGCGACAGCTCGGCCTTTATGCGATTTATCTAATGTCGCGGGAGGCGCAACTCACTGACGCGATGATCGACCTGCTGATCGAAACCGTTCACAAGATCGGAACGCGCTCGAAACGCAAGGTGGTGGGCGATATCGCGAAAGACATCGAGCGGGTCTATGGAAAGGAGCGCCTGCTGGTCGAGATCGCCAGCGCCTCGATCAATGAACCATCGGGGCGCATCTGCGATGTCATTTTCCCGATCGCCGGTAAGGCCAAGCTGGCGGCGATCGTCAAGGAGAGCCATGCGAAGGGCGCTCTGGACCGGCGCATCTACAAGGTGATGCGTGGTTCCTGGGCCAATCATTACCGGCGCATGCTGCCAAGCCTGCTTTCCGTACTTGAGTTCCGGTCGAACAACGCGGTGTGGCGGCCGGTCCTGGCGGCCCTCGACTGGATCAGGAGCAAGGTGGATGGCGGATGCCGCTTCGTGCCATTGCAGGATGTTCCGATCGATGAGGTGATTCCAGCGCGATGGCGCAGTTCCGTCATTGATGACGATGGGCGGGTAAACCGGATCAGCTATGAGCTTTGCGTCCTGACGCAACTGCGCGACCGCATCCGCTCCAAAGAAATCTGGGTGGTCGGGGCGGATCGCTATCGCAATCCCGATGACGATCTTCCCAAGGACTTCGAGATCAGGCGAGATGCGTACTATTCCGGCCTCAGCCTGACGCCAGATGCGCAGGCGTTTTGCGCCTCGATCCGGGAGGAGCTTGAACGGGAACTGTTGCTCCTCAATGCCAATATTCCACAAAACGACAAGGTCCGGCTCCTGTGGCGCGGCGACAACCGGATATCGATTACACCGTTCAAGCCCTTGCCCGAACCGAAGGGTCTCGCTTCGATCAAAAGCGAGATCGGTCAGCGCTGGCCGATGACCGGACTGCTGGACGTGTTGAAAGAGGCTGCTCTGGACACGGGATTGATGGATGCTTTCGAAACGTCGGCCTCGCGGGTTACCCTGTCGAAAGCAGCCTTGGCTCAGCGTCTTTTGCTGTGTCTCTATGGCTTGGGCACGAACGCCGGGCTCAAGCGGGTCGCTGGCGCAACACCCGATGTCAGTTACGAGGAATTGCTGCATGTCCATCGCCGTTTCATCCACGCGCCAGCGCTGAGGGAGGCGTGCGCGCGGGTAGCAAACGCGACACTGGCAATCCGCAATGCCGCAGTATGGGGAGATGCGGGCACGGCATGCGCGTCCGATTCAACGAAGTTCGGCGCGTGGGACCGCAACCTGATGACGGAATGGCACGCCCGCTATGGCGGCCGTGGCGTCATGATCTACTGGCATGTGGAGAAGCGCGCGACCTGCGTTTATTCCCAGCTCAAGCGGTGCTCTTCCTCGGAGGTCGCCTCCATGATCGAAGGCGTGCTACGCCATTGCACCGACATGGAAATCCAGCGCCAGTACGTCGATAGCCACGGCCAGAGCGCAGTCGGCTTTGCGTTCTGCCGACTCCTTGGATTTGAGCTTGCCCCGCGGCTGAAAGCAGTGGCACGCCAGAAACTGGCCCTTCCCCAAGCCGGCATGCGCACGCGGCTTTCCAATTTACTGCCGATCCTCTCCAGCCCGATCGACTGGGACGAGATCGAGCAACAATATGACGAAATGGTCAAATATGCCGCTGCCATGCAATCGCGCACCGCCGATCCGGAAGCGATCCTGCTCCGGTTTGCCAGAGCCGAAGTGATGCACCCGACCTACAAGGCGCTGAGTGAACTCGGCCGCGCGGTCAAAACAATCTTCCTATGCCGGTATTTGCGTCAGGAGGCATTCCGCCGCGAGATCCACGAAGGGCTGAATGTGGTTGAGAACTGGAACGGCGCTAATGGTTTCGTGTTCTTCGGCAAGGGCGGCGAGATCGCCACCAACCGCATCCATGAGCAGGAAATCTCCGTTCTGGCGCTACACCTCCTGCAAGCGTCGCTGGTGTATGTGAACACCCGCATGCTTCAGACCGTACTGGTTGAGCCGAAGTGGGCGGGGCGGATGACGCCGGAAGATTATCGTGGTCTCACGCCGTTGATCTACAGTCATGTGAACCCTTATGGCCGCTTCGACCTCGACCTGAACGACCGGATTGATTTTGGACGGCTTGCAGCGTGAGGCGGCTGATCGGCCTATAACATTTGGGTACACCCCAGAGTGATAGGGCCGAGTGACACCATTCGTCTGTCACAAAAGGGTGGGTTTGCGCTCAATGTGACGATACACTGCAAGAGCCACCCTAATGTGACGGATTTTGCACTTGGCTCGTATCGGATATGCCCGCGTCAGCACCACGGACCAGGATCTGGATATCCAGATTGGCCGCCTCAAGAATGCAGGTTGCGAAATTATCCGTTCCGAGACCGGATCGGGGGCCTCGCGGAGCGGGCGCACGGAACTGGAAACGATCATGCAGTTTATGCACACCGGCGACGAGCTGGTCGTGCTGCGGCTCGACCGGCTCGGCCGCTCCACGCGCGATGTCCTGAACCTGGTGCATGAGCTTGATGAAAAGGGAGCTTCGCTGCGCATCCTTGAGCCAGAGGTGACGACGGCGGGCGACATGGGGCGAATGGTCATCACCATACTCGGCATGGTCGCCGATATGGAGCTGAAGTTCATCAAGGATCGTCAGCGCGCCGGGATCGAAGCGGCGCGCGCCGAAGGCGTTTACAAAGGCCGGAAGAAGAACGTCGATGACGATGAAATCCGCCGTCGCCTTGCCGCCGGCGCCAGCAAGGCCCGCGTTGCCCGCGACCTGAAGGTCTCACGAATGACCGTCTATCGGGCGCTCGACATTATTCCGTCACAGACCAAACTGCCGGAAAAGCCGCCCACTGCCAGCATCGCCCTGCATCTGATTATCGAGAACTTCAACAAGCGTGGAAGAGGTAGAAAACCCGCTCGGGAGCGGATTGAGGCGATGCTGGAACGCGACTACGCCATGGTAAAAAACGGCAATTGTGATTACAAACTGACCGTCGCCTATGACCCCGATCCGGATGGCATTTCCCTTGATGAGGAAATCCAAAGCCTCCTCTCCGAGATGTTCAACATCGCAGAGAGCTACAATTGCTCCATGGAAGCCGATATCTACGAGGTCGGTGGTCAGCAACGGTCCTGGTAGAATCAATCAAGCGTTCAGTGTTCGTTCTTCAACCTGGCCAAAATCGCAGCTTCGGGCCGACTGGGCCTGTCAGTATTGAGCGTGGCCGGCTTTTCCCAGTGCTTCAGGCCTCGCAGGGCCTTGCCCAG
>NZ_BLJH01000088.1:0-4503 GCF_009811895.1 Novosphingobium sp. TCA1 | reverse complement strand
TGTCGGGGGTTGAGTAGCAACGGAACAGAAAACCTACATAAGGCGCGGCTTCAGGCATCGTCGATGCCCGTGACGCTGGGATCACGGAGCGGCCGCAGCTCGCCGCGCGCGACCATGTCGGGGATGGTGAAGGCGTAGCGCCCGAGCATGTTGATGTGTTGGGAGCCGAGCGGCGAGAGGCGCGCGACGTCCTCGTCGAGGATCACATGACCTTCGGTGCGGAGCTGGTTGAGCGCGGCGTCGATGTAGATCGTGTTCCAGAGCACGACCAGATTGACGACGAGCCCAAGCGCGCCGAGTTGATCTTCTTGCCCTTCGCGGTAACGCTGACGAAGCTCACCGCGCTTGCCGTGGAATACGGTGCGGGCGAGCTGGTGACGGCTCTCGCCCCGGTTGAGCTGGACCAGGATGCGTCGCCGGTAGGTTTCGTCATCGATGAACCGCAGCATGTAGAGCGACTTGATGAGGCGGCCAAGTTCCTGGAGCGCGCGCGCTAGCTTGGTCGGGCGATCGTTGGTCTGAAGGACACGGGTGAGCCCAGTCGCGCGCACGACGCCGAGTTTCAGCGATCCGGCCAGGCGCAGCAGGTCATCCCAGTGCTCGACGATCAGCTTGGTGTTGATCCTGTTCGACGCGAGGTCGTCCAGCACACCGTAATCGGCCTTTCCATCGACACGCCAGAACCGCGCGCCGCCGATATCGGCGATGCGCGGCGAGAACTGGAGCCCGAGGAGGTAGAAAACGCCGAAAATTGTGTCGGTATAGCCGGCCGTATCGGTCATGATTTCGCTTGGCCGCAATTCGGTTTCCTGGTCGAGCACGACCGCCAGCAGATGGAGGCTGTCGCGCAACGTACCGGGGACCGTCACGGCATTCAGCCCGGAAAAACGGTCGGAAACCAGATTGTACCAGGTGACGCCGCGTTCGCGCCCGAAATAGCGCGGGTTCGGGCCGGCGTGGATCGTGCGGACCGGCACGGTGAATCGCAGCCCATCGGCCGAGGCGACCTCGCCGCCGCCCCAGGCACGGGTCAGTGGAATCCTGTTATGCGCGGCGACCAGTAGCGCGTTGGCCGCCGTCAGCGTTTCGGCCCGCATGAAGTTCTGCTTCACCCAGCTCAGCCGCGACCGGCGCAAGGCGGGGACCTCCGAGCGGACAAGCGGCTCGAACCCGGTATTGGTTGCCTCCGCGACAAGCACTGCACAGATCGTGGTCGCTATATCCTCAGCGCGCGCATTGCCCTCACTGGCATGAGTGAACGCTGCCCCGAACCCCGTTCGCGCGTGCATCTCCAGGATCAGCTCGGGGAGATCGAGCCGCGGCAGTCGCGCATCGATCGCATTATGCAGGTTGGTGAGGCTCAATGGCTCGTCGATCTTATCGAGCGGTGCGATTGATAGGTCGGCGGCGCTCGCGGTCTTCGTAATTGTCACGGCATCGTTGTCCGGCACGCGCGCGGCTGTTTCGCGGTAGGCAAGATCGAGCCGCGCCGAAAGTTTGGCGATTTCCTCGTCGCCAGCGACCGCCACGCCGACCGTGCGGCATACCGTCGGTCGCGCCGCCTCCCAGCCAGCTCCCGTCAGTAGGCCCTTGCGAGGATCGGCATAGCGAAGTGAGCGAACGGGAAAGACGTCGCGGCGACGGATGGCGCGGCGTAGTCGGTCGAGCGTACAAAGCCGGTATCCGATCAGATCGAATGCACCGTCCGCGGTCTTCAGCTGGCGGGCCCAGGCCTTGGGTACGAAAGATGTTGGTACCGGTCCACGGCGCTTTTCACCCTGGTGAACTCTCCGCAGGTGATCGACCGCGTCCAACAGCGGCTGCCCCGCTGGCGCCGCCGCAAGATCGAGCCCAGCAAGCATCTTCGGCAGATAGCGCATCGTGCCAGTCTGCTGGCGCAACTCGACGAAGTAGCTCTCGTCGGTCGGCCGGGCGAGCAGGTTCACCTGCGCGACGGCCTCGGTCAGCGCTGCCCGGTCGACGAGCGCGAACACGGCTGCGCGGACCTCGGTGTCGCCGATACTGTCATCGAGCAGCACCGCCCCGACATCGCGAAGCCGGAGCGATGCGGCGTCGAGATCGCGCAGTGAGCGCATCCGCGCCTCCTTGGCGTTGATGCGCGCATTGGAGAACATCTTGGTCGACACGGCGTCGAACAGGTCGATGACATCGTCGCTGGCCGACGCTTCAAGCGTCCGGATGAAGGCAACCAGGGTCGCCGCGCGGCGATCGTCCGGCAACCGGGCGACGGCCTGCGCTTTCGCGGCGCCGGCAAATCGCGCTAATGCGGCGGCCTTGCCGGGCGGTACGCGGTCGAGTTCGGGCAAGCCTGTGGTGAATGTACGGATTTCGGTCAGTCGGTCGATGGCCCGGCTGATCTCAGGGCCGCTTTGCAGATATGGCCCATCACGGAGTCGATCGAGCGGGCTTTGCCGTCCATCTTCGGCAACAGCGACGAGCGTATCGAGCCGGGTACGTTGCTCTGACGTCAGCTTGTCGACCAGGCGGCGATGGACGTGCGCGGCGACTCGCGTGCGGACCCGTGCGATATCGCGCTCGAGGACGGACAATCCCGGTAACATCACCTTGAACTCGAGCAGCCATGTCGCGGCTGCGTCGAACAGGGCCGACGGTCGATCGGTGCCCGTCCAGCACAGCGCATACAGGAAACGATGCAATCGGAACGCGACGCCGGGATCGGAGAAGACTCGGTAGCCATAATGAATGCGGATGCGCGGGCCGTGCCGCCATCGTCCCTTGGTCGCGCAATATCGCGCCATTAGTTCGGCCGATCCGTCGATCGCCAGTTGGTCGCCAGCAAATCGCGTGACGGACGCAGGTATTTGCGCCGGATCTTCGAGAAAAGTGCCGAGCAGCCTCAACGAGCCAAGCTGCACCGCGACACCGAGCCGGTTGTGGTCGCCGCGGTGTGCGCCGATGAACGCCCGGTCCGCATCGTCGAGATGAAAGTGCCGCGCCAGCTGTTCCGAGGTCGGATCGCCTACGAAGCGACCATATCGCAGTGCCTGGTCGTCCGAGAGAAAGCTGACTGGCACCGCTTCACGCTATGCCGCTGCCGCGGATCTGGTCCCGCGCTTGGCCAACAGTTCGCTGGCCCGCTCTCGCGGCTGTCCTTTGGCGTCGACATAGGCATAGAGTGTCGACACCGATACTCCGAGCTGGACAGCGACGTCGCGCGCGGCATTGTCGCGGTCTGCCATCAACGCCATTGCGGCCTTCAACTTCTGTTTCGTCATCACCCGTGGCCGCCCGCCCGCGCGGCCACGGGCCCTGGCCGCAGCCAGCCCTGCCATCGTGCGCTCGTGGATCAGGTCGCGCTCGAACTCGGCCAGGGTTGCGAAGATGCCGAACACTAACCGGCCCGTGACGGTCGTCGTATCGATATCGCCGGTCAGCACCTTCAGGCCGACGCCGCGCTTCTGCAGATCTCCGACCAGCCCGACGACGTGAGGCAGCGACCGTCCAATTCGGTCGAGCTTCCAGACAACAAGAGCGTCGCCATCACGCATGATATCGATTGCCTTGTCGAGCCCAGGCCGTTCGGTCGTACGGCCCGAGCAAACGTCGTCGAAGATCCGGTTGCATCCGGCACGATCGAGCGCATCACGTTGCAGATCGAGATTCTGCTCGCCCGTCGACACCCGCATGTACCCGATCAGCATCGACGCCCGCTCCCTCTTGCATCAATCTATCGAACGATGGGTTTACCGGCTATAGGTTTCTGGACGGGTAGATGTGAGATTGAAGGCCGTCCAGTGGGTCGATCGCGTTCGTCGGACCGCTTCGCATCAAACCGGGGTTTGTTGTGACCGCATGGTTCAGCGTTGCATCTGGCCCTCGAGCAATGTATGCACGATAATGTCAATACAGGAAGTTTTGTGATATTTGAGTGGGACGACGACAAGGCCGCTGCCAACCTGCGCAAGCACCATGTCGCATTCGAGCTGGCTGAGCTGGTCTGGGATGATCCCGCCCATATCATCGTGTTTGATCGCTATGAAAACGACGAAGAACGCTGGCACGCGATTGGCTTGGTACGCGGCATATTGATCTTAACGGTCGTCCACACGCTCCCCACGGGTGACGATGAGAACAGCATACGTATTATCAGCGCCCGAAAAGCGACAGCCGATGAAAGGAAACGTTATGAAGCACAAGATGACTGAGGCTGACATAGCGGCCCAAATTGCGCAGCTAGTGGACATGCCTGACACTGACATCGACACGGCGGATATTCCCGAGGCACCGATTGAGAATTGGGCTTTGGCAAAGCGTCCCGGTCTTTACAAGCCGCGCAAAAAACCCGTTACCCTGCGGCTCGATACCGATGTGGTGAGCTGGTTCAAGGATCACGCGCAATCGGGGGGATACCAGACCGAAATAAACCGCGTGCTGCGCCGTTATGTCCATGACAACGCGGACCGGAGATAAGCGGCTGCTTGGCTTATGTAGGTTTTCTGTTCCGTTGCTACTCAAACCCCT
>NZ_BLJH01000087.1:0-4581 GCF_009811895.1 Novosphingobium sp. TCA1 | reverse complement strand
GCTCATCCGCAGAACCGCAAGGTATTGCTACGCTTGAGACACTTTTGAATCGGGCTCTGAGGAGGGAAGATCACGACTGCATAGTTCGTCAAGAGGACATTCGTCACTATCAGTGTCGCTGATTTCAGTAGGAACGCATAGGATGAGCGGGGCGACAAAGTACAGAGCGGCAGCCAGGAAAATCCATGTTCCGCAGCCCGATACTTTACCAATCCCAATTTTAGCCATGCCATGCGATCTCTACTCGATGAAATGCTACTATTGTGCCAGGACATCTACAAGCGCCAGTACTCGCTACAGGATCTACCCATTAAGAGATGCGAGAAGTAAAAGATGGGTAGGGCGACAAACGCTTTGGGCCGCAGTCGGGAGGGAGTGAGGATGAGGAAGTTTTGGGTCGACAGGAAGATTTTGTTATGGCGTGCGGAGACGCGCCGTTGCTCCTTGCGTTTGCAAACATGCTCTGGACGTCGTTACGAGCGGAAGCGACTATAATCTGAACGGTCAGGCGCTTTACGGTTAGAGCGTGAAGGGACGATGAGTGGAGCGTCGCTAATCTAACGAACTCGATGCTTCTTCTCACTGGTCGTTACACAGCACCACTCATTGGCGAGTGACGCTTCGGCCGTCCCCAAAGCAGGCGTTCGTAACAACAAAAGACACCAGTTTGCTACTGAAGGTGCGCGAAGAATTCGACTTATCGAACGCTCATTCTGTCGCCACCACCTTACGACCGCACCCGCGACAAGACCCGTGCGGCTACCCCACTTTGTACCTGAAGCTGCCGGCCATAGCGCAGCGCCGTGGAAGGCGAAGACCATCGCAAGGTAAGGGCGATGCCGGCACCATCCTCGCCAGCGGCAAACAGGTCCTGGGTCAGCCCGACGCGCAGACTGTGGGTCGACAGCGCAGCAATGACAGAGTCAAGTTCGGCGGGGGGCACGTCAACCAGTCCCTCCCGCGCCGCGGCGAGCGCGATCCGCCGGTAAATCCCGGTAACGCCCTGGCGCGTAAGGGGAGCGTCGCCGACCGTGAACGTGACCAGCATGGCCGCGCCGTCTGCATCCTCTTCGCCCCAGCGGGCATCGGCCGCCTCTTTGGCGCGCTGACGGCGGCGGTCGACCCCGACGCGGCGGAACAGCACCCCTTCGCTGATCTCGCTTTCCGAGCGCCAGCGCGCGATCCGGCGCATGGTGTCTGCCGAGAGCCAGGCCCAGGCCCCGAGCCCTTCCTGGTCGGTCTTGGAGCGGGGAAGATGGAGCAACCCGGTGCCATCGCCCTGCGGGCGTAGATCCTTGACTTCGACGGCGGTAAGTTCGCTGACGCGCAGGCCAGCATCGTAACCGAGCGACAACAACGCGGCATCGCGCACGCCCTGAACATCGGGACTGCAGGCCTCGAGCAGTGCGGTAATAGTAAACCCACCGGCGCCGCCCAGTTCGCCGCCGAAGCGCAGCGGCGCCGCCTGGCGCTGCGCGGCGCCCTGGCGGCGGCGCTGCGCGCGCAGCGCATTGCGGACCATCGGCGCCGCGGTCGGCAGTGCGTCCTCACCGAGGTTGAGCATGCGGTGCACGGTCGCGAGGCTGGCGATCCGCCGGCTCAGCGTCGCCGGCTTGCGGCCATCGGCCTCGAGCGTGCGCAGGTAGCGCACCAGGTCTTCCGGCTCGGCGGGCAGCGCGCGGCGGTGCTCGTGCGCGCACCAGTCGAGCCAACAGTCGAGATCGGCGGCGATCGCCAGCTTGGACGCCGGTGCCATCGCCTCGAGCGCGGTTTCAAGCCCGATCGCGCTGACCGGCGCCATATCGCCAGGCGCGGCGCGGCCGAGCGTCGCGATCAGGCGTTCATCGGGCGTAGCGGCGTGGGCACGGCGCGCATGGCGGCGCGGCAGCGGCCCGGCACCGCGAACCATGATGATCGTCGTGGGTGCTGCCGGCGCCGCACCAGGCTCAAAATCCGAATGCGAACCAGAGCCAACCGCCTGGGACTCTTCTAACGCAGATGGATCCAGCGCTGAAAATGTGCCTTCAGAGACGATCTGTGCCTCATCCTCATCCTCGTGACTCACGCCCTGCCCCGCCATTCTGTTGTGATCAATAACCATGCTGTACATACCATAAGGTTGGATTATGGAAAGTGCCGTTGACCGTGGTGGCACAGGTGAGGGTGTGTGCCTCACGGGCCCATTAAGTGCCGCTGTTCGCGCATCGTTGCTCAAGATTGCGTTGAGGTATATCATAGAGTCATCGCAACCCCTTTACACAGATGAGCGCCAGATGACCGTTCAGATTAATATTACTCCAAAAGGTCGCATGAGCCTGCCGGCGGACATCCGAAAGCGTCTGGGCCTCATGGACGGTGGCGCGATCTATCTGGATGAGACGGACGATGGCGTCGTTCTTCGTACTGCGGCGCAGGCAGTGGCGCGGGCGCAGGCCTTGGCCAAACAGTACACGGGCGGCCAGTCCGACTCCGGCGTCGACGGCTTCCTTGCCCGGCGCCGTGAGGACAGCGGCGAATGAGCGAGTTCGTTCTCGATGCCTCGGCCCTGATCGCCATGCTGAAGCAGGAGAAAGGAGCGCCCAAGGTCTCCAAGGCGATTGCCTCCGCTCGCATGTCGGCGGTCAACTACGCCGAGGTAGTCAGCCATTTTGCTTTCATGGGTATGCCGGCGGCGGCGATCGACGCCATGCTCGATCCGCTGCCGATCGCGATCGTGCCCGCCGACCACGCGACGTCGCGGATCGCCGGACGGCTGCGCGCGGTGACCGCCAGCGCCGGGCTGTCGCTCGGCGATCGCTACTGCCTCGCCCTGGCGCAGCGAGATGGTCTGCCCGCCTGGACGGGTGACACCAACTGGAATCTGGTCGCGCAAGAGGCCGGAGTCAAAGTCGTCCAGATCCGCTGAAGACATTCTGGAAAACGGAATGTAAATGCGGTGGCGCGTAAATCATTCACACCAAATAGAGAATTGCCGTGAGACATAAACGCAGAGTGATGTTTGCAATCGCAGCGGCATTATCTTTGGCTAGCTGCCAGCGGCATCGGGATCCGGCAAATCCGGAAACAAGCACAGCTGAGGCCCTCGCCCCAGCAACTGAGGCTGCTTCCCCAACGCCCAATGATTTCATTCAGACCTTCATGGGTAGCTGCGTTCTGGATTTTCCCGACTTCAATCGCGTGGAAGCCGCGGCAAAGGCATTGAAATGGAAGCGTGTCACTGACCCAGACCAGCTCAAGTTAATCGCTCCCACTGATGGTGGTGGCAGCTGGAAGGCGTGGGGATTCAAATCGGGCAAAATGAGAAGCTTGCTGTCTGTCGGCCAACGCGATGTTGACGGAGAAACATTGAAGTTTTGCGTTCTCATCGCAGATCCAGTGGAGAGTGAGATCACACGAAATCGCATTGTTAAGTTGCTCAATGCAACAGAAGAGAGCTCATCAGAGCAAGCCGGTCAACGCTATCGTACATACAGTGTTACTAAAGACGGCAAACCCTTACTGCTCAATTTCATTGATGCTGTTCCGATGGGTATGACGTCTTTCAATGCCAGCATCATAACGCGACCAGCCCACTAACCATTATCAGAATGCGGAAATAACATTTTTATTCATAGATAATACTAATATTTTCTTCGGAACTACACCATCGGAACAATGAGTTTTCATTGCATGAACCGTTTGAAGCCCATTGAGATAAAACTTATAAGCTCGTTTTTCGAAAAGAAAACTGAGGCGGGATACGTCCTAGATTTCAGCAATCGGACTTTTAGCGATTTTTTCGAGCTCGAGTTGGGCATCAACATTGATGCCGAGGTGTACGCGAACAAAGGCACATCAAAGCTGAATCGCCTCCGAACTTTCTTTCAATTGGTCGACGATCATACCGCGGCGCGCGCCCTGCGCGCATTGGTGCGATATCGGGAAAGCGTGACCTCCGATTATGTCGATGCGCTCCCCAATCAAGCAGCTCAGGTATCAGCTCTTATATCACGTCTCGAGAATGGTCAGCCGAGTACGCCCCATAATGTCGTAGCGCCAGAGAAATTAGATTCAATCGAATATGCCGAACTGGCCGATGACCTCAATAAACTTCATAGTCTCCCGCCACAGAAACGCGGGCTCGAGTTTGAAGGCTATCTATTCAATCTATTTGCGAAATTTGGCCTAAAGCCTCACGGACAATTTAGAAATACCGGTGAACAGATTGATGGTAGTTTTGAACTCGATCACGAGATTTATTTGCTTGAAGCGAAATGGCTGAAGCATCCCGTAGGATCCAGACCCATTGGCGGATTTCAACAAATTATTACTCAAAAACCGTCTTGGACAAGAGGACTTTTTGTCAGTTTCGAGGGATTCACAGACGTCGGCATGGTAAGCTTTGGGACCGGAAATTCCATCATCTGTGCTACGGGCGAGGATATCTACAGCGCTCTCAGGGGACAAGTACGGATAGATGATCTGTTACGCGCAAAGGTGCGGGCAAGTTCACAGTCGGGTCGTGCTTACGTGCCATTTAGCCCGGCTTATTCATCGGGCTTGGTCAGAAGGGTTGGCGGGAGTGGTGTAAGCGATTGCTTT
>NZ_BLJH01000086.1:0-4893 GCF_009811895.1 Novosphingobium sp. TCA1 | reverse complement strand
AAGATCGACGGTGGCCACCCTCTCAGGGAAACCTTCCTACACCACCCCGCGGGACACGACCGTGCAATCTCCAGTTCGAATGCCAAAGCTGGGGTGAAACTGCTTCGAGAAGCATCAGAATTTCTTGCTGAGGTTCACAATCGAGGGATTTACGTGCCGATCTCCGAGATTGACGGATTGGATGCCCCGACACCTGACGCATGGTCGCATCTTGGAGGCGGCATCAATTATACGATGCTCGGCGAGGAGTTTATTCGTGTCCGGACGATCGATGGCGGTGAAATGATGCTTCGATGGAATGGAATTAATTCAGTCAGACTAGGCTAATCCTATTCGAGCAAATCAGCGAACTTTGTTAGGCGGTCGAGAATGAATTCGTCCGAGCCATCATAGCGGACCGAGTAGCGGTCGCCTCGAGCGATGATGCAGTCGGACAGTTCGATCCAGGCATAGCGCTGTGAGGCGTTCGAAGGATCATTGACGTCATTCCCGAGATCCATGCGCCCGCCCTTCTGGAGAATGAAAGGCCAGATATCGTCTGAGTTCAGACGTCCCCACCATCCCGCAGTAGCGAGGTGCTCTACCCATCTCCGATTTTCGTCTATGGCCAGGTCAACTGTGATCGTGTTTTCCGGGTAGCCGTCGCAGATAAAGAAAGCTCGGTAATATTCTTTCACTCGCGTCAGATCCTCTCAAGTCATACACCATATTAGCCTCGATGCGAGCCGCCCGACAACAGGGAGGGTCATTTAAATGCGTGTATCGCTTCCCTAAAAACGTTCTCACGGTGTTTGTGGGCGCGCCTGTGCCTACCGATACGCCTCCGTCTCCAGTGACGCGAGGAGGCGCGCTGAGAGCATCGATCTACAGCAAGGTCCTTTCCTTTGGAGGTTTTTCCTTCGGACGATACCAAGGGGCGTTGGTAGCCTCCACTTTCATGGCCGCTGCTGGATAGGGCCGGTCGAAACGATAGAGATCTGCAAGCGGCGCGTGGAGCCAAGTGTTCCAGTCTGATGGATCCAGGATGACCGGGGAACGGTCATGGATGTCTCGCAGTTCCGGGGCATTGTCTGTCATGACCCCCGTATAGACAGCACCCCATTCGTCACTCACACTCCATAACCCTGCCCAGGCGAATATCGGCTGTTCCGGCAGAGATAACCAGGTCTCGGTCATCTTCCCCGGATCGCCGACGGCCTCGGCATAGCGTGCGGTTGGGATGAGACAGCGATGCGCCGGGTCGGCCGACCAGCGCTTCCAGAAGCGATCAAGCTTGTCGAAGCGGGCATTGTTTACGGGCGTCGGCTTCAGCGGCTTGCCGCGTTTACCGATCTTGCCGTTCGGAAAGTGAGGAAAACCCCAAATCATCTGGTCGAGGACCAATTCCCCGCCCTCTATGCGGATTACGGTGCCGGGCTGTGCCGGGTGTACCTCGAGCGGGCCTTCGTTAAAGCGGGCGCCGCGCCGTGCGCGAAATAGCGAAAGGGTGCGGAGAGTTTCACCTCGTTCTGCGCGATTACACATTGGCCGCAAACCTCCCAATTGCCTCAGCCGGCGTTACTCGCTGTAGGCGCTTGCAAACAGCGAAGATTGTTGCTCGAACCAAGTGACAGCGGCCGAACCGCGTTCCACACGTTAAACGACAGGATGCACGACGCGAGCTCAATCGGTGAAACCACCGTCGCAGAACCAATCACTGGCCGCCAAGGCCTCAAGCATCGCGTGCTGCCACGAATTCAGAGCTACCTGTCTTGCACTTTCTGCCCGGTCGGTTAGCCAGGCCCTCACATCGTGGCTTGTTCCGCTGTGCGCGATCCTTTCCAGCGAGTACCGCATGTTCGCCAACTCCACACCGGCATGGCTAGCATATAACGGGCCAAGCTTCAGCACATCGAAATGGTTTCGAGCGCGTTGGACCTTGACCGCACTCCACCCTTCCGGAGCAGTCACGTGAAAACGAACGGCTGCGGGGTCACCTATCACCACCTCGGCGATGAGCCATTGCCCATCGTCGAAATTGTCAAAGTAGGGATGGAAGCTCTGGTCAGCGACCGCTGCGGGCTGGCGGGCAAGCTTACTCTTGTTGCACTCGGCGCAGGCTGGCACCAGGTTAAGCGGAACGATCGTCAGAGCTGCATGCAGGCTCTGCGGGAGGTAATGATCCAGCGTCGAAACCGTACGCTGGGAGCACAGTGGGCAAATGTCGTTAGCAGGAACCGCCTTGATTGCGTGGTAGAAGGGCCGAGTGGACACGCTTTTCACGAAAGTTTGCGCGTAGACACGCTTCATTACATCGGCCGAGAGAATTCCGCCGATATCGGCGGTTTGGGGAATGGCGTGGAGCGCCATCCCGAGACCATGCAGGAGGTAATCGGACTCGGCGGCATGCACGACAGCGTTAACTCGCTCCAAGGACTCCTTAAGAAGTGGATCACGGATGCTTTGCGAACATAGCCTCATCATCACCGAGGCTGGAATTGTGGGACGAGGTAGGCTGCGCATCAAATGGCGTCGCGCTGAATGACAAGAGATCGCACGATCGCACGCGCTTCAGCGCCAAGCTGGCCATCAAAGCGTGCCAGTACGCCTTCGTAGTCGAGGCGCTCCTCCAATACCGCTGCTGCCAATAGCCCATGAAACCCGGTACGGGTCACTTCGAGCCCGAAAACTTCGCGTGTCAGGATTCCCACGTTCTCGCCGAATGTCTCTACCAGCGGACGTTCGGCTTCAGAACGATAGCCAGTACGGCGAAGTTTCCATACGCAAGAGCGCGGCACCTCTTGTAGTACCACGGGTGAGTGGGTTGCGACCACGGCAAGCCCGTTGCGCGATACCAGTAAGCGAGACAGGGAGCGGATGAACGCGGAGAGCAGCGGAGGATGAAGATGACCTTCGGGCTCGTCGATCAAGACTAGCGTCCGTTCGTCCACGAGTTCGACCAGACGCGTGATGGTCAGTAGGACGATAGCATGGCCCGAGCTTAACAATCGGAAACGGCGCTGAGCCTCGTTTTCCCAGGCATCTCCTTCGCCTTCCAGCAGGCTACGTACTTCGGCTTGAGCAAACAGATCGTCGGTCTCAAGTGTCGTGACTGCCTCCAACCAGCGCGCTCTGCGAAGTCCGCCACGACAACGTGCAAGGCTTTGGCTAAAGTCTTTCGCAAGGTCTGCCGGCGACTTCATACGCTGCGGCGCTCGGCCGTCGGCGGGATCAGCCACATGCAGTCCGACATGCTCGACGCCAATCCGATCTGACGGCTCAGCAAGAATAGGAAAGTCGTCGAAGGCGCTGAAAGAAACCAATACGATACGGGGAAAATCGGCGTTTGCGGCCAAGTCGGTTCCCACTTGTTTCATCTCTGTGAACCTGACCCTTCCTCCCGGACGGCCGACTTCATCGGGGCGACCGAGCAGGGCTTGCATCAATCCTCGCATCGCGCGCGATTTACCCACGCCATTGCGTCCAATAAGCACATGGACGTTGGTTGGTGGCTGGGATTCCGGAATGACGTCGAAGTCGATTGTCGGGGGATAGAAATCTGGTCCGGACGGCGGCAGGGTGTAAGCAAAGCGAAACGGCGTGAGTTCAGCGTCTCCACGCGAGAGACGCCGCAATCGGCCAGTTACGCTGCTCTCGGGGGTCCCGCGAAGGAGCGAATGGACCATCGAGGGTTCATCTCGCGCTTCCTCGAAGATAGCCTGATCGAAGGCACAGTCTCGAAGGCCTTGCAGCACTCTCAAACGAAGGGTCTCGCTCATCAGATTCAGCGTTTCGTAGTAGTCTTCCCCTTGGCCCAAAGAGAAGTACCCCGGGGGAAGGGTGTCGAAATGCTCAGGCATTTCGGGCCTACGTCGACCCGGTGTGATGGTGCTTCCGCCCTCCAAACCCATTCTGCTAATCTTGACGGACCCAACCGAGTGCTTCTGACCATTCTCATCGAAGATGAACAGCGAAAAGACGGTTTGGAACTTGAACCAGTCGTCCCACGTGTCGCTGAACAAAAAGGCACAGTTTGTCGCGACCGGCGGCAACGGAGCCGTCATAACCCTGAAGAACATGCTATCGATTACTTTCCCCGCTTCCCCGTTGAGAAACAGCACATTAACAGGTTACGTGCAACACGGATCGAGCCAGAGAAGCGCATTCCCAGTGCACAGATCTGATGGGAGAGCATGGGTCAAGGGTGCATTGTTATGCTCTCAAGCGTAAATAAGCCTGTAGTTATTAGATCAACATGATTCTGATGAAATTCCAGCTAACTTCAATTTTGATATAGCCGGCCATGGAGGGAGCTCCGAACCTTCTTGAAGACATCTTGTAATGTCGCGGCGAGGCTACTCATTTCGGACCATGTTTCCGCAAGATCAGGGCCGTAACGCGCCGAGAGATATTCACGAGCCGCATGCAGTTTCATGAGATGAGCTTCAGTGCGCTTTCGAAGGTTCAGGCCATGTTCGATAGCGAGCACCGTGCGCTTGGAAAGGTCATGCTGGAGACCTCGAACTATCTGTTGGCTGACGCCATTATGCAGCAAATACGCATTCAAATAGAGTTCAATGGCATGGATTGCCAAAAGTCTTGCCGGCGCTGACGCATGAGGAAGGCCAGAGTTCGGGTTAGTCACGAGACGATTGTGCGCCGCATGGTACTCCTCCGCTAGATCCAGCAATTGACCAACGCTAGCGCAAGATCCCGGATAGTTTTCTTTAGAATCCATGAGCTTCGCGACGATAAAATAAACAACCTGCAAACTTAGCAAGTGAATCTACGGTTCCGTGCGTGTCGTTATTCACCATCGTTAGCTTTCAACCGTTTGGTTTTGAAAATAGCTCGCTAACCCGCACTATTCATGAGGCCTCCGCTCCGGGTTGGTCCGAGCATGGTTTGTCGGTC
>NZ_BLJH01000085.1:0-4903 GCF_009811895.1 Novosphingobium sp. TCA1 | reverse complement strand
GAGCTTTCTCAACCTCGCCGCAGTGCGCCTATGGCTGAAATCTTATGTCAACGCGGCCTAGGCACGCCCGGGTCACGCGGTGACTTCACGCACTTCTCGAATAAACCGTGCCGGAACACCTCCAACCAATGTTCTCGGCGGAACGTCGCGCGTCACTACAGCCCCTGCGGCAACGACAGCGCCCCGACCGATGGTCACGCCCGGCAAGATTATCGCGCCAGTGCCGATCCAGACGTGATCGCCCACGACAACCGGTGCAGTCACCGGTGGGCGGCTATAACCGCATTCAAAAGCGAGTTCGTGCGAGCTCGTTTCAAAGGCAACATTGGGTGCAATTTGCGCGAACTTTCCGATCGTAACCCCACCCTTCCCTCCAAAGCGAACGTTGGAATTGACGAATGAGCGTGATCCGATCGCAATGCGATTGCCCACGCCGGGTGGGGTAATCGCAATCGGCCCCATAACGATCACTTTCGGCGCAAGCCTTAATCCGGCGCATCGAAGCGTTTCGTAGCGCGCCCTCGTACCAATCCGCCCTTTCGGCAAATGGTTTGCAAGCCAGAGAAAAACGGCCTCCCGCAACATGCCCCACCCCTCTTTTCCCTAGTCAGATGCCAATACTATCGGCGCAAATCTGGCCACTCCCCTAGGTTCAGACAAGATGTCAATGAATCCAGTTCCGTTGTATTCCGTTCTTAACTGATCCAGATTGGTAAGGTCACCCAATCCACGCACCAGACAACCGTTTACCTTGCTTCATCCAGCGAGATACCTCCTACCTCCCGCGACACGGGCTTGAGCAATAGGCCATCTTCGTCCGGCAAGTCGAACTCCATCGAATATTCCAGTTGTACTTTTGCTTTCTCCACGGCCGCGTTTTTCGCAATGCCGTCAATCGGATCGAGTATCGGCCTAAGCGGAAGACCAGCGATCCACCCTAGCCGCGAAGTACGACTGTCTGGATCGTAAGGCCGCTCGCGGGAGAACATGCCAATTTTCAAAATGCCCGCGTCACGCAAAACATTGACGCGCTGGATATAGGCCTCGGACCGCGCCTGCACGGCGGCTGTCCGCGCTGAAAGCAGATCGTTCGTGACATCCAATACATCACGCAAGGTACGGATTCCCGCTGTCTCCTGGCGCTTTACACCGGCCACGGCGCGCTCTGCCGCCGCTACTGCGGCGTCGTAGCGCGGCAGGGCGTCTTCCGCAGCTTTCAGACGTGTCCAATCGGATGCCAGGCGTTCGCGCATATCGCGCCGCGCCTGCTCTACAAACTGCTGATCGGCAAGATTGCGATCTTTCGCGGCACGCAAGGCCGATGACATCTGGCCTCCAGAGTAAAGTGCCATCGTCATGCGAAAGCCGGCGGAAACCGACTCCTCGCGATAGCTGTTCTGATAGGGCGTGAGTGGTGCCCGCATTGCGGATGCATAAGCGCCCACCTGCGGAAGCATTTCAGCGCGCGCCGATGCAACCGCTGCGCGCGACCCGGCTTCGAGAAACCGGGAAACAGCCAGAGAAGGACTGTTCGTTTCAGCCGTCACGTAGAGCGTTTCCAGTGTCGGCAATTCCGCAAGTGCCGGCAACGGTGCGAGAACGTCTGGGTAGTGCCCCACGAGGTTCCGATACCGTGCCGCACTTCCATCCACATTAGCGTGCGCTGAAATGACGCGACCTGCCGCCAGTTCCAGACGGTTCAGCGTCTGATCCACATCGGGCGCAGTTGAGTCGCGCAATCGATAGCGTGAAATCGTCTGATCACGCTGTTTGAGAAGCAATTCGTAGTTTTCAGCGGCAACGTCGTGCAATTCGAGATCTCGCTGCAATGAAACATAAGCCGCCACGACATCTGCAATCGTCTGCTGACTCGTTTCCTCCAATTGTGCCCGGACAACCAACTTGTTGGCCATGGCTGCATCGAGCCCAGAAGACAGCCTGCCGGACGTAAAAAGCGGCTGCGAGGCCGTCAATTGCGCGGTAGTGCCAAAGCCATCCTGCCGATCGGGAAGGACTCCGCCCCTTATTCTTGCATCCGTAAATTCGTGCTGTACGGAAACGTTCAAACTTGGCCCATAAGCGCCCTTGGCTCGCACCACGCCTTCGTCGGCGACACGCGCCATTTCTCGCGCGCCCGCCAGTACCGGGTTATTCTGGTATGCATTGCTCAACGCCTCCTCCAGCGTCTCGCCGCATGCTTGATGCGCCGAACTGCCACAGATGAACAGACAGACCCAACGGCACAGATTCCGCTTCACCAAGTACAACCCCCTAGTTCTGCATGTTGGATCAAATCTACTGGCGAGAAAACGCGCCGAAACTGATCAATTCCCGCTAGAGGTCTACCCCCACCTCTGTTCTAATGCAGTCGGAGATTGTTCCAGACAGGACGCAATCGGCAGATGAGCGTTCAATCGGCAATGCAGGCCGGATGTGGATCGGGCGACAGCATGTATGTTCAGCGGGTAACGGAACGACTGGTTAGCGGGCTGAGGCAGCCGTGAACGTCCTCGCCATCCGTCTTTCTTCGGAACTCAAGGTCGCTCTTGCGCCGCTGAAGCACGCCCTGATCCCCATTCTCGTCATCAGCAGCATCTACAACGTACTGCTACTGTCGGGATCCTTCTTCATGCTGCTGGTCTATGACGATGTACTGCCCAGTCGAAGCGTGCCTTCCCTGGTGAGTCTGCTTATTCTGGTCATCGTAGCTTATGCCTTTCAGGCCCTGCTCGATGTGATCAGGGGGCGCATAATGGTCCATCTCGGATCTTTCTTCATGAGATCCGTCAGCGATCGCATCCTTGAAGTGATTGCTCGTTATGAACTGACGCGCGGGACATTGCCCCATGGGTCGCAACTCATCCGGGATGCCGATTCGGTTCGCGCCTATCTTTCAGGACCAGGACCTCTGGCCATTCTCGACTTGCCCTGGATCATTATCTACCTGCTATTTTTGAGCATATTCCACTGGAGTATTGGCCTTCTCTCCCTTTTCGGCGTGGCGGTGCTGCTCGCACTCATGATTGCAAACAACCGCATCACCAGCCCACTGGCAAAGGAAGCCATGCGCGCATCCGCAGGAAGAGCCAACCTGGCCGAAGCAACGCGGCGCAATGCGGAAGTTCTCAAGGCCCTAGGTATGGGCAAAGCCCGGCATCGACAGTGGCATGACGTTGAATTGGATTATCTTCAGGCAAACGAACGTTTTTCCTACCTATCCAGCACTCTTGGAGGGCTGACCAAATCGTTTCGCATGTTCCTGCAGTCGGCCACGCTAGCGCTCGGAGCCTTTCTCGTAATCGATGGGCGCGCGACGGGCGGTATCATCATCGCCGGGTCAATTCTCTCCGCACGCGCGCTGGCTCCGGTTGAACAAGTGATATCGAACTGGAAGGGGATGGTTGCGGCCCGCCTCTCGCTCGCACGCATGCGGGACCTGTTGGAAGCATTGCCGAACCGGATCGAGCCAATGGGTCTCGAACTACCCAGTCGGCAAGTTGAAGCCAAAGGCGTGACCGCAAGCCCTCCCGGCGCTCAAAAGGTAACTCTGGCCGATGTCGGCTTCCGGCTTTACGCGGGCGATGCACTGGCTGTCGTGGGCCGTAGCGGTTCTGGAAAAACATGCCTCGCAAGATCGCTATGCGGGGTATGGCCCTTGCTGAAGGGATCGATACGGCTCGACGGTGCAACTTTGGACCAGTGGCCGGACGACCTAATCTCAAACATCGTCGGATATGTCCCCCAGACCATCGAACTGTTCGAAGGAACGATCGGGCAAAACATTTCGCGGTTCAGGGAAAAACCGGACAAGGATACGATCATACAGGCAGCACGGGATGCAGACTGTCACGATCTGATTGTCAGCCTGCCCGGCGGCTACGATTATCTCATCGGCCCCCAAGGCGGCGGCCTTTCCGCCGGTCAGCAGCAACGTATCGCCTTGGCCCGCGCGATCTACGGCAATCCTTTTCTTGTTGTTCTCGACGAACCGAACAGCAACCTGGATTACGAAGGCGAAGCCGCATTGGGAGCCGCGATAAAACGCATTCGCGAGAGAAAGGGTATTGTCGTAATCGTCGCCCATCGGCCGAACGTCCTTACCAACGTCAGCCACATCATGACGATGAACGCCGGCCGCGTTGAACGCTTCGAAACACGTTCGGATTTCGAGACGCGTATTCGCGCGCATCGCTCCAGCAAGGCGGGAAGCGATGAGGCAGCAGCGGTGACCTCCGACAAGAACGAAAACCAGCACGTTACGATTGGAAAGGAAATTTCCGTCGGAACCGTCAGCACTGCCGCTGAAGTAACCGGCGGATGAAAACCGCCTCGCTCTCCACACGAGACTTCCAATCACCGATCACCTCCCATACCCCATATGCAGCCAGCGGCGCAGGAATGTCTCGTCTTGTGCGGTTGGGCCTGGGATCGGTAATCGTGCTCATACTGGGCTTGGGAGGGTTGATTTCGTTTCTCCCAATGGCAGGCGCGGTGATTTCTCCTGGAGAGATAACCGTTGAAAGCCATGTCAAGGAAATCTCTCACGCATTCGGCGGCGTAGCAGCTGAAATACTGGTGGATGACGGCGATATTGTGCGCCGCGGACAGTCCTTGATCCGCCTCGACAGCCGTGTATCCGGCGCCACGGCCCGATATAGCAGACTAAGCCTCGATCAGCTTCTGGCCAGGGAGGCAAGACTGCGCGCACTTCAGTCCAGGGTGAAGTATGTCACCTTCCCAGATGACCTGATGGAGAAGGGTGAACATGATCCCGCAGTCCGCGCCGTCATGGCAGATGAGCAGCGAAGCTTCCGATTGATAAGCGATGCAAGAGGCGACCAGATTAGGCCGTGAACCCATAAAAGTTGCCGCCTTCTCAGCCCTATGCCACACCTTCCCGCGA
>NZ_BLJH01000084.1:0-5134 GCF_009811895.1 Novosphingobium sp. TCA1 | reverse complement strand
CGGCCCCTGTGCATTATGCGGACACAGATTCACGGTAGCGGTTTGATGAGCAGCGGCATGAGGCCATTGGCGTCGAGATCGAGGTGATCGGACCAGACATAATCGCCGGTGAGATTGATGCGATCCCAACCCAATGGTGAGAGCCGAGACAGCATAGCCGGATCGATCTGGCTTCCGCGGCGGCGCATTTCTTCGACGGCGTGCCCAAGATAGCGACAGTTGAACAGGATGATCGCTGCGGTGACGAGGTTGAGGGCAGCCGCGCGGGTTTGCTGGTTCTCCAAGCCACGGTCGCGAAAGCGACCGAGCCGATGGAAGGCGACCGCTCGCGCCAGGCTGTTGCGCGCCTCGCCCTTGTTCAACTCGGCGGTGACCGTGCGGCGTAGCGCCGGATCGTCGAACCAGCGCAACGTGAACAGCGTGCGCTCGATCCGTCCTACCTCGCGGAGCGCCGCGGCGAGGCTGTTCTGCTGGCGGTAGGCGGATAGCTTTTTGAGGATCAGCGAGGGCGTAACGGTGCGATCACGCATCGCGCCGATGACGCGTTCGATATCCGGCCAGTGGCTGACGATCAGATCCCGGTTGAGCCTGTGACCGAACAGTGGCGCAAGCCTGCCATAGCGCTTCGAAGGTTCGAATGCGTAGAGGCGCCGGTCGGACAGGCGAGGAATGCGCGGCTCGAAATCGAGCCCGAGGAGATGCATCGTTGCGAACACGATGTCGGAAACGCCGCCTCCATCGACGTGCAGCGCGGTCAGATCGGCGTTGCTGTCATGGCCGAGGAGCCCATCGAGCGCATGGATGGCTTCTCCTGCCGTGCCGGCGATCACCGTCTGGTGCAGCGGCGCGTAGCGGTCGGTGATGGTGGTGTAGATCTTGACCACTGGGTCGCGACCATAATGGGCGTTGACCGCTCCGCCGGCTTCGCCCGGCCCGCCCAGGTAGAAGGCCTGGCCATCCGCGGAAGCCCGGTGTCCTTGCCCAAACCAGGCGGCGATCGGCTCGGCGTGGATGGCGTCGGTCAGACAGGCGAGCGCCGCCCGAAAGGTTTCCTCGCGCATGTGCCATGTCTGCATGCGCAGCAGCGCGCGGCGTGACCCTGCGCCGCATACCTCGGCCATGCGCGACAGCCCAAGATTGGTCGCTTCGGCAATCAGAGTGGCGAGGAAGGCCTGCTCATCGCCAGGCGGCAACCCGGTCGAGACGTGCCCGAAGTGCTGGGTGAAGCCGGTCCATCGTTCGACCTGCGACAGCACGTCGGTGATACGCGTGGCAGGCAGCATACCGTAGCAGGCAAGCGTCAGATGCCGTCCTTCGTCGTGCCCGGCATCATCGTCCTTCAGTTCCTTGGGGAAGCGCAATCGCTCGCCAGCGAACAGGGCAGCATCACGTCCGGCCAGATTCTGGGCGACGTCGCACAAGGCTTTGTCGAGTTGCGCGGCGCGCTGATCGAGCCATGCGTGTGGATCACCGAGCGAGAACACCGGTTGCAGCGCTGCGCCACTTGATGGCGCGAGCAGCACCTCCAGCGACCTGTGCAGCCGTGACCTCGGCACCCAGATATCACCCGATGCCAGTGCATTGGCGAGCGCCCCGTAGGTGGCCATCTCCCAATGCGTCCGGTCGATCTTGCCGGCGACCACGACATGGCGGTACCAGCGCCGCTCGACATGACCGAGCGGAACGTCGGCAGGGAGCGGCTTGCGCCAGTCGCCATCAAGATCCGACAGGACCGTCATCGCATTGCGCAACGCCGCGGTGCCGGCCCGGCCGTGGAAATCGAGCGTTTGCAGGAATAGAGGTCCTATTCGTTTGAAGGTCCGGTATTCGGCTGCGATCTCGCTCAACACATCGTCCCTGTGAGGTGCCGCGGTACGACGGATGATCGCGGCATCGGCATCGAGCATGTCGAGAGGCACGATATCCCTGAGGGCCGCGCCGATATCTTCACCGGTGCGTGCTACCCGGCTAACTGTTTCCAGCACGGTGGCGATGCGCATCAGTCGGTCACGGCCTTCGCGTCCCGAAATCGCGATTCCCTGTTCCAGGCGTTTGCGGGCACGAAGGTGAGCGCGTCCCATCAAGGCGCCGAACATGGCGATCGCCGCGTCGGTAAGCGTGGCTTCCATCTCGCGCAGCGTAGCAAGCAGGATGACCCGCCTGCGGGAGGCGCGCATCTGTTGGAAGGCCTGGGCGGTATAGCGCACGCCTTCGCGGGCGAACTGCGTCATGCGTGGCTCGTGCAGGGGATCGACCGGAACACAGGAAATTCCGGTCCTGCGGATCAGAGCGACCTTCTCAAGGATTTCGGCGAGCGAGGCTGACGCGACGCGGGGCTGTGGTTCGCGCAGCCACGACAAGCGGCTCTGTCGATCATGCACCTTCTCATCGACCAGCGTATCGAGGCGCTGACGCATATCCGCATCGAGTTTATCATGGATTGCAGCGACCAGATCGGTTTCCACCCGCAGCATCGCCTCGGCCGCCATCCGCTCGACTACGCTGATGCCGGGGATAACGATGCGCCGCGTGCGCAGCTCGTCGAGCAGTCGATCGAGCAGAATACGCCCGTCCACGATGGGCATGGCTTCGATTTCCAGCCAGGTCATCATGATACCGCGCGCTGGCCGGCTCAGATCGGTGAAGCCGAAGCGCGCCTTGATGGCGGCAAGCTGATCGTAGCGGGTCGGCGCTCGCCGCGCGAAGTCGGCGATGGCGCCTGCATCCACCCCGACCTGCTCGGCGATATGGTCGAGCATGATCGCAGGCAACAGCTCGCCTGCGCGCAGATGCCGCCCCGGAAAGCGGAGGCAACAGAGTTGCAGGGCGTAGCTCAACCGGGTTGCCGGAGTGCGCGCGGTGCCGATTGCAGCAAGGTCCTCGGCATCGAGGCCATAGTGTCGCACCACCGCCGCCTCGCTGTCGGGCAAAGCAAGCAATGCGGCGCGCTGCCGCTGGGTCATCGGAATACGTGCGGGCATGTTTCATCCTTCAAAAACCTCTTGCCTTTTGCCCGCTTAATGAAAGAGGATTGTGAAAGGCCCAAGGCTGCGGAAATTGGTGCATCCTGTTTCCACCTCCGGATACGGCCGTTTGTGAAAGAAGCTGGATGACGCGCGAATCCTATCTGATCGGCTATGCCCGCGTGTCGAAGGGCGACGACCAGTCGAACGCCACGCAGCGGCGCGCGCTCGACGCGCTCGGCTGCAAACGTGTATTCGAGGAGACCGCTAGCGGCGGGCGATGGGACCGACCCAAGCTCCTGGAGATGATCGGGCAGTTGCGCGAGGGAGATGTCGTCGTCGTCTGGAAGCTCGACCGGCTGTCGCGCAGCCTGAAGGACATGCTGCACATCATGGAGCGGATCGAGCTCGCGGGAGCGGGCTTTCGTTCGTTGACCGAAGCGATCGACACCACCACCGCGGCAGGGCGGATGATGATGCAAATGGTGGGAAGCTTCGCCGAGTTCGAGCGGGCCATGATCCGCGAACGCACCAGCGCCGGCCTTGCCCAGGCACGTGCCGAAGGGCGGATCGGCGGACGACGGCGCAAGCTCGGCGACAAGCAGCGTCGCGAAATCGCCGAATCCGTCACCTCCGGTCGCAAGTCCGGTGCCGAGATGGCACGGTTGTACGGCGTCAGCGAACCCACGGTCTCGCGCATCGTCGCCGCGCACCGCCAGCAATTCAGTCAGCAGCAGAGGGAACAGGCATGAAGCGTGGTCACGATCTGTCCGGCGTCATGAAGTTCGCCACCTCGCCGGCCTGGGGCGAGCATCTGGGCGAGGCGCTCGGCGATCATCTCGGTCTGGCGATGGAGGAGTTCGACTTCGAAGCGGACGAGCTGGCAGACATCGTCGGCGATCATTGGGCCGGCGTGTTGTGGGGATGCGCGTTCGAGGATCTGCTCACGCGCACCATCGAACCCGGGGACCGGAACATTGTTGATGACTATATTCGGCGCCGGGGTTGGAACGAGAGCGGCTCGACCAAAATCTACCTGCGTGCCCTTCGATCGTCGGTGATGAGCCTCTACGAAGTCAGCGAGGTCGAGCCCGGGAGCGGCTTCCTTGTGCGCGACCTGATCCAGGGCGACGAGCCACTTCGAGTATCCGAGCGCAGCGCCTCGCAGACGCTGAAGCAATGGGACAGGATCGGTGCCCGCGTCGTGCAGGTCGGAGGCAAGCACCTCCTGTCGGGCGGCGTGCTGTCGTTCACGATGGAGGCGGCCGAGGCGCTCGTCGCCGATCTGCGGCGCTCGAAGGGCAAGCGCAGCCCGCGCACCGCGTTGAACCTAGACGCCGACGATCTTGCTGCGCTTCCAGCCCTCATCAGCACGGCATGGCTGTTCGATGTCGTTCCCAAGACCATGGGACCGGCGTCGATCCCTACGCTGCACAACAGTGATGGCGAGGAAGTGGTGTTCCACCGCGTGCGCTTTCCCTTCGCACGCGGCGTGACCCAGGCGCTGGTCGGTGAGCGGCTCGATACTATCCCTGCGCTTCAGCGGGAAACCACGCACTTCTGGAACTGGCTGGGCGAGGAACCGAACGGAATAGCGAAGAGCACCGGGCGTATGGCGTGGGGTGTGACGATGGCGGACGGCACCCCGGTGCTCGGCAATGTCGAATTGAAAGGCCGCGCCCTGATTCTCGCCGTCACCTCGGCCGAGCGGGCGAAACGCGGCACCGCGCTCATGACCGATGCGCTAGCCGGGTTGGTCGGCTCGCCGCTGACCACGATCGAGACGGTCGAACAGGCCATGGCGGCGCGGGCCGAGGGACTGACAATGTCCGAACCGGCACCCGCCATTGCGCCAGAGGTGGCAACCCCGCTCATCCATGCCATGCTCGACCGTCAGTACCGCGCGACGCTCGATGAACCCATCGGCATACTCGGCGACATCACCCCGCGCGCAGCCGTTCAAACGGCCGCAGGCCGGCACCGAGTAGCCGGGTGGCTCAAGCATCTCGAAAACCGCAGCAGCAGCCAACTCGACGCGAACGACCCGATGGCCACCTACGACTTCACCTGGATGTGGCGCGAACTTGGCATCGAGAACCTGCGCAAATAGTTGGCTACCCCTGACGTCGATGCCTACCGTGAATCTGTGTCCCTACAATGCACAGGGGCCA
>NZ_BLJH01000083.1:0-5183 GCF_009811895.1 Novosphingobium sp. TCA1 | reverse complement strand
TGCGGCGAAACTTACCAACCTCGGAGCATCTGAAAATGTGGGGGATCTTTACCGCTTACGCCGCACCTCCGCCAAGCTCGGCTGAACAGGACAGCGGTCCCGGATCAAGTCCGGGACGACGGGTGGGGGAAAGCCTGCTGGTGGATGCGGCGGCGGATTACTTTCCTGCCACCAGCAACGGCTTCAGATAGTGCCCGGTGAAGGACTTCTTCACCTTGACGATATCCTCCGGGGTGCCTTCGGCGATGACCTGGCCGCCGCGGACGCCGCCCTCGGGGCCCATGTCGATGATCCAGTCGGCGGTCTTGATGACGTCGAGGTTGTGCTCGATCACCACGACCGAATTGCCCTGCTCGACAAGGCGGTGGAGCACTTCGAGCAGCTTGCGCACGTCCTCGAAGTGGAGGCCGGTAGTGGGCTCGTCGAGGATATAGAGCGTCTGGCCGGTGGAGCGGCGGGCGAGTTCCTTGGCGAGCTTGACGCGCTGCGCCTCGCCGCCGGAGAGCGTGGTGGCCTGCTGGCCGACCTTGACGTAGCCGAGGCCGACCTCGTTCAGCATGTGCATCTTGTCGCGGATGGGCGGCACGGCCTTGAAGAACTCTTCCGCGTCCTCGATCGTCATGTCGAGCACGTCGGCGATGGAGTGGCCCTTGAACTTCACCTCCAGCGTTTCGCGGTTGTAACGCTTGCCGTGGCATTCCTCGCAGGTGACGTAGACGTCGGGCAGGAAATGCATCTCGATCTTGATGAGGCCGTCGCCCTGGCAGGCCTCGCAGCGGCCGCCCTTGACGTTGAAGCTGAAGCGCCCGGCCTTGTAGCCGCGCGCTTCCGATTCCGGCAGGCCCGCGAACCAGTCGCGGATCTGGGTGAAGGCGCCGGTATAGGTGGCGGGGTTGGAGCGCGGGGTGCGGCCGATCGGGGACTGGTCGATCTCGATCACCTTGTCGCAGTTTTCGAGCCCGGTGATCCGGTCGTGCGCCCCGGCGACGACGCGCGCGCCGTTGAGCTGGCGCGAGGCGCCCGCCTGTAGCGTGTCGATGGTGAGCGACGACTTGCCCGAACCGGACACGCCAGTGACGCAGCAGAACGTGCCGAGCGGGAATGCCGCCGTCACGTTCCTGAGGTTGTTGGCGCGGGCGTTCTCGACGACAATCTTCTTGCCGTTGCCCTTGCGGCGCTCGCTGGGCACCTCGATCTTGCGCGTGCCGTTGAGATAGGCGGCGGTGAGGCTCTTCTTGCTCTTGAGCACCTGCTTCAGCGTGCCTTCGGCCACGACTTCGCCGCCGTGGACACCGGCGCCCGGGCCGAGGTCGACGATATGGTCGGCGGTGCGGATGGCGTCCTCGTCATGCTCGACGACGATCACGGTATTGCCGAGGTCGCGCAGGCGCTTGAGCGTTTCCAGCAGCATGTCGTTGTCGCGCTGGTGGAGGCCGATCGAGGGTTCGTCGAGCACATAGAGCACGCCCGACAGCCCCGAGCCGATCTGGCTGGCAAGGCGGATGCGCTGGCTCTCGCCGCCGGACAGGGTGCCGCTGGTACGGTCGAGGTTGAGGTAGTCCAGCCCGACGTTGTTGAGGAAGCCGAGGCGCTCGTTGATTTCCTTGAGGATGGCCTTGGCGATCTGCTGCTGCTGGCTGGTCAGCTTGCCCTCAAGTTCCCCGAACCACGCGAAGCCGTCCGACACCGAGAGACGCGCGGCATCGGCGATGTCGCTACCGGCGATCTTCACCGAGAGCGCCTCGGGCTTGAGGCGCTTGCCCTCGCAAGTCTCGCAGGGCTGCGCGGTCTGGAACTTGGACAGCTCCTCGCGCATCCAGGCGGAGTCGGTCTGGATCATGCGGCGGTTGAGGTTGCCGATCACGCCCTCGAACGGCTTGTTGACCGTGTATTCCTTCTTGCCGTCCTTGAACGTCAGCGGCACGGCCTTGCCACCGGTGCCGTAGAGGATGACGATCTTCACCTCGGGCGAGAGCGCGTCCCACGGCGTGGTGAGGTCGAACCCGAAATGCCCGGCCAGGCTGGAGAGCACCTGCATGTAATACGGCGAAGGCGGGTTGGACTTGGCCCAGGGCACGATGGCGCCCTGCTTGAGGCTGAGATGCTCGTTCGGGACCACCAGCTGCGGGTCGAACAGCAGCTTCTCGCCCAGTCCGTCGCAGGCCGGGCAGGCACCCTGCGGGGCGTTGAACGAGAACAGGCGCGGCTCGATCTCCTCGATGGTGAAGCCGCTGACCGGGCAGGCGAACTTTTCGGAGAAGACGATGCGGTTGGGCGGCAGGCCGGTGCCCTTGAGGTTCTTCTTGCCTTTGCCCTCTTCCTCGCGGCCCGGCACTACGCCATCGGCAAGATCGATATAGGCCAGCCCCTCGGCCAGCTTGAGCGCCTGCTCGAAGCTGTCGGCAAGGCGGGTCTGGATGCCGTCCTTGACCGCGATACGGTCCACCACGACTTCGATGTCGTGCTTGTACTTCTTGTCGAGCGCGGGGGCGTCCTCGATGGCGTAGAGTTCGCCGTCGATGCGCACGCGGGTGTAGCCCGCCTTCTGCCACTCGGCCAGTTCCTTGCGGTATTCGCCCTTGCGGCCGCGCACGACCGGCGCGAGCAGGTAGGCGCGGGTGCCTTCGGGCAGTTCCATCACCCGGTCGACCATGTTGGACACGGTCTGCGCCTCGATCGGCAGGCCGGTGGCGGGCGAGTAAGGAATGCCCACGCGCGCCCAGAGCAGGCGCATGTAGTCCCAGATCTCCGTCACGGTGGCCACCGTGGAGCGCGGGTTGCGGCTGGTGGTCTTCTGCTCGATCGAGATCGCGGGGCTGAGGCCGTCGATATGCTCGACGTCCGGCTTCTGCATCATCTCCAGGAACTGGCGCGCATAGGCGGAGAGGCTCTCCACATAGCGGCGCTGGCCCTCGGCATAGATCGTGTCGAACGCGAGGCTGGACTTCCCCGAGCCCGACAGGCCGGTGATGACGATCAGCTTCTCACGCGGGAGTTCGATGTCGAAACCCTTGAGATTGTGCTCACGGGCGCCGCGGACGGTGATGTGGGAGAGACTCATGAAGCGGTGTGTTCCAGATTTGTTCGCAAAGCGCAAGCCGCGCCTCGCGCCGTATCGGCAGCGCTTTTCGCCGCCGGGAAAGCGACGCCCATGTGGGTGCGCGTGCTGGAATTGCAACGCCGGGATACGTTTGAAAAATGCCCGGACGGGCATTTTTGAGCGGCACCGGCCCGCTCCCGTCCCGAAGAACACGAAAAGGTCCGGGGGACCTTTTCGCTGAGGGGGCCGACCTCCCATCAAGGATACACTGAGTGGGAGGTCGGGTGGGGGAGCGGGCCGGTGCCGCCAAAATTCGCCTTCGGCGAATTTTCAAACACACCTGGAACCTTTCGATGTCGTCCGTCGGCCAAACTATGTCGTTCGACGATGCACCCGTCAGGATGACTTGAACAAGACACGGTTATGAGCAATAGAGACATGGCCCATTAATAATACCGACTCACCTTTTGCTGCATGACTGCTTTACTATAACAGTAAATGTCCAGACATTGCCAGAAAGCCAGGGCGGGATCGAGGGGGCCTCATTTAAGTATATACATGTTGGAGTCGACAGATACCCCACGACGTTACCGTTGTTTGGGAACGACTTCTTTCATCCATTGAGGTCGCTATGCAGTTCGCCCGACGCGAGCCGTGGGGGCTTGCGCCGGTGAGGGCTGCACTCTTGAGCAACAGGAGAATGCAGATGACCAGGATTCACACCGCTTTCGCCGCGATCGGCATGATCGCAACAGCAACCGTGGGGTTGGCGACTTCCGCCCTGGCGGACGTCGTCGTCAAGGATGGATCGCTGCGGGACGTGCCGCATCGTGAAGTTCGCTACGCCGACCTCAACCTGGATTCGCAGGCGGGTATCGACGCCCTCAACAACCGTCTGGAAATCGCGGTTCGGGCCGTCTGCGGGCAGGTCTACAATAACCGGCTCGACGAACTGGCCGACATGCACGACTGCCGCGACGCCTCGCGCGACCGGGCCTTCGCCGCACGCGACGAGCTTCTGGCGACACGCATGGCGGCGCGGACCGATCCGGGTCAGCTGGCCATGGCCCAGCCCACCGCGATCGCGATCGTAGCCGCCCGCGGCAAGTAAGGCTAGCGCACTTCTGCGTCGAATACCGATGCGTCAGGAAAAACCGTCGGCGGGAGGGCTCCAGTCGGCGGTTTTTCTGTTTGAATGTTTGTTGAGGACATTCCACCCCGCATGTACTTTCCGCTTTCGGGTAGATCGCGGATCAACCTCTACCGGGCCTTACCCCCACCCCGCTCAGGCTGAGCTTGTCGAAGCCCGCCCGCAACGCCAGAGCATCAGGCAACCAGCCCGCAGCGCCACGCCTCGCGGCCTTCGACAGGCTCAGGCTGAGCAGTTGGGGAGATCAGCTTTGGGTGCAAAGAGAACCCGCCCCGACAAGCTTCGTCATCCTGAACTTGTTTCAGGATCCATCGGGCAGTTGGTGCGGACACGTCATACCGCAAACCGCCATCTCGGCTTGCTGATCGAAGACCTGCGCCATCGACTTGATGGACCCTGAAACAAGTTCAGGGTGACGAGGTGTTTGGATGGGAGGAGGATCAACCTTTGCCGGGCCTTTACCCCACGCCGCTCAGGCTGAGCCTGTCGAAGCCCGCCCGCAACGCCAGAACATCAGCAAACCGGCCCGCAGCGCCTCGCCTCGGGGCCTTCGACAGGCTCAGGCTGAGCGGGCGGAGAGGTCGATATGGGTGGGTTTGGGACGATCAGGTTTCGGAGACAATGAGATTATAACAGTCATCGCTGAACTCTACCTCAGGAGCCATTGCTAGGTGTCTTGTAGAAACCTTAATCGAGATGTTGGAATAATTCTTTACTCAAAGGTTGATGGATCGCAGGCCAATCGAAGAGGCCGAAACGCTTAAGAACAGCCCTCAATTTATCCGTTCCCTCAAAATATATGACATGCCAAATTATTTCTGAGTCGATGGCATGATCGGGATTTCCGTGGGTTAAGGTGCGAGCGATACCAGCCGCATCCATTTGTTCGTGTCCATACAAATCGGGGCACACCGCGATAAGCTTCTTATCTAAGAGGCCGTTTCGAAAGGGGTTGAGCGGCTGAGGTTCGTGTGATTCCGGGGGTTTTGCAGA
>NZ_BLJH01000082.1:0-5266 GCF_009811895.1 Novosphingobium sp. TCA1 | reverse complement strand
CGCCTGAAAATGCAGCCCGATGGCCACACCCGAATTTACACCACATTGACGGACGCAACCGTCGAAACAGAGGGGTGACCCAATGCACTTGAAATTTAACGGCAAGCTTAGCCCCAGCAGCCTCGAGCAGATCACTGGCCCTTTAATGGAGTTCCTCGAGCGGGAGGGGATCACTCAGATTGACGAGGTTTCGCTCAACCTTCGTGCGTGGCGGGGCGAGGTCCGAACGCAGATCATAAATGCTGATGCCCGGATCGTCAGCTTGTCCATTCCTGCGGAAGAGATCCTTGAGCGAGGGATACCTTCGACCTTTGCACTGCCGAAGCATTTGCAACTGCGAGATCGGCCGGACGAACTCGATCATGACGGCTTTGCGATGTTTTGGGGGCGAGATGACTGATGCCAAAAGTACAGCCTCGGTCGCCGGTTCCCCCTGATGCTGACCTCGCTGAATGGCTGCTCGTCACCAGTATGAGAACGTTTGATCCGGCCCGCAAGGAACTGCGCTTGGCGGGGAGAATCTTCAATGATCAACGCCAGCGCTACCCTGATGGCAAATGGGTCATCACCTCGGCTCTCCGAACACCGATGCGCCTTATTGTGCCGCGCGGGCTGATACGTACTCAGAACACCCGCTATCGTCTCCGCGAGAGAGGCACGCGGGAGGATATCACGCTCGACTGAGCAGGAGATCAGATGCTTGTCGTGAAAGTCGAAATATGGCCGGGAGGCCATGAAGCCAGTGCGTTTGAAATCGGGCGCATGGAAGTCGTCAATGAGAGCGGTCTATCGCAGGTGAGCGGCTATTCCGCCCATATTATTCAGCGAGACACGCCGCGATTGCAGGTGGCAGCATTCGATCTTCGCACGCAGGTACGTTCGCATGCTCGCAGCGATGGACCTTGGGCGCTTGTAAAGAGGGTGCTCGATCAAATTCGCAATGCGCAAGGGCGCGTCGTCATTGACTAGCGGGGCGGTCCTATGACTTGGACGAGCTCCTCACCGGAATGAAGCCAGATACATTCCCGAAGTCCATCGACTGAATCACCTGCCGTGAGCGACATGCGGTAAGCTTCTCAATGATGTAAAGTCGAAGAAAGGAGCAGAATGATTATCACCCTCTCCGACCTTCTGGCCGGCATTCGAGCCCGGAAGACCACGCTCGGTATCATCGACACGCCCGAACGCGCAAAACAGATGCGTAACACGGGTTTACGACGCACGCCCCGCAAACGCGCTATGCTGGACCGGATAGATGAGCGGACGCGCGCAGTTGGCGTAGAGCGATCAGCAGAACACGACATTAAATTGGGCGGAAAATGAAAGGACGACGGCTCTCGTCCGTCGTTCTTTTTACCAGGTTAGATCGCTCTGGCGTCTGCTTTAATGAACGCTATCCTCGAAATGGAAGAGAACAGACAGCTGATCTGTGCTCAAATCGTTGAACTCGGAAATGGAGAATATATTCGGCCGTAAGGCCAAAGTTATCATCGGGCCGGTAACAATTATGACTGGCGGATATCCTCCATACTCACGCGGATCAGAAGCGTCTCGACCCAATGCTCCGAGTAAGCTATCCCTTATATGCATCCGGTCCACAATATTCGGCGGAAGGATGAACACTTGAGTGGGATTGATGAGGTTGTCGCGAATTTGATCAAGCATCTCAGCTCCAGCATCCGCCACCATTGCTCGATCCTGGGCTTGCACGATTGTGGTTCTGAAACCCGCAGAATGCAAAGTCATCTCGATACTTCTGTTGAGGGCAGGATCATCAACCGCCGTAACAACTTGAATTAGATCAGTCATAGATATAAATCCCATTGCCGAAGAAGGGCCTATAAATGCCGAATCTGGCATCGACTGTCATTTAATTGACTGTCCTATAATGAGAAAAATGGGTTTTTCGGTGTTTTGAACTGATCTCGCATTTGCAACCAAAGGCACGTGGACAATACGGTCACTCGACGATCTCCCGGAGAAAAGCGAGAATGCACGGCGGCATCGGAACCTCCGAAATTCATTACTTATTCGCGCCCGAAGGGAAATCCACCACGTTATCCTGCTCGACTGGGCGCAGGCTGATGATGACCCGCTTGAGATCAATTACTTCATCGATCAAGCGCTGGTTCTTATCCCTCTCAGATTGCAGTTCGATCTGACAGATTCGGAGATCACGTTCGGCCTGAATGAGCTTATATTCATTCGCGGCAAATTTCTCCGCAATATCATCGCGCTCGGCAAATGCCCTTTTGGCAAATGAAAGTGGCTTCTCCTGTGCGGCCGTGGCTTCTCCCGTATCATCGTGAGCAACCGGGGCTGGTCTTGCACGATCTGCACACCTTTCTGCTGCCCATGAGACCAAGCGATCGACGGCGCGAAGGGATTTCTTGTGATACGGCCTGTTGAGAGTGTTTTTGTCTACGTCGGCGCGACGAAGTACCTCACGCCTAGATAGTTTGAACTGCTTCGGCCCATCACCTCGATCGACAATGTAGCGGCAGCGCCCTGTCAATGCGTCCGCCGTCCCTCTAATTTCGCGCCGAATCTGGACGATCGTCGCGGAGAGCTTCCGCCTAATTTTCTCGCGTTGCGCCGCCGCATTGGCCTGCTGCAAAGACAGTTCTGGTTCGCTCATGCGGCTTTGCTGATCAGGGCAAGGAAGCGATCATCATTGCGATAGTGATCCTTGATTTCAGGAAAAATTTCAACTTGATCGAGGATCTGAGCAGCGAAGAATTTCCGCGGCAAATCGAGTTTGTCCACGATGGCCTCGTGGTAGTGGTCGAACAGGTCCTCAATAGTCTCGTAGACCTCGTCGATCCGGAGCGACAGGTCCAAGCGAAAGCGGCACTTGGATTGGCATGCTGCGGGATCGATCTGGCGACCGCCAACTGCGCAAAGACCCGTCTGCTCCAATGCTCGAATGCAAACAACGCCAGGATAGATAATCTTAATGTCCATTGCGCCATCCAGCAGCTTCGCGGTCACGAACTGCATGAGGGTAACGCGTTGGGCCCGTTCGTTGAAAGGGATGTTCAGCTCGTCAAAGAAGCGGTCTCGTTGGGACCGGAGGGTGGCCGATGCAGGTCCGGCACTCCGGTCGAGATCCTCGACAATGTTGAGGGCGACTTCGACTCGACGCTCGCCGAGCATTTCACGCAAGTCCGCGAGAATACCCGGGTCCGCCAACAGATAGCGCATGGTCGTCATAATGTCGGAGTGACCGAACATTTCCATGACCAGCATAGGAGCGCCGGTGAGAGCCAGCAAGGCGAGTCGGGCTATCGTTTTTCGGTACCGATGCGGATGTGCTGTACCATCGTTAAGGTGGGCTAGGCCGTGTCGCTCTGCGAACTGGGTACAACGATAGTGGGGGCTGATGCGGGCCACGCCAGCACTCGTTCCGCTCATGCTCCACCAGAAACCGTCGCTGTCACGCGGCCCTAGCACTTCCGCCAATTTTGCCTGAGTTTTGAGCCAGCCGACGACCTGCGCGGGTATAGGCCAATTCCGTTTATCGCCGAGGGAGGTCCGAGACGGTTTCATCGTCCGGCCTTCGACGATGCCAAACTCGTCCACCGTGCCAGCTTCCCTTAAAACGACCGAGCGCTTGAGCGAAAGGACTTCGCTCTTCCGTCCTCCGGACAGCAATAGAAGAATGTGTAAAATTGAGTCAACGTGCCGGCTGATCAGACGTTCAAGCTCGTCCCATTTTGTCGGCGGGAACACTAGACAATCGCAAGTAAATGGTATTTCAGTGAGCGGCGACCCATCAGATTTAGTCCATTTGAAGTCCGCGAGCTTCTGTTTCCACGCCTCGGTGCGCGCTAATCGTACAGTCTGGGGTTTCGGCGCACCTTTTCGTCCGCGAGGAAACCATTCTGCGCGATTTTCTTCCATATCTGGATGATTTTCGAAAATGGTGGCGAGATTGGGACCGATTTCATTCAGGTAGAAGTAGCACCGACGACCCATTTCCGTGACGTATCTGTCAGATAAAGGGAGGTATGTTACATCACTGGGAGGAGCTTCGATTTCATTGGAGTAATTCTCGTGATCATCGAAGGCATCAGAAATATCATCGGCGATAAAGGCGTCGCCTCCACTATTGCCTGCCGATGGAAGAGACTGTCCAGGGTAGTCAGCAATGAAGCCTCGGCGCCCATATTCAGCGAGCCCTTGCAGGTGCGTCAATAGTCTAGTGGTATGCTTTTTACGCCCCTTCGACGCTGCATCGAGCAATTCATCCCAATCAGTGGCGCTGAGTGACGCAAAAGAAAACTTTCCACGAGCAATCATATCGCCAGCAAACTCGTTCAGAACGCTCTGTCTCGCTTTCAGTCCAGGCAAGCGAATAGGGTTCTTGATCGGCGCCACCATCGATAGCACAAGAAAGCGCTTGATCGTGTTTAGCAGTCCATCGCCTCCCAGCGCTCTCAGGTCGCAGGGTAGGCGATGACAAATGCTGCGTTGGGATGGTTGAAGATGTGGCATCAATTCTTCTGGCCACAGCCAATCATCGTCGCTCATTTTGCTGCCGGGGTGTGTAGCAGTCGGTAGGGTGATGATTGCGTTTTCTGGGATAGCCAGATTTGCGTCCGATAGTCTATCGAGCGCTAATGCCTCCTCCTGAAGGAATACCTCATGGCAATAGTCCAGAAAGAGGTCGATCTTCATGCTACGATCCCTCGATTAGCTAGCCTTCGGGCGCCTACGGAGGCGGTGCCAAACATTGGCCGAGGCGGGCGCGCCTTTACTGCCTTGATGGCATCAGCTTGCACCTTGGGCGCGTACTGCCTGAAAATTTCTTCGGCTGCCTCGAGCCGCTCCCCATAGTCGCTTTCAGTCCATGCAATGATATCAATCGAGGATTTGAGCTGCTCAAGCCGGGATATTTCTCGCGCCACATAGATTGCTGTATCAAATGTGGGGTAAGCCCGACTGCACCCATCATAGCAATTCTGCACAGTGCACATCTCTCCGTGTCGGTGGGATGGGTCGATATGGGCATCCGGCTTTGTTGGATCCGAGCACTGCATGCCTTGGGCGGATATGGAGGTGCCTGACGCCAGTGTGCCACCCTCTTCCTCCGTTAGGCGGCCGCTGGAAACCAAGCTTCGGATGATATCGGGAGCAGTCGACTGACCAGTCTGGAATTGCCGCAATAGTGCTCCGCCCAGATCGAGCCAGTCACGACGATGCTGTCAACCGGCGCGCAAAACTGACCCCCTATCGGCGCCCAATATTGACCCCACCTTTCGGT
>NZ_BLJH01000081.1:0-5447 GCF_009811895.1 Novosphingobium sp. TCA1 | reverse complement strand
CCCTCAGCAATCTTAAACTTCTTAGACGAATCACCAGAACGGAAAACATCCTTCATAGAAATTTCACGCGGCGGCAAGTTGCCATACAAAACAGGGTCGCCAGCAATATCGGTATAAGTCAAAGCACCTTTAGCGTTAAGGTACTGAATCTCTTTAGTCGCAGTAGGCGGAAAACGAACAAGCGCAAGAGTAAACATAGTGCCATGCTCAGGAACAAAGAAACGCGGCACAGAATGTTTATAGGTCTGTTGAACACGACCAGAAAACTGGCCTAACGACGTTTGGTCAGTTCCATCAACATCATAGCCAGATGCCCAGAGATTAGAGCGCATGACAAGTAAAGGACGGTTGTCAGCGTCATAAGAGGTTTTACCTCCAAATGAAGAAATAACATCATGGTAACGCTGCATGAAGTAATCACGTTCTTGGTCAGTATGCAAATTAGCATAAGCAGCTTGCAGACCCATAATGTCAATAGATGTGGTAGAAGTCGTCATTTGGCGAGAAAGCTCAGTCTCAGGAGGAAGCGGAGCAGTCCAAATGTTTTTGAGATGGCAGCAACGGAAACCATAACGAGCATCATCTTGATTAAGCTCATTAGGGTTAGCCTCGGTACGGTCAGGCATCCACGGCGCTTTAAAATAGTTGTTATAGATATTCAAATAACCCTGAAACAAATGCTTAGGGATTTTATTGGTATCAGGGTTAATCGTGCCAAGAAAAGCGGCATGGTCAATATAACCAGTAGTGTTAACAGTCGGGAGAGGAGTGGCATTAACACCATCCTTCATGAACTTAATCCACTGTTCACCATAAACGTGACGATGAGGGACATAAAAAGTAAAAATGTCTACAGTAGAGTCAATAGCAAGGCCACGACGCAATGGAGAAAGACGGAGAGCGCCAACGGCGTCCATCTCGAAGGAGTCGCCAGCGATAACCGGAGTAGTTGAAATGGTAATAAGACGACCAATCTGACCAGCAAGGAAGCCAAGATGGGAAAGGTCATGCGGCATACGCTCGGCGCCAGTTTGAATATTAGACATAATTTATCCTCAAGTAAGGGGCCGAAGCCCCTGCAATTAAAATTGTTGACCACCTACATACCAAAGACGAGCGCCTTTACGCTTGCCTTTAGTACCTCGCAACGGCTGCGGACGACCAGGGCGAGCGCCAGAACGTTTTTTACCTTTAGACATTACATCACTCCTTCTGCACGTAATTTTTGACGCACGTTTTCTTCTGCGTCAGTAAGAACGTCAGTGTTTCCTGCGCGTACACGCAAGGTAAACGCGAACAATTCAGCGGCTTTAACCGGACGCTCGACGCCATTAATAATGTTTTCCGTAAATTCAGCGCCTTCCATGATGAGACAGGCCGTTTGAATGTTGACGGGATGAACATAATAAGCAATGACGGCAGCAATAAACTCAACAGGAGCAGGAAAGCGAGGGTATCCTACAAAGTCCAGCGTACCATAAACGCAAGCCTCAACGCAGCGACGAGCACGAGAGCGGTCAGTAGCAATCCAAACTTTGTTACTCGTCAGAAAATCGAAATCATCTTCGGTTAAATCCAAAACGGCAGAAGCCTGAATGAGCTTAATAGAGGCCAAAGCGGTCTGGAAACGTACGGATTGTTCAGTAACTTGACTCATGATTTCTTACCTATTAGTGGTTGAACAGCATCGGACTCAGATAGTAATCCACGCTCTTTTAAAATGTCAACAAGAGAATCTCTACCATGAACAAAATGTGACTCATATCTAAACCAGTCCTTGACGAACGTGCCAAGCATATTAAGCCACTTCTCCTCATCCAACGCGTCAGTTTTTGACAGAATCGTTAGTTGATGGCGAAAGGTCGCAAAGTAAGAGCTTCTCGAGCTGCGCAAGGATAGGTCGAATTTTCTCATTTTCCGCCAGCAGTCCACTTCGATTTAATTCGTAAACAAGCAGTAGTAATTCCTGCTTTATCAAGATAATTTTTCGACTCATCAGAAATATCCGAAAGTGTTAACTTCTGCGTCATGGAAGCGATAAAACTCTGCAGGTTGGATACGCCAATCATTTTTATCGAAGCGCGCATAAATTTGAGCAGATTTGTCGTCACAGGTTGCGCCGCCAAAACGTCGGCTACAGTAACTTTTCCCAGCCTCAATCTCATCTCTCTTTTTGCGTTCTGCTTCAATATCTGGTTGAACGGCGTCGCGTCGTAACCCAGCTTGGTAAGTTGGATTAAGCACTCCGTGGACAGATTTGTCATTGTGAGCATTTTCATCCCGAAGTTGCGGCTCATTCTGATTCTGAACAGCTTCTTGGGAAGTAGCGACAGCTTGGTTTTTAGTGAGTTGTTCCATTCTTTAGCTCCTAGACCTTTAGCAGCAAGGTCCATATCTGACTTTTTGTTAACGTATTTAGCCACATAGAAACCAACAGCCATATAACTGGTAGCTTTAAGCGGCTCACCTTTAGCATCAACAGGCCACAACCAACCAGAACGTGAAAAAGCGTCCTGCGTGTAGCGAACTGCGATGGGCATACTGTAACCATAAGGCCACGTATTTTGCAAGCTATTTAACTGGCGGCGATTGCGTACCCGACGACCAAAATTAGGGTCAACGCTACCTGTAGGAAGTGTCCGCATAAAGTGCACCGCATGGAAATGAAGACGGCCATTAGCTGTACCATACTCAGGCACACAAAAATACTGATAGCAGTCGGCGTGTGAATCATTAGCCTTGCGACCCTCGGCAGCAAGAACCATACGACCAATATCACGAAAATAGTCACGCAAAGCATTGGGATTATCATAAAACGCCTCTAATCGGTCGTCAGCCAACGTGAGAGTGTCAAAAACGATAAACCAACCATCAGCATGAGCCTGTCGCATTGCATTCATCAAACGCTGAATAGCAAAGCCTCTACGCGATTTCATAGTGGAGGCCTCCAGCAATCTTGAACACTCATCCTTAATACCTTTCTTTTTGGGGTAATTATACTCATCGCGAATATCCTTAAGAGGGCGTTCAGCAGCCAGCTTGCGGCAAAACTGCGTAACCGTCTTCTCGTTCTCTAAAAACCATTTTTCGTCCCCTTCGGGGCGGTGGTCTATAGTGTTATTAATATCAAGTTGGGGGAGCACATTGTAGCATTGTGCCAATTCATCCATTAACTTCTCAGTAACAGATACAAACTCATCACGAACGTCAGAAGCAGCCTTATGGCCGTCAACATACATATCACCATTATCGAACTCAACGCCCTGCATACGAAAAGACAGAATCTCTTCCAAGAGCTTGATGCGGTTATCCATCTGCTTATGGAAGCCAAGCATTGGGGATTGAGAAAGAGTAGAAATGCCACAAGCCTCAATAGCAGGTTTAAGAGCCTCGATACGCTCAAAGTCAAAATAATCAGCGTGACATTCAGAAGGGTAATAAGAACGAACCATAAAAAAGCCTCCAAGATTTGGAGGCATGAAAACATACAATTGGGAGGGTGTCAATCCTGACGGTTATTTCCTAGACAAATTAGAGCCAATACCATCAGCTTTACCGTCTTTCCAGAAATTGTTCCAAGTATCGGCAACAGCTTTATCAATACCATGAAAAATATCAACCACACCAGAAGCAGCATCAGTGACGACATTAGAAATATCCTTTGCAGTAGCGCCAATATGAGAAGAGCCATACCGCTGATTCTGCGTTTGCTGATGAACTAAGTCAACCTCAGCACTAACCTTGCGAGTCATTTCTTTGATTTGGTCATTGGTAAAATACTGACCAGCCGTTTGAGCTTGAGTAAGCATTTGGCGCATAATCTCGGAAACCTGCTGTTGCTTGGAAAGATTGGTGTTTTCCATAATAGACGCAACGCGAGCAGTAGACTCCTTCTGTTGATAAGCAAGCATCTCATTTTGTGCATATACCTGGTCTTTCGTATTCTGGCGTGAAGTCGCCGACTGAATGCCAGCAATCTCTTTTTGAGTCTCATTTTGCATCTCGGCAATCTCTTTCTGATTGTCCAGTTGCATTTTAGTAAGCTCTTTTTGATTCTCAAATCCGGCGTCAACCATACCAGCAGAGGAAGCATCAGCACCAGCACGCTCCCAAGCATTAAGCTCAGGAAATGCAGCAGCAAGATAATCACGAGTATCCTTTCCTTTATCAGCGGCAGACTTGCCACCAAGTCCAACCAAATCAAGCAACTTATCAGAAACGGCAGAAGTGCCAGCCTGCAACGTACCTTCAAGAAGTCCTTTACCAGCTTTAGCCATAGCACCAGAAACAAAACTAGGGACGGCCTCATCAGGGTTAGGAACATTAGAGCCTTGAATGGCAGATTTAATACCAGCATCACCCATGCCTACAGTATTGTTATCGGTAGCAAGCACATCACCTTGAATGCCACCGGAGGCGGCTTTTTGACCGCCTCCAAACAATTTAGACATGGCGCCACCAGCAAGAGCAGAAGCAATACCGCCAGCAATAGCACCAAACATAAATCACCTCACTTAAGTGGCTGGAGACAAATAATCTCTTTAATAACCTGATTCAGCGAAACCAATCCGCGGCATTTAGTAGCGGTAAAGTTAGACCAAACCATGAAACCAACATAAACATTATTGCCCGGCGTACGGGGAAGGACGTCAATAGTCACACAGTCCTTGACGGTATAATAACCACCATCATGGCGACCATCCAAAGGATAAACATCATAGGCAGTCGGGAGGGTAGTCGGAACCGAAGAAGACTCAAAGCGAACCAAACAGGCAAAAAATTTAGGGTCGGCATCAAAAGCAATATCAGCACCAACAGAAACAACCTGATTAGCGGCGTTGACAGATGTATCCATCTGAATGCAATGAAGAAAACCACCATTACCAGCATTAACCGTCAAACTATCAAAATATAACGTTGACGATGTAGCTTTAGGTGTCTGTAAAACAGGTGCCGAAGAAGCTGGAGTAACAGAAGTGAGAACCAGCTTATCAGAAAAAAAGTTTGAATTATGGCGAGAAATAAAAGTCTGAAACATGATTAAACTCCTAAGCAGAAAACCTACCGCGCTTCGCTTGGTCAACCCCTCAGCGGCAAAAATTAAAATTTTTACCGCTTCGGCGTTATAACCTCACACTCAATCTTTTATCACGAAGTCATGATTGAATCGCGAGTGGTCGGCAGATTGCGATAAACGGTCACATTAAATTTAACCTGACTATTCCACTGCAACAACTGAACGGACTGGAAACACTGGTCATAATCATGGTGGCGAATAAGTACGCGTTCTTGCAAATCACCAGAAGGCGGTTCCTGAATGAATGGGAAGCCTTCAAGAAGGTGATAAGCAGGAGAAACATACGAAGGCGCATAACGATACCACTGACCCTCAGCAATCTTAAACTTCTTAGACGAATCACCAGAACGGAAAACATCCTTCATAGAAA
>NZ_BLJH01000080.1:0-5659 GCF_009811895.1 Novosphingobium sp. TCA1 | reverse complement strand
CGATCTGCGAGGGGCTGATCCTATCATCGCCGGCACCGTCCCGCGCCCATGGTATCTCTCCGGACGCACCTTGACCGCGAGTACGCAGCTGGGGAACAAACGCACATTGCGCTTTTCCGATGGACAGAAGAGCGGTCCCTACGATCTCGTCGTCGATGCCCTGGGCACGCGGACTCCGCTTGCTCCACCGACAGGCCGGGAACTGGCCTACGGAGCACTGTGGGCCAGCCTGGACTTGCCTCAGGATGCCGGATTTGATTCCCACGCCCTTGCCCAGCGTTACGACCGTGCGAGCATCATGGCGGGCGTTTTGCCCATCGGAACCCCACCGGGCGAGACTGTGCCCAAAGCCGCGTTCTTCTGGTCGCTCCGGGCGGATCGGCTGGACGACTGGCGCGCCGTTGGACTTCCCGCTTGGAAGGCGCGGGTCGCCGCGCTCTGGCCTGATTGCGCTGCGCTGCTCGACCAGATCGCCGATCCGGATCAACTGACTTTCGCGCGCTATGCGCATCGCACGCTGAACTCGCCTGCGGAGCCGGCGCTGGTCCATATCGGCGATGCATGGCATTCCGCCAGTCCGCAACTGGGGCAAGGCGCCAACATGGCGCTGCTCGATGCCTGGGCGCTCGCGCGTGGTCTGGAGCACGCGGAAACGATCGACGAGGGCGTTCGGCACGGCATCCGGCTGCGCCGTCGCCACGTTCTAACGTATCAATGGCTTACTGCGCTGTTCACCCCTGTCTATCAATCCGACAGTCTGCTGCTGCCGTTAGTCCGCGACCGTCTCGTCGGCCCTCTGTCGAAGCTGTGGCCGGCCACTGCCATACAGGCATCGATGGTGAGTGGACTGGTGGGCAATCCGCTCCGCCCGTTGGGGCTGTGAGGCGATCTTCAGATGGCCAAACCCGTTGACGAAGCGGCATGACCGCCACTTCGGACAATGGCAATCGCTTGAGCATCGAGTTCGATGCAATGTTCGGCTGCCTCGTGGGCGGCTTCGACGACGGCGTCTATCGCCACCCGCAGACGCGGCACGATCATCGGAGAAGCGATCCAGAGGGCATTGATCGGCAAATGGCCGGTCACCAGTTCTTCAAGGATGGGGACGAGACTTCCATCCAAAATCGCGTCACGGGCAAGCCAATAAGGTACAAGCCCTATCCCCTGCCCGGCTCGGATCGCCGAGAGCGTCAGAAGACTCCCATCCAGCACCAACTTCGGTTCCGGTTCCATCACGATGAGTTCCCCGCCCGGGCTGTGAAAATGCCACGGCGCCACTCGTCCGTCCCGCGCAGCGGCGAGCAGGCTGTGTCCGGCCAGATCCTGCGCTGTCTGCGGAACTGCGCGTGAGGCGAAATATTCCGCAGAACCGCACAGCACGATCCGCTGCGTACCAAGCCGACGAGCCATCAGCCCCGGAAGCTCCGGCAATTCGCCGATCCGCACGGCGAGATCGATATTGTCTTCGGCCAACTCCGCCCAGACGGTCGATGTCGAGATTTCGAGGCGTAGACGGGGCCAGGTATCGCAAAGTCTGTAAAGCGCAGGCGCAATCACATGCGTGCCCAGCAAAGGCGGCAGGCTGATCCGCAGGTTTCCTGCAGGTTCCGACACCATCAGGGCCAGTTCCATCTCTACCCGTTCGATCCTTTGCCGCGCCGCGCTGCAGACCTCACGATAAGCAACGGCTTCTGCTGTAAGAGCGAGGCGCCGTGTCGTGCGGTGAAAGAGCCGCACCCCAAGCCGTTGCTCAAGCCGGCCGACGGCCTTGGCGACCGCAGATGGTGTCAGTCCCAGCCGCACTGCCGCTGCGGCGAAACTTCCGGCCGCGCAGACATCGAGGAACACGCCCATCTCGTCTCCGGACGGATGTCGAGAGGACATCGTCAGGAATTCAATTCGTGAATGGAGGGAAATCTATTCATTTTACGGCTCTTATCGTCATCAATAGCGTCGTGTCCATGAGTGAGAGAACTTACGCCATCATCGGCGGCTCGTCGGGCATCGGATTTGCCCTTGCGCAGGCTCTGGTCGCACGCGGCGATCGCGTGCGGATCGGAGCGCGGTCTCCCGGAAAGCTCGAAGCGGCCATCGAGCGATTGGGAAGCGGTGCCATCGGCCGTACGGTCGATACTACCGACCGGGCCTCGATTGCCGAGTTCTTCGCAGCGGGTCAGCAGCAACTCTCCGGCCCGTTCATCTCCGCTGCAAGCTATCGCACCGGCGCCTTTCGCAACGGCGATCCGGAAACCAGCGAGGCACTGTTCGCCGCCAAGTTCTGGAGCCAGCACTGGACCGTCTTCGAGGCGCTGCCGTACTTGCGCACGGATGCCGGTGTCGTGCTGATGTCTGGCGCGGCGTCGGCGCGTCCGATCGGCGCGCCCGCCTATGCGGCGTGCAACGCGGCAGTCGAAGGACTGGCACGAGGGCTGGCGATCGAACTCGCGCCGATCCGGGTCAATTGCCTCTCACCGGGTACGACCGACAGCGAACTCTGGCGTGACCGGCCCGAAGAGCAGCGCGAGAGCGCCTACGATCTCTGGGGCCGGCTTTGCGTCGTCCAGCGACCGGCGCATGTCCTGGAACAGGCGCATGCCGCGCTGTTCCTCCTCGACAACGGCAACATGACCGGCAGCACCCTGTTCTGCGACGGTGGCTATACTTTCCGATGAGCTCCGTTGCGCGTCGAAGGCAGATCATGTGGACGGGGCGCGGCGCCGTCCTTTCGGCATCGCCGCGCCAGCGACGAGGAGAAGTGCGAACGCGGACCATGGCAACGCCGTCACCCCGAGCCGATCGAGCAAGGCGCCGCCCATAAACGCGCCTCCGGCGATCGCCAGGTTCCATGCGGTGACGATCATCGCCTGCGCAACATCGGCAGCATTGCCGGCAGCGCGGGCCGACGCGGTCTGGAACAAAGTGGCTGCTCCGCCGAAGCCCAACCCCCACGCCAATACTGCCGCGTAGATGGCAAGCGCGGTTGCGCTCATGCCGAGCAAGACCGCGGCACCCACGAAAAGCAGAATGCCCAGCCCGGTCATCAGCCGCAGGTGCCTGTCGATCAGCGCGCCCGTCACGGCAATGCTGGCCAGTCCGGCGATACCGAAAGTGAGCAGCACCCGGTCCGTCTGCCCCGCCAGTCCTGCGCCCGCGAGCAGAGGCGCGATGTATGTGTAGAGGATGTTGTGAGCGAGAACGAAGCAGAGCGTCAGCAGCAGCACTGGCCGCAGGCCGGGCAGCGCGAAGACCTCCCGCAAGGACGGGCGACCGGTCGCTTCCTCGCCCGGAAAGTCCGGCAGGCGCAATCTCATCCAGCCCGCCAGCACGATGGCAATCCCGCTGAGCGCGGCGAATGCGACCCGCCAGCCGGCCCACTGGCCCAGTACGGTTCCCACCGGAATGCCGATCGACAGTGCCACCGGCGTACCGGCCATGGCGATGGCCATCGCCCGCCCGGCCAGCCGCTGCGGGGCGAGCCGGACCGCGTAGCCTGCAAGCAATGCCCATAGCAGCCCTGCCGATACGCCGCCGACGAACCGCGCGGCCAGCGACACTGCGAAACTCTCGGTTATGGCCGTCACGCCATTGGCCAGTGCGAAACCGAGGATCGCTGCCAGCAGGACTTGCCGCCTGGGCCAGTGGCGTGTCGCGTTCGTAAGCGGGATCGCCGCTGCGAGCGATCCCAATGCATAGACGCTGACCCACTGGCCGGCGAACGCCTCGCCGACATGCAGATCGGCGCCGATCTGCGGCAGCAGGCCTGCGGGCAAGGCTTCGGTCAGGATGGTGACGAAACCGGCGGTGCCGAGCGCTATCAGCCCCCCGCGGTGCAGGCGATCGCGCGCCGTGCTCATGCCGCGACCTGCGGCAGGACGAGATCATCGACCCTGTATGTGTGGAATTCGTAAGTCGAGACCGTATCGAGCCGGTTGAATTTCTCCAGGAACACCGGGTCCGAAAAGAACAGCTCGACATCGCCGGCGCCCGAGATCGCCTCGATGTTGACGACGGTAAGGCCGTCGTCGCTCTTGGCAAGGCTGCTCCACAGGAAGCCCGGTTTGCGTGCCGCCACATAGCGGACCACGTCCTGGATGATGCGAAACGCCTCTTCCTGTTTGCCGGGATGCGCGTGGATGACATTGACGATGAAGGTGGTCGGGATGGGAGCGGCGCTGAAGGTTGCGGTCATTTCGGTCTCCTTGTGGTGATGACCGGAGACCTAGGCTCGGATCGGGCCGCGAAAAACTGGCCTGTGTTCCGGTGACTGCGGATGAATATTCCGGTATTCGCGCCACATGGATCAACTCGTCGCGCTCAACGCTTTCGTTCAGACCTCGGAGACAGGCAGCTTCGTGGCAGCCGGCAGGCAACTTGGGCTGACCGCGTCGGCGATCGGCAAGGCGGTCGCCCGGCTGGAGGAGCAGCTTCAGGTCCGCCTGTTCCACCGCAACACCCGCAACATGGCGCTCACCGAGGAAGGGCGCATGTTTCTGGAGCGCTGCCGCAGGATTTTTGCCGAGATGGAGGCCGCGCGCGAGGAACTGGCGCAGACCCATGTCGCCCCGCGCGGGCGGCTGCGTGTCAGCCTGCCGCTGGTGGCGATGCTGCTCACCCCGGTCCTCGCCGATTTCATGGTCGCCTATCCGCAAGTGCAGCTTAATCTCGATTTCAGTGACCGGCTGGTCGACGTGATCGAGGAAGGCTTCGATGCCGTGGTGCGTACCGGTCAGCCTGCCGACAGCAGGCTCATGCGCAGAAATGCAGGCCGCTTCAGGCTGCGGATCGTCGCGTCCCCAGCTTACCTCGCGGCGCATGGCACGCCCACCGAGCCGATCGATCTGGGATCGCATCGCTGCCTACGCCAGCGCTCCCCCAGTACCGGTAAGCTACGCCCTTGGCCGCTGGGCACCGAAGGCAACGCGCTTCCCGAAACCATGAGCGCGACGGCGATCGACCCGCTTGTTCACCTGGCAGTCGCCGGGCATGGCATCGCCTGCCTGCCGCCCTTCGCGATCCGGCAGGAACTCGCCGAAGGTCGGCTGGTCTCGCTCCTGGAGAACAGTGTGTGCGAGATCGACCAGTTCAACGTCTTATGGCCTGCCAGCCGGCAAGTGACCCCTAAGCTCAGGGCTTTCGTCGATTTCATGGCGGCACATTTGAAACCGGACGCTCCAGAGTGAGCGGGCAGTCACCGCTACAGAATAACGATCAGAGCCATGTTCACCGCCTGAAGGCCAAAACATGGCTTTACCTATAAAACCCTATTTTCTGTGATGGTCGGCACAATGGTTGCCAATTGCATAAACATAGCATCGTTCAGCCGACCGCATTGGGCGCTACTCTCCCCTCTAACGCCGACGTTGCGGATACCAAACTAAACGTCTGGTTTGTTTGCACTATACCACAAGGCGAGGACCAGCGCGGCGGCGATGCAAAGAACAAACCCAAGAATGACTACAACGGTCATATCCATGCTCCTTGATGAAGCGACGTTCTAGCTGCTTCAACGGCCAAACCACCCTTTTCGGCCCTTCAGGCACCAGAAGCCGGGTAAGATAGAGACCTGTCTGGCTTCCGTCTGTAAGGAAGAAACCGCCGACTAGGCCGCGTTGACATAAGATTTCAGCCATAGGCGCACTGCGGCGAGGTTGAGAAAGCT
>NZ_BLJH01000079.1:0-5739 GCF_009811895.1 Novosphingobium sp. TCA1 | reverse complement strand
CGCAAGGACGGCGTGAATCATAACATGCTGGTATTGCTCAACAACTTTTGGATCGGGCTCTAAGAGCCGCTGCCGGTCGCAGCACCGGTCGCCGGATCGAGAAGCGTGATGCTGGCGGTGGTCTGGTCTTCCTTGCCGTCACGCGCGCCAACTTTCGCGTAGAGCATGGCATTGTCGGCGAGATCGTATTCCACGCTGAACGTGCCGAAGAAGTCCGTTGTCTTGATCAGGCTCCAGGGCTGCGAGTAATTGGCATCGGCCTTCGGCACGCGCGGAATCACCGAACCGATCGCCACTTTCGGACGCCAGTTCGACTGGCGCAGGCGCTGGTAGTTCACATTGAGCATCGCGCGGAGCGGTCCGCTGTCGTAGTCGACCGTGCCGCCGACCGCGTAGCTGGAATGGAATTCGTCATTGATCGCCACGTCGCCCCGGCGCGCCGATCCGTTCACGCGAACGCCCCATTCGCCGTTCTCGCCGAAGCGCCGGGCCACGTCGAGCGCACCGGAAAAGTGCGAATCCGATGTATATCCAACGGTCGCGCGGATCATGTCGCGGTCCGCCTTCTTCGGCAGCAGGTTCACGCTGCCGCCGATACCACTGCCTCCCGGAGCCGCACCGTTGAGGAAGGCGCTGGCGCCGTTGATGACCTGGACTGACGAGAACAGTTCCGGGGCCACCAGCTGGCGCGGGGTAATCCCGTAGAGACCGTCGAAGCCGACATCGTCGGATGCAAGTTCAAACCCGCGAATGACGAAGACTTCCCCCGCGATCCCGAAGCCCAAAGTGGTGCGGATCGTGGGATCGTTTTCGAGCACTTCGCCCAGCGTATCGGGTTGCTGGTTGAGGATCAGCGCTTCGTTGTAGGCGCGCAAGTTGAACGGGATATCCTCGGCCGCCTTGTCGCCCAGCACGCCCACGCTGCCGCTGCCGCTGACCTGGGTCTGGTTCAGGCGCTGGGCGGAGACGAGGATTTCCTCCGACGTTTCCGGGGCCGCCTGCGAGGACTGCGCATGCGCGGTGGCCGTGCAGATGGCCGTCGAAGCCAGGAGAGCGGGAACGCCGAAGCGAGCAAGATACATGAAAATTCCCCGAAACATGTCCTGCACAGCGTGACGGTGCAGGTTCCAATTGCACGCGGCATGCAGCTATTGAGAATCGATTGCAACACAATGGTGAACGAGGCAGACTTTTTTAGCCGATATGTTGCATTCCGGCCGCCATTGCGAAGATGGAGCATGGCCGCAGGTCCGCCATGACAATCGATACGCGACGCCCGCGAAGCCATACCCTGCGCGTATCATGACCCGACTCAATCGGTATTTGTTGAAATGGCACAAGTCGGCCACGCTTCCTGAAAATCACACAATGTGAAATGGGAGAGGGAGTCGATATGCGTGATATCGATGTAGGTCGCTGTGTCGATCAAACGGGCTTCAGTAATTTCCACCTCAAGATAATAATCGCCTGCGCACTTCTTCTTATCGTCGATGGGTACGACGTATTTATTTATGGCGTCGTGCTGCCACAATTGATGGAGCATTGGAATCTGACAGCACCGCAGGCCGGTTCGCTGGCCAGTTGGGCGCTGTTCGGCATGATGACCGGTGCGCTTGTGTTCGGACCGATGGGCGATCGCATCGGCCGCAAGAAATGCATCACCATCTGCTTCACGCTGTTCAGCGCGGCAACTTTCGTCAACGGCTTCGCGACCACGCCGACCACCTTCGGCCTGCTCCGTTTCGTGGCGGGCCTTGGCTGCGGCGGACTGATGCCCAATGCCGTAGCGCTCACCAACGAATACGCGCCGAAGCGGATGCGCAGCACACTCGTAGCGCTCATGTTCAGCGGCTATGCGGTCGGCGGCATGCTCGCGGCGGGCCTCGGCATCTGGCTGCTGCCGCTGTTCGGCTGGCAGGCGATGTTCTTCGCCGCTGCCGTCCCGCTCGTTCTGCTGCCGGTGGTCCTGCGCGGACTGCCGGAATCGATCGGCTTCCTGATCCGCAAGGGGGAGCAGGACCGAGCGCGTAGCATTCTACAGCGTCTGTCGCCCGATGCGGCGAGCAGCGGCAGGCTGGTCTATCAGGACGCCTCGGCCGGAGACCGTGCATCGGTGTCGGAACTGTTTCGTCACGGCCGGACCCTCGGCACGCTTTCCATGTGGCTGTGCTTCTTCTGCTGCCTGCTCATGGTCTACGCGCTGGGCTCCTGGTTGCCGCAGCTGATGCGCAGCGCCGGGTACAGCCTGGGATCGAGCCTCTCGTTCCTGCTGGCGCTCAACTTCGGCGGCATGTTCGGCGCCATCGCGGGCGGGCGCCTTGCCGACAGGTTCGGACTGCCCCGCGTGGTCATGGCCTACTTCGCCCTCGGCGCGCTCTGCATTGCCCTGCTCGGTCTCAACAGCACGATGCCTGTGCTCTATGTGCTGATCTTCATCGCCGGTGCGGGCACCACGGGCACGCAGATCCTGCTCTATGCCAGCGTCGCGGAGTTCTATTCGCTTTCGGTGCGCTCCACCGGGCTCGGGTGGGCTTCCGGGATGGGCCGCGTAGGCGCGATCGTCGGCCCCATGCTCGGCGGGCTCCTGCTGGCGGCGCAATTGCCGATGATGCTCAATTTCATCGCCTTCGCCGTTCCCGGCCTCGTCTCGGTGCTGGCCACCGCACTCTATATGGTGAGCCGCCGTCAACAGCGCATCCGGCCGGACTACGCCCTCGCGGCCTGAACGGATGACCATGACGACGCGGCAGACATCGATTATCCCGGCCATGATCGCCGGGATAATCGCCACCACCATTTCCTATGCCGGCCCACTGGTGATCGTGTTCCAGGCCGCGCAAGGGCTGAAACCCGAGCTTGTCGCCTCGTGGATCTGGGCGATCTCGATCGGCAGCGGCGTGCTTGGCATAGTCCTCAGCTGGCGCTGGCGCGTGCCGATCGTTATCGCCTGGTCCGCGCCGGGATCGGCACTCTTGGTGACGATGCTGCCGCAGACCGACTTCGCGACGGCGGTGGGCGCCTATATCGTCGCCAATCTCGCGGTTCTCGCGGTCGGCCTATCCGGCACCTTCGACCGGCTGATGCGCCGCCTGCCCGCCGCGATCACGGCGGCCATGCTGGCGGGCATCCTCTTCCGCTTCGTGATCGACATGGTGGGCGCGGTGCCTTCCGCGCCGCTCATGGTCATCGCAATGATCGCCGCCTTTTTCGCCGGAAGGGTGCTGGCACCGCGCTATGCCGTCGTCGCGGTACTGGCGACGGGACTTGCGCTGACCATGCTAGACGGCGGCCTTACGGGCACGATCGGCACGCCCCGTCTGACCCTGCCGGTGTGGACGACGCCTCGGTTCGACTGGGCGGCGACGGCCAACATCGCCCTGCCCCTGGCCGTGGTCGCGCTGACCGGGCAGTTCCTTCCCGGCATCGCGGTGCTGCGGGCGGCCGGTTACGCCGAACCTTCGGCGCGGCCGATCGTCTCGGCCAGCGCGATCGGTTCGATCCTGCTGGCACCGTTCGGCTGCCACGGCCTCAACCTGGCGGCCTTCACGGCGGCCATCTGCCTTGGCCCCGATGCCCATCCCGATCCCCGCAAGCGCTACCTCGCCGGGATCGCGGGCGGCGTGACCTATCTGCTCTTCGGCGCTTTCGCCGCCACGGTGCTGGCGCTTTTCGCGACCCTGCCGAAGACCCTGATCGCCGCACTGGCGGGACTGGCGCTGTTCCCGGTCGTCTCCAGTTCACTCAGCACCGCCCTGCGCGCGGAACAAGGCCGCGACGGCGCGCTCGTGACATTCGCGGTGAGCGCCTCAGGAATGACGCTTGCCGGGCTGGGATCGGCGTTCTGGGGGCTGATCTTCGGGCTGTCGGTACACCTGCTCCAGACCCTCGCATCACGCCCGATGCGAGCCGCGGCGACCTGATCGCCTCAATCCAACGACAGAAAATCAGAGCCTGAACAGGCCAGGAAATTCGGGAGAATAGGAATGTTTGATATTATGGCGCTTGCGCTGACCTCGGCCGCTGCCCCGGTTCCGGCGACCGCGCCTCCCGCTCCAGAGCAAACGGAGGCGCCCGCCACCGAAACGGCGCCGGAAACGCCGAACCGGCCCAAGGCGCCCAAACCCGCCTTCAAGCCGATCAACCATGACGAGGATTACTCCAGCTTCCGCGCGGTGAGGGACGAAAACCTGTGGACCCGGCTCAAGTACATCCCGCTGGCCGGAAAGACTTACGCCACGCTCGGCGGGGAACTGCGGCTGCGCCCGGAACTGCGCATCGGTGAGCGCTGGGGCCGGGGGCCGCAGGACGATGACGGCAATTTCCAGCAGCGCACCCGCGTCTGGGGCGATCTCCAGATCGAAGGGCTGTTCCGCGCCTTCGTCGATCTGGAACATGCCACCAGCTCCGGCCTCGATTCCGTGGTGGCGCCGATCGAGGAGGGCCGTCTCGATTTCAACCAGGCCTTCATCGAGGCGCATGTGCCGGTCGGCCAGGCGAAGATTACCGCGCGCTTCGGGCGTCAGGAAATCGGCATCGGCAACCAGACCGTGTTCGACATGCGCGAAGGCGCCAACACGCGCCGCTCGCTCGACCTGCTGCGCGTCATGGGCAGCACGGGCCCATGGGACGGCGGCTTTCTTACCGGGCATGCCGTGCTGGAAAAGCTCGGCACGTTCGATGACGAAACCAATCACGACTATGACCTGACCGGCTTCCACGCCGGACGCAATTTCGGTTCCGGCCCACGCTCGTCACGGGCGGAAATGCTGTTCGTCGCCTCGGACCGCGCCAGTGTCGCCTTCGACAGCGCGGCGGCGGCGCGGGACCGGCGGCGCACGCTTTCCTTGCGCTATGCCGGGAAGGCCAATGCCTGGAGCGTCGATGTCGAGGCGATTCGGCAGTGGGGATCCTTCGGAAATCTCGATATCGACGCCTACTATGTAACCGGAACCGTGGCCCATGGCTGGGCGTCGGGCTGGAAACCCAAGCTGGCCCTTCGCGTGGACGTGGGCTCGGGTGACCGCAATCCGAATGACGGCAAGCTCGGCACCTATGGCCCGCTGTTCCCCAAGCCCCTCACCTACAACGGCGATCTCGGCCCGCATAACCTGACGATCTTCCAGCCGATGCTGACCCTGCAACCGAACGCCCGCCTGACGCTGGACTTCTCGGCGGCGGGCCTCTGGCGCACCTCGATCCACGATGGCGTCTATTCGCTGGGCGGGCAGGTATTGCGCAGCGCCGACGAGAGCGATTCCCGCTTCTTCGGCAAACGCGCCACGGCAGCCGGGCGCTATGCGCTGAACCCGTTCACCACCCTGGGCTTCTACACGATCTACGGAGACGTTTCGGAGAAGTTCAAGCCGGGCCGCGACCTGTTTTACGCGGCGGCCTATGCAACCTTCCGGTTCTGATACGAAAGCGGCCGCCCGATCCGGGCGGCCGCAAACTATTCCGACATCGATCGAGGTCAGGCCGGTGATTGCTCCGCCAGCAATTCCTTGAGCGGCCTGTCCTTGTCCGCCAGCGCAGCGAGATCGGGCTTGGCGCCTGCCTCCACCAGCTTGCGGCCCTGAACGTAATCCTTGACCATGTTCACGCAGTCGAGCGCGAGGACTTTGCCTTCCTTGAGGTAGATCACCGAGAAGCTACGATCCTCGGGATTGCCGCGGATCACGGTCTGGTCGAAGCCCAGGTTGATGCCCGCGGTCTGGAGCTTGAGGTCGTACTGGTTGGACC
>NZ_BLJH01000078.1:0-5786 GCF_009811895.1 Novosphingobium sp. TCA1 | reverse complement strand
CGTAAGCGGTAAAAATCCTCCACGTTGCGGTTGAACCGCCGCGGCAGGTTTGGCGATGTAATTTCGGTAATCAAGCAGCGGTGACGATGTTGCTTATTTCGAACATGGTTTGCCCGGCGTTTGTATTGACCCAGTTGTATGGGAGCAGATCGTCGATCGGATCGGTGTCGGAGCGGCTGATGATCCGGGCGAGGACATCGGAGAGGTAGGCGTAGGGCTCAAGGTCCAGCATCTTGCAAGTTTCGACCAACGAGGCGATCGCAGCCCAGTTTTCGGCGCCGAGTTGGTGGCCGGCGAACAACGCATTTTTTCTCTGGAGAGTCACTGGCCTGATGGCACGTTCGGCGGTGTTGTTGTCGAGCTCGATCCGTCCGTCGTCGAGGAACCGGCTGAAGCCTGCCCAACGTTTAAGCGCATATTTCATCGCGTCGCTCGTCGCCGAACCGGCCATTATGCGGGGGCTGGTGACAGTGAACCAGGCGTGGAGCTTATCGACCAGCGGACGGCTTCGCTCCTGCCGGGCAGCGAGGCGCTCCTCGGCCGGGCGACCGCGGATGTCTTTCTCGATGCGGTAGATCTCGGCGATGCGCTGCAACGCATCCTGAGCGATCGGAGCATCGCTGCCCGCGTCGACAAACTTACGTCGCAGGTGCGCCCAGCAGTAGGATTTCCAGACGCCAGCATTGGCGCGGTCATCCTTGCCGAACTGGTCGTAGGCTTGCCAGGCATCGACCTGCAGGATGCCCTGGTAGGCCCCCAGCAACTGCCTGGCCCATTTGGCTCCGCGGCCGGGCATATAAGTGTAGAGCGCCAGCGGTGGATCGGCACCCCCATGCGCCCGGTCGTCACAGACGATGACCCACATGTAGCCGGTTTTGGCCTTGCCGGTCCCCGGTGCCAGCACCTTGACGGTGGTTTCGTCGACGAACAGCCGTGATCGAGCAAGTGCATCCACGCGCATCCGCTCGACGATCGGCAGCAGCGCCGCAATGCCCCGGCCGACCCAGTTGGCCAGCGTGGCGCGGCTGATCTCGATGCCCTGCCGCGCGAAGATCTTCGACTGGCGGTAAAGCGGAAGGTGGTCGCAGTATTTGTTGATGAGAACATCGGCGATCAGCGCCTCGGTCGGCAAGCCGCCTGGCACCACGCGCGCCGGTGCCGGGGCCTGGTGTACGCCATCGGTACAGCACCGGCATGCATAGCGCGGCCGGATCGTCACCATGACGCGGTGCTGCGCCGGGATGATGTCGAGCCGTTCCGCACGGTCCTCGCCGATCTTGTGCAGCGTGCCACCACAGGCGCATTCCAGGCTGTCGGGTTCGATCACCACCTCGAAGCGCGGCAGATGCGCCGGCAGCGATGCGCGCTGTGTATCGGCGGGCCGGCGTTTGCGAGGCACGAGGCCATGACGCTCGGTTTCTTCGTCTGTCTTATTCTGCAGGCCCTGGGCCTCACCAAGGGCCACGGCCTGGTCTTCCAGCGCGAGTGCGAGCTGATCGGCAGGAAGCTTCTCCGAACGCTTGCCGAAGGTCGTGCGGTTGATCAGTTTGAGGATATGCTCGAGCCGGGCTGCGCGGGCGCGCTCGGCCAGCAACATCGCCTTGAGCTGCTCGACGTCGTCGGGAAGCTCATCGTATCCGGCTTCTGCGCCGGTCGCTGCGGGGAGTTCTGGATGCGCCGCCACACCTGCATTCTAGGGGATTTTGCCCCGCGAGGAACAGCCTTGCGCCAAGCAGAATCAGGCATGCGGCCTACTGCGCATGAAGCGGTTTGGGCACGCGCGGCACGTGCACGCGCGACCAGTCCAACCCCTCGATCAGCGCCGAGGCTTGCGCCGCCGACAGCTTCATCACCCCGTCTCCCGGGCGTGGCCAACGGAAGTTCCCATCGTGCAATCGCTTCGTCACCAGCACCAGCCCAGTGCCGTCCCAGACCAGGAGTTTGATCCGGTCCGCCCTGCGTGCCCGGAAGATAAACAACATGCCTGAGAAGGGATCGAGCCTGAGCTCGCGCTCGACCAGCGAGGCAAGGCCCACCATTCCTTTCCTGAAGTCCACGGGCTGCGTTGCGACCAGTACCTTCAGGGGGCCGGGCGGGATGATCACGCGCTCACCAGCGCGGCCAACAACACCCGTTCGATGTGATCCGCGCTCACGTCGGGCGGGATGCGGATCAACAGCCCGCTTGCCTCGATGATGATTTGGCCGCTCACTGATGGCACTGCCGCGCTGGACAACTCGTCGACCTTCCCGGGCTCGACCATCGCCGGCACAAAGGTCATTGCCTCCGCGCGCTCCCGCAATCCGCGCCGCCATGTGTACAACTGCTGCGGAAACAGCCCATGACGGCGCGCCACCGCCGACACATTGGCACCCGGCTCAAGGCTTTCCGCGATGATCTGCGCCCGCGCCTCGGGCGTCCAGTGCCGCTTGCCCCGCGGGCTTTCGATCACGTCAAGCCGTTGCACCGGACCCGGGGCGTTCGTATCGAAACATGTTTCGAAATCAGTTTCATCTCTCACTGGTAACCTCGCCATTCATTGCGGCGAAACTTACCAACCTCGGAGCATCTGAAAATGTGGGGGATCTTTACCGCTTACGTTGACTCTGGCTATTATCGGATTTCGACGTTTCGGGCGCCGCCGATTCTGACGTGAAGCATTTCGATGAGCTCTGGGACGACTTTCCAGGACTGGGCAAGGATCTCGCCGGCCTGGCCGCGTAGTGCGTTCTGGCGTTGATCCTCGGGCATCATTTCCGTGCAATGGCCGAGGATGGCGGTCAGTGGGTGGCCAATTTCCGGATTGGATATGTGCGGCTTCCATTCGTCGATGCTGAGCCGCATGCCGAGGTAGAAGCCATTGGCGAAGTCCTCCAGGAGAACTTCGCCGGCGTCCGTGCGCATGTAGATGGGGGCATAGCGTTTCGGACCACCGGACAGGGTCGCGCCAATCTGGCTATACCGCTGGAAGATCGTGTTGCGCACGGCCTCCTCGATACTGCCATCCGGCGCCCAGGCGATGCCGTCTCCGACTATGGGACGCAGCCAGTCTTCAGGAGGAATGAACTGGGGCGATACGACGAGTGCCGTGAGATAGCCGTCGATCATCGATACTCCCGGCATCGGATGCTCGCGAGTGGCCAGCCATTCCTCAAGCTTTTCATGCGTGAGGATGCGCGCTCTTCTGTAAGCGGTAAAAATCCTCCACGTTGCGGTTGAACCGCCGCGGCAGGTTTGGCGATGTAATTTCGGTAATCAAGCAGCGGTGACGATGTTGCTTATTTCGAACATGGTTTGCCCGGCGTTTGTATTGACCCAGTTGTATGGGAGCAGATCGTCGATCGGATCGGTGTCGGAGCGGCTGATGATCCGGGCGAGGACATCGGAGAGGTAGGCGTAGGGCTCAAGGTCCAGCATCTTGCAAGTTTCGACCAACGAGGCGATCGCAGCCCAGTTTTCGGCGCCGAGTTGGTGGCCGGCGAACAACGCATTTTTTCTCTGGAGAGTCACTGGCCTGATGGCACGTTCGGCGGTGTTGTTGTCGAGCTCGATCCGTCCGTCGTCGAGGAACCGGCTGAAGCCTGCCCAACGTTTAAGCGCATATTTCATCGCGTCGCTCGTCGCCGAACCGGCCATTATGCGGGGGCTGGTGACAGTGAACCAGGCGTGGAGCTTATCGACCAGCGGACGGCTTCGCTCCTGCCGGGCAGCGAGGCGCTCCTCGGCCGGGCGACCGCGGATGTCTTTCTCGATGCGGTAGATCTCGGCGATGCGCTGCAACGCATCCTGAGCGATCGGAGCATCGCTGCCCGCGTCGACAAACTTACGTCGCAGGTGCGCCCAGCAGTAGGATTTCCAGACGCCAGCATTGGCGCGGTCATCCTTGCCGAACTGGTCGTAGGCTTGCCAGGCATCGACCTGCAGGATGCCCTGGTAGGCCCCCAGCAACTGCCTGGCCCATTTGGCTCCGCGGCCGGGCATATAAGTGTAGAGCGCCAGCGGTGGATCGGCACCCCCATGCGCCCGGTCGTCACAGACGATGACCCACATGTAGCCGGTTTTGGCCTTGCCGGTCCCCGGTGCCAGCACCTTGACGGTGGTTTCGTCGACGAACAGCCGTGATCGAGCAAGTGCATCCACGCGCATCCGCTCGACGATCGGCAGCAGCGCCGCAATGCCCCGGCCGACCCAGTTGGCCAGCGTGGCGCGGCTGATCTCGATGCCCTGCCGCGCGAAGATCTTCGACTGGCGGTAAAGCGGAAGGTGGTCGCAGTATTTGTTGATGAGAACATCGGCGATCAGCGCCTCGGTCGGCAAGCCGCCTGGCACCACGCGCGCCGGTGCCGGGGCCTGGTGTACGCCATCGGTACAGCACCGGCATGCATAGCGCGGCCGGATCGTCACCATGACGCGGTGCTGCGCCGGGATGATGTCGAGCCGTTCCGCACGGTCCTCGCCGATCTTGTGCAGCGTGCCACCACAGGCGCATTCCAGGCTGTCGGGTTCGATCACCACCTCGAAGCGCGGCAGATGCGCCGGCAGCGATGCGCGCTGTGTATCGGCGGGCCGGCGTTTGCGAGGCACGAGGCCATGACGCTCGGTTTCTTCGTCTGTCTTATTCTGCAGGCCCTGGGCCTCACCAAGGGCCACGGCCTGGTCTTCCAGCGCGAGTGCGAGCTGATCGGCAGGAAGCTTCTCCGAACGCTTGCCGAAGGTCGTGCGGTTGATCAGTTTGAGGATATGCTCGAGCCGGGCTGCGCGGGCGCGCTCGGCCAGCAACATCGCCTTGAGCTGCTCGACGTCGTCGGGAAGCTCATCGTATCCGGCTTCTGCGCCGGTCGCTGCGGGGAGTTCTGGATGCGCCGCCACACCTGCATTCTAGGGGATTTTGCCCCGCGAGGAACAGCCTTGCGCCAAGCAGAATCAGGCATGCGGCCTACTGCGCATGAAGCGGTTTGGGCACGCGCGGCACGTGCACGCGCGACCAGTCCAACCCCTCGATCAGCGCCGAGGCTTGCGCCGCCGACAGCTTCATCACCCCGTCTCCCGGGCGTGGCCAACGGAAGTTCCCATCGTGCAATCGCTTCGTCACCAGCACCAGCCCAGTGCCGTCCCAGACCAGGAGTTTGATCCGGTCCGCCCTGCGTGCCCGGAAGATAAACAACATGCCTGAGAAGGGATCGAGCCTGAGCTCGCGCTCGACCAGCGAGGCAAGGCCCACCATTCCTTTCCTGAAGTCCACGGGCTGCGTTGCGACCAGTACCTTCAGGGGGCCGGGCGGGATGATCACGCGCTCACCCGCGCGGCCAACAACACCCGTTCGATGTGATCCGCGCTCACGTCGGGCGGGATGCGGATCAACAGCCCGCTTGCCTCGATGATGATTTGGCCGCTCACTGATGGCACTGCCGCGCTGGACAACTCGTCGACCTTCCCGGGCTCGACCATCGCCGGCACAAAGGTCATTGCCTCCGCGCGCTCCCGCAATCCGCGCCGCCATGTGTACAACTGCTGCGGAAACAGCCCATGACGGCGCGCCACCGCCGACACATTGGCACCCGGCTCAAGGCTTTCCGCGATGATCTGCGCCCGCGCCTCGGGCGTCCAGTGCCGCTTGCCCCGCGGGCTTTCGATCACGTCAAGCCGTTGCACCGGACCCGGGGCGTTCGTATCGAAACATGTTTCGAAATCAGTTTCATCTCTCACTGGTAACCTCGCCATTCATTGCGGCGAAACTTACCAACCTCGGAGCATCTGAAAATGTGGGGGATCTTTACCGCTTACGC
>NZ_BLJH01000077.1:0-5812 GCF_009811895.1 Novosphingobium sp. TCA1 | reverse complement strand
TCATGCCGCTGCTCATCAAACCGCTACCGTGAATCTGTGTCCGCATAATGCACAGGGGCCGGCGCGGGCTTTCCCAGCCCCGCACAGGACTGGGAAGAATCTGCGATCAACCTGATCGACCTCCTGCGTCTCGATCGTGCTGCCAGCTTTGTTTTCCGTGTCAGCGGGCATTCCATGCTCGATGCTGGCTTGTTCGATTCCGACGTGCTTGTGGTCGATCGCGACGCGAAGCCGGCAAACGGCCGCATTGTCATCGCTGTGGTCGATGGCGGTTTCGTCGTCCGCAAACTTTGCATTCGTAATGGCGTTCCGACGCTCGAGGCGCGCAATAGCCGCATGCATTACGATCCGGTCATCGCTGATGAGAGTGTCGAGGTTTGGGGGGTGGTCCGAGCCAGCGTCCGCAACCTTCAGGCCTGATCCGTCATGAGTTGGGCTATCGTCGACATCGAGAACTTCTATTGCTCTGCTGAGCGGGTCTTTGACCCCACTCTGCGCAATGTGCCGCTCATAGTATTATCGAACGGTGATGGCTGTGCCATCGCAAGATCGGCAGAAGCCAAGGCCCTCCATATTTCGATGGGGGCGCCCATGTTCAAGATACGCGACATCGTGAAGCGCCACGGAGTGCAGTATCGGTCGAGTTCATATGAGCTTTACTCGGACATGAACCGTCGTTTCAATATGGTTCTGTCCGAATTTAGCGATACTGTCGAGATATATTCAATCGATGAGTCGTTCTTTCGCTTGCCAGTTCTAACTTCTGGCCTTGGTGATGTCGAGCAAGCTCAGCGCATCCGCGCAACCATCAAACAGCACGTCGGCCTGCCGACCCGGATCGGCCTTGGTCCGACCAGGACTCTGAGCAAGGTTGCCAACGCTCTAGCAAAGGCGTCAGAGAAGGTCTGGCATGGCGTCATCGATCTGCATGACGAGGGCCTTCGCCGGCGTATGTTCGCCAAGTGGCCGATCGAGGAAGTATGGGGTATCGGCAAAGCAATGGCGAAACGCTTGCACCCACTCGGCATCCGCACGACGGCCGATCTTGCAGCGATGCACCCGGACATTGCTCGTGACGTCGGGACTGTCGTGCTCGAGCGCTTGGTGCGCGAGTTGAACGGCGTCGAATGCAGTGACTTCCAGCCTGAGCCGGAAGCACTGAAGTCTACGGCGGTGACGCGCACGTTCGGAGATCCGGTCCACGATCGAGAGGTACTGCGTGAAGCGATGGTGCGAAGGGCGGTACGTGCGGCCGAGAAAATCCGCGCTCAAAAACTCCAGGCTTGCCGGTTGATCGCATTCGCGCACGGAAGCCGGTTCAAGCCAAATGCCCCGTCGGCCTCCAAGGTCGCACGGCTATCACCCTCGACCAACGATCCGCGCCTCATCGCCGGCACTGCGGCACGCATGGCGGAAGCGATGTTCGAGCAGGGCGCAGTCTACACCAAGTGCGGCGTCATGCTTGAAGGGCTGGAGCCGGAATCCGGTGCGCAGCAGGATCTCTTTGCTGCGCCTGATCCACGATCGCCTGCCTTGCTGGCAGCGCTTGACGGTATCAACGACAGGTTCGGCCGTAATACGCTGCGCCTCGCCTCCGAAGGAATGGGCGCCAAATCTTACGACACCAAACGGACCTTCAAGAGCCCGTCATGGACCACGCGCATCGACCAGGTGCCCGTCGCGCGCTAAACCCTGCGCAAAGCGGTCGGCTCATTGGGGGGCAAGCCAGATCAAAACCATCGTAAGTGACGCGCAAAAGAGGGAAAGCCAGATCGCTATCTGGCTGTAGATGTGCAGCGCCACCCCAACCCATGTGTACCTGCGTCGCAAGATAGCACCGCTGCCCACTGCGACAAAAAAGGCGATGACGACCGATGATGTGATCGAAGGCGAGCGGTGCAAAGAGGCTTCTGCTATGGGTAATAGCCCTAGCGCCGATACAATTAGCCACGAAAACCCCAACGTGCAGTAGCTTATCCGATCATTGAACACTTCTGCGGAGGCGGCTTCATCCCTCGAGGTTGCCAATTTCACACCTTTATGCGATTCATGGTTTGGAGGTCCAAGCCATGAGTAAGATTGATTGGAACGTGTACGTTGCCACCTCGGACCGGGAGCAAGGGCCGTTAGTCACTTATGAACTGAACAGCTTTGATCGTGTGATCACGCCTTACACGGATGAGGATGGCAACGAAACTCTTGGTGGCCAGATTGGATATGTAATTGCATATGGCCTCATGGTTGGTTTTTTTGTCCTCGGGTGGCTCTTCATATAGCTATTCCCTCAGTTTCGGGTCGTTAAAGAAGCCTTTGTCCAAATCTTGATTCACGGCGCTTTGGACGGCCGCCCCCTTACTCACATAGCCAGCTCTCATCACCCGTTTGGCTTCTCCAATGGCCTCCAATTCTTGCTTTCCGCCTTCAACCTTTGCGGCAACATCCCCCGGCCCCGCAGGGCCGGATAGGGGCGTTACACCTCCAACACCTTGCGGATGGTAGCGTGCGCGAACATCCGCATCATCCGGGCTAACTGCAGAAGGATTGATATCATTCAATCGGGATGCCTCCATCTCCGGACCAACCATTTCCCATATCGCCTGGCTCCGCTCATCAAGGAACTTGGAAATCATTGCATCCCGGACCTGGCGTTCCTGCGCTGTAAAGGTTGTCTGATGAAGTTCAGGAGCAATGCCAGGGGGCATACGGTTCGCTTCCTGCCGATACCACTCAGCAAGTTCCTGGCTCAAATTCTCACTGAATTGCATATTATGACTTTCAGCATAGCTGATGTCATTAGTAAGTTGCTCGGCCAACTCTTGAAGCTGCCGCATCCTAGTCTCATGCGAATACGCATCGGTGAGGGAATCTTCGCTTCCTACAAAGCGTGAGTTTGAACTTGCTGAACGTGCAAACTGACCGCCGCGGCTGTACGAGCCGCTTGTTACAGCGTAGTTTTCACCGTTGTTTCGATCGTTTCGTATGCCGTCTGTGGCACTAGATCCGTCTTCGCTAACGACCGCTCGGCCTGTACCGTGCTTCAGATCCCAACTCTGATTATTAACCCAAGAGGCTTCTCCGCTGACGCCAGGCAGCGAACCCGCAATCTTGTCAATGATACCCTTTTTGCCTGCGCCGCCACCTTGGCCTCCGCCTGCCGCAGCGCTTTTGCCCTTGCCGCCACCGCCGCCAAAGGTTGCGTTCACGCCACCTTTTATCGAATCAATTTGTCCAGACCCTCGGTACACACCATTATCAACTTTAAGAGTGTCAGAGACGCCTGAACGGGTTTCGATTCCGTCGTGCGCACCATGAGTAGTTCGATCGAACTTTTCATGATTGTCACCCGATTGGGTGCCACTTGCATTTTCATATCCATGCGAGTTTTCGACTGAAGTATTTGTTCCAGACCTATTGGTATGCGCTGCAGTAACAACATGGCCCGCACTAACCTCATCGCTATGCATTTCCCGCTGCACTGCACTGAGTTGCTGACGCATCTCAGCCACACGAGAACTGTTGAGCGTTGAAGAGAATGCCAACTTTGACATGCCGCCGCTTACATCCGTGACGATTGACCCGTCCGCCGTGTGCGTATCGGTCGAGCCGTTATCATTCCTGACGGTGAAGGCGGACGCCCCCGTCGAAAACGTCGGCGCATCAGACCACTGGTTGCTTTGCCGCATATTCGACGTGAGGTTTGCAAAGCTGGTATTCCCGTAGGAATAATTGCCGGTGGTCTGCTCGACGGCCGCCGCCTCGGCCGCGTTCTGCGCCGGCGCCAGGATCGAGGTCGCCTGCCCGGAAATGCTCATGGCACCGCGCGCCAGACCCGCCGCAATGAACGGCACGCTCATGAGCATGAAGCCGGCAATCGTCGCCGTCTCGGCGTTCACGGCCCCGATGCCAGCATAACTCGAGAGGGTTATCCCGCCTTCAGCGACGGCGTTCGATGCGCTTTCTCCCCGCGTCATGCAGATCATGTGGAGGATGACGTAGAGCGGTCCCCAGGCGGCGAGGTAGAAGAACCCGGTGACATACCCCTTGAGCGCCTGGACCCCGGTCTGGGGCATCAGGAAAAGCGGGAAGATCACCGGGAACATGGCGTAGAAGACGACGGTGAGCACGATGTTGAGGATCGGCACCCACGACATCGCCTGCATGGCAATCGAGTTGTAGGTGTTGCGCGCCTGAATGTCGGCGCGCGTCGCAGCAAAGGCATCCATCGACGCGCTGCCGGCACTTCCTCCCATGGCATCGCGGGCCTGCATGAAGGCGTTGATCGCCGAGGTCTGCCGCATCGCAGACGTGTAATCGCTCGACGATCCGGTGAAGGTCTGGTTCACGATCGGGACGTCTTGCCGTAGCTTCGCGGCCGCGGCCGTCTCGCTGAGGTTCGTGTAGGTCTGGCGCCCCCAAAGCGGCGTCGAAGCGTTAATGATGGTGTTCCATTGCCCCGTCAGCGCCTGATAGGCCGCCTGACAGGTGATGATGGTGCTGCTGACGGACCCGCCAGCCTCTTTCTGAAGCCAGACCTGCGATCGCGCAGGCGAGCCTGGCCCGATCGACGCCCAAAGGTCGGTGCTGCTCGCAAGATCCGTCAGCGACTTGAAGTTCAACAGCACGTCGCCGAACACGCAGTTCTTGTAGTGGTTCTGCAGGTTGGTCGCGAACTCGGCATCGCGGATTTGGAAATTGCGGGTCGCATCGAACAGCCGCGAACCGTAAATCATGCCGTTGTTGGAATAATTGAGCTGGCTCGGCATCGTGAACACGGTCTCGGCCGTGCGTGTGAGCCAATCGCCCACCTGGCTCGAGAAGCTGGCGATCACACCGAGCCCGAGCGGAACATTCGCGACCGTAGCCGGCGCGAGCGACGGGTTGATCCGATCCGTCACCTTCACGTCGACGGTCGGAACCATCAGACAGGAATAGATCAGGGTCGAACCGAGGAACCAGTTGAGCCACACGCGGAAATTGAGGGTGAATGCCACGGAGAGAAGGGCGTAGATCAGGCCGATGACCATCACCACCTTGATCAGCGATCCATAGCCGCCACCGCCCGTCCAGGCAGCAACGGCGTTGAACGTGTTGACGATGTATTCCCCGCCGCCGATCGTGAAAACCTCGACCATGGCCCTACCTCCCGCTTAGTTGAGCCCCTGGACGTTGAGACCACGCGAGAAATTCAGCGCGGCCGCCATCCCCGGCGACATGGCATTCTGCAATGTCGATTCCAGCATTATCGACTTGTTGATGAGCGAGATTGTGATGTTGAGCGTGTTCTTCACCTTCACGTCCCGCTCCGCATACTTGGCGCGAGCCTCGCCCAGCTGCTTGCGCCAGGTTTCCGCCGTTGACTGGTCTGCTGGCTGAAAATGGACCTGAGACTGCGTCACGCGATCGAGCATGTTTTCGATCATCGAACTCAGAAGATTGACGGCGACAATCTCTGCGAGAGCGTCGAGGTCGCCATCGATGTAGCCGCCATGGGCCATCGCCTCGACGGCCAGCAACTTGTAGAGCGGCACGGTGGTCAGCGCCAAAAGCTGCTGTTCAGCCCCCGATAGCGCGGCATCGCTACGGATCTTGTCCCGCATCGAGATGATCATGGTCTTGATGCGAGGGCGCAGCGCGACATTCGTCGGGATCGAGAGGTTCTGCTCCGACACCTGCAGGCACTTGTCATCGTCCGTACAGGTCAGGATTTTGGCGGTGTTGCCGGTCTGCGTGCCATCGAGGAGCGCCGTCACAACCGCATCCTCGGCGGGGCCGATATACTGGATCGAGGCGGGATTGCTGCCCTCGGCCTTGT
>NZ_BLJH01000076.1:0-6081 GCF_009811895.1 Novosphingobium sp. TCA1 | reverse complement strand
GGCGGTCCCGGCAGTTTCACGACGTTGGACATGGGGCGGCTCCTTTCGGGTTGCTCGCCTGTCCCTTCCCCCTCTCCTCAATTCGGCACTGGCCCCCGAGGACTCAGGGCATTACATGAAAGGGGCACTGATATACGCTTGCGCCCATTTTGGTCGTTCGAGAACCGATTAAGCGTCGCCGATATCTGCCTGTCCGCTATCCCTAGCTCCCTGATCGGCATGCTGTAGCGCGTAGAATAGTCCGATACCCGAATGCCCTACGCCTGCTATAGCTTGGCGCATGACAGACGTACCGACCGAAGGCCCCGCTTTCGAGGCAATGATGAGCGGGATCGATGCGGAGCTGAAAGCTAAAGGCGTGGACATTCCGAGCCGCCCAATCTCCGCCGTTGGCGAGGTGAGCATCCGTTATGGGAACATCCCTATCCCACTTGGGGAGGGGGCCGTTAGGGGACCGCCAGAGATCGAGCGCTACCGGCCGCTCGCGAGAGCGATACGGAATTGGTATTACGAAACATATGGAGACCGGATCAAGATTGACATGGCGGTGGGCAAGATCGTCCTACTGCTCGAGGGCGACCTGTACGCTCTGCGGATCCCTCAGTTCGTCGGCAGCGTAAATTTCATTGCGGAGCGAGAGTGGATCCAGAAGGCACCAATTGGCCGCGGTTCCGCAACCACCAACGTCGTGCAGCTTGTAGACGGCATGACACCAGGGTTGGCTCAAAGACTATCTGACGAGGCGCTGCTTGAAATTGGGTCCTCGTTCGAGATCGGCCTGCTTGCATTCTATACCCTTATGAGCACACAGAATGAACTGATGGCCATTGCGCGCAACGATATAAAGATGGCGGTATCGAACCTGATGGAGCGACACGATCACTTCGGCGCTTCGAAATGGGCGTCGCTTCAGTCAGCCGAAAAGGTTCTGAAGGCCGCAATCGCGCTCAAAGGCGGTCGCTTCAAGTACGTGCATGATCTGGGGCAGCTGTGCCATCAGCTTACCGAACTTGGCATGGTTTTCGACCATGCTCGGCTCGTCGACGACATTCAATGCACGCCGAAGATCAGGTACGGAGAGGAGGCGTGCTCGCGCGAACAGGCACTTGTGGCGCATCAAGCTTCTTTGGTCTTGGTCAACCGGCTGCGGGATGCGGGCGCAGGCTTCGAACTGGGGCTGGGTGGATAATGAATCCCGTGCGTGCCGTATGCGCCCATCCAGGCCGCTCAATCAGAAAAGTCTCGCGCCTTACGAGCGGTAAGTCCGGTTGTGGCCGGGGGCTGTGAGGTGGTCCCGCCTTCTTGGACAGTTTGGCGGCTGAGTTAAGCTAATCCCGGTTGTCGTTCATGCCGCCTGTTTGATCATCAGATCATGGGGGGCATGCCCCCCATGATCTGATTGCCCGATCCGCCGATAGGCCTCGACCGGGGTTTTTCCGGCCAGGCCCGAGTGCGGACGCTGGGTGTTGTAATAGGTGATCCAGCGGCCAAGGCCAGCTTTCAACTCCGAGCCGGTCTCGAAGGCGTGGAGATAAACGCATTCGTACTTCAGGGATCGCCAAAGGCGTTCGATGAAGACATTGTCCATCCACCGGCCCCGACCGTCCATGCTGATGCGGACCTCTGCCTCGCGCAGCACAGTGGTGAAGGCCTGCGACGTGAACTGGCTACCTTGGTCGGTATTGAAGATCTCGGGCTTGCCGAAGCGAGCCAGCGCCTCCTCCAGCGCCGCGACGCAGAACCCTGCATCCATCGTATTCGATAGCCGCCACGCCAGCACCTTCCGGGTTGCCCAGTCCATGATCGCAACCAGGTACAAGAAGCCGCGCCGCATCGGGATGTAGGTCACATCGGCGCACCAGACCTGATTGGGCCGGTCGATCACCAACTTGCGCAGCAGATACGGATAGACCCGGTGCTGCGGGTGCGGATCACTCGTGCGCGGCCGCTGGTAGATCGGCGTCAGGCCCATCTTCGCCATCAGCCGCCGGGCCCGGCGGCGACCAACCTCATGGCCTGCGCGCCGCAGGTGACGTGCCATCTGCCGGCTGCCGTACCAAGGGCAGTCCAGGAACGTCGCATCGATCACCGTCATCAGCGCCAGCGTCTCATCCGCTTCCGGCACAGGCGCATAATAATACGATGAACGGCCAATCGAGAGCAGGCGACATTGCGCCGAGATCGACAGGCAGTGGTGAGCAGGTTCGACCATCGCCCGCCTCCGCTCCACGCTCATCGACCGAAGGCTTTCGCTAAAAAATCCCGCTCCACCACCAGTTGCCCGATCTTGGCGTGCAGCTTCTCTACCTCGCTCTCGCTGGCAGCCTTGACCGCATCGCCGGCTCCGGAGAACGTGCCTGCCATCCCGTCAATGGCCTGCCGCTTCCAGGAGGCGATCATCGTGTGGTGCACGCCATGCTTGGCTGCCAGTTCCGCCAGCGTCAGGTCACCCCGGATCGCTTCCAGCGCCACCTTGGCTTTGAAATCGGCGCTATAGCGCTTCCTCGTCGTCTTCATTCCCTTACCAATCCATCAGGTCGGGATTAGCTTAGCATCCTGTCCAGAAAAGCGGGACCACCTCACTGGGACAATGCTGTCATTTTAGACGGCCCCCCAAAGTGGCAATTTTTTGGCAAGAGCTGACGTTCGCACAGCAGACCATCCAAGGTTCGCTTCCAGAGCTTCGGTCACCCGCTGATGGCGGGGTGAGCTGTCGAAAAATGCAGGCCTATCGCTTCCCTTTAGTTCAAAAGCCCGCGAAGCTCCTGGAAACAGAGTGAACGACAACAGGGGTCCAAATGCCATTCTGGGACGGCCGTGCTGCCAATGCTGCGGATATCAGACTCTATGTTCCCGGCGCGGGCTGGCGGGCGGCGGTCAGCATGGAGGGCGACACCGACGACGCGCCGGTTCCAGGGTCGGCCAACGCGGTCGGCAGCGTGCTACTGAACATCCTCAACGCCACCAATCTGGTAGTCCTCACCGGCACCGGCTCGTCTTTCGGCGTCAGCAATCCGCAAGGGCGACCGACTCCGGCGGGGATGTGGGATGTCTGGGTCGCTGTGCGCGCTGCGGCGGGCGACGCTGTTTTCGATGCGATCGTTGCCAGCTTCGGCGCCGAGCGCGTGAGCGAGAATATCGAGAAGCTGCTCACCTTATGCAAACTCTATCTCGAACTTCATGACGGCGAGACGAGCGAGCCCGTGCTATCCATGCAGGCTTTTGTCGAAACCGCCGAGCAGGCAATCTTGGCGCGCGTTGATTTCATCGATCGAGAGAGCGGCCTCGACGCTCACGATGCTCTGATCCGCAAAATCGGACGCCGTGGGGTACGCAAACCCCGCGCCAAACTCTTCACAACTAATTATGACCTCTGCTTTGAAGAGGTGGCGCGCCGATCACGTTTCACGTTGATCGACGGTTTTTCGCACAATCTCGACCAAACCTACGATCGCACCCATTTCGATCTCGATATCGTGCGTCGGGAGGGACACCGCGAGAACCCCGACTATGTTGCCAATGTCCTACAATTCTACAAGCTGCATGGCTCGATCGACTGGCGCCGTGTCGAAGGCGACATCCTGCGCACCCGCGCGCAGGTCGGCAAGCCGGTCCTGATCTATCCGCGTTCAAGCAAATATCAGGAGAGTTTCGACGCGCCCTATCTCGACATGCTCTCGGCCTTCCAGGCGGCATTGCGCGAACCAGATACCGCGCTCCTGATTTCCGGGTTCGGGTTTAATGACGATCATATCAGCAGTCCGATCATGTCCGCGATCGAATCCAACATGTCGCTGCGGCTCGCGATTTGCGATCTTGCTTTCATCCCTGACGAGCAGCTGGTGCTCGGGGCCCACGATCTGGCGGGCAAGGCCGAGCTTCCCAACCGCTTTCTTACCCGGTTCCGGCGTCTAGCCGACAGTGGCGATGCCCGTGTGCACTTGATGAACGGCCGGTTCCAGGATCTCGCCGCCGCGATGCCGGACCTGATCGGCGAAACCGACCGCGAGCGGCATGTCCAGCGCATGCGCGCTATCCAGCAAGGCGCGGCGGGTCCGGCATGAACCCGATCAATCCGATCGAGACCGATCGCTACGTCGGTACGGTGACCCAAGTCACGGCGTCCCATGTCCATATGAACCTGCCCAACGCCGTGCCGGGGCGCGAGAGCCGGGGAACGTCGTTGGGAGCGGTCGGCGACTTCGTATTCATCGATTGCGAACGATCCTTCATACTTGGTCGCATCGTCGAGACCCGCCTGCCCGACGGCGAGCGGCTGACCGTCGAGCCCAAGGTAGGTGATGGCGGTACGGTCAACCCGATCGGGCGAGTGCAGCTGCTCGCCGCCGTCGAACAGCGTTCCAATCGGCTGAAGCGAGGCCTTGTCCAGTTCCCGCAGATCGGTGACGCAGTCTATCTCGCCCAGCCCCAGCTTCTCGCGACCCTGATCCGCAATGCGGTCGCAGGATCAGACGATCTGACCCTAAGCATCGGCCGGATCGATGCCGCCGATGGGGTTGATGTCTGCCTGCCCCCCGATCGCCTCTTTGGGCGTCATTGCGGGGTGTTTGGCGCGACCGGGGGAGGCAAGAGTTGGACGGTCGCTACGCTGGTCGAGCAGGTGAAGGCCGCCGGCGGCAAGGCGGTTGTTCTCGATCCGACCGGCGAGTTTTCCGACCTCGCCTGTGTCGACACGGTATTCACCTTTGCGGAGCCGACTGCGGGTCAGGAGTTAGCGTATTTCCCCTATCGGCACATGACAGAGGACGATCTATTTTCGCTGTTCCGGCCATCGGGACAGAGCCAGGGACCCAAGCTGCGCGAAGCGATCCGCAGTCTCAAGCTGGTAAGCGCAATGGGGGCTGCCATCTCGCAGGGCGTCACTGTCGCGGACGGAACGATCATCAAACGCACGAAGCCGCGCGCGCCATTCCTCACAGCCGTGCGCGATCACGCGGTCACGCTGCATGCGCCTGGATGCGCTTTCGATATTCATCGCCTCGCAGAGCAGATCCGAGCCGAGTGCATCTATCTGACGGGTGAGCCTGGCCATTTTGGCAATGCCGACCAAGGCAGTGTCGCCTTCTGCGAAAGCCTGACTGCGCGGATCAACACGCTCCTCGCGTCGCAGGAACTGCAATGCGTCTTCGGACAGGACGGGGTCTCGCTGGTCGACGAACTTCGTGCTTTCTTCGAGGACGACGCGCGAGATGTCGCCGTGGTGTCCTTCAAGGAGGTGCGTTTCGAGCATAATACACGCGAGATCCTTCTCAACGTGATCGGACGTTTTCTGCTCAGCGAGGCGCGCGCTAATCGTTTCCGGACCGACCCCCTGGTGGTGTTCCTTGATGAGGCCCACCAATTTCTCGGCCGGACCGTCGGGGACGATTATGCGTCGATCAAACTCGATTCCTTTGGCATTATCGCCAAGGAAGGCCGAAAATATGGGCTGACGTGCGTGCTCGCGACCCAGCGCCCGCGCGACGTGCCGCCGGACGTGCTCAGCCAACTTGGCACTCTTATCGTCCACCGCCTGACCAATGATCAGGACCGCGAGACGGTCGAGCGCGCCTGTGGCGATCTCGACCGCGGTGCCGCTCAGTTCGTGCCCATGCTTGCACCGGGCGAGGCTGTGGTCATCGGCCCTGAACTGCCCGCACCGGTGCCGATCTTCGTACGTCGCCCCGCGACCCCGCCCGACAGCAAAGGGCCGGCGTTCCAAAAGTCTTGGCAGGATCGCCTTGCGAAGCGGCAGGCCGCTCTAGAACCGCCCCTGGCTCCCGCGCAGGGCGAGCCCGCACCGTAACCAAGAACTGATTTCGTCCGTGGGATTGCAGCCCGCTTGGTCCATTCGTCGTCGACCATTTCGGATATCAATATCGTCAGCTATCGCCGAGACCCGGCTCAGAACCGGACAGTCGCCTACCGGCCCAAGGCAGTCTGCCGCGAGTGCACGGAAAACAGGTGTTGTCGACGCCAGCGGTCGCTAGCGCATCTCCGTGCCCGTTCTATGTAAAGCCCCCGGGCTGGGCAGTGAACTCGGAAGACGCATAGGCGCGCCAGAGATGGCCTTCGGCCTCG
>NZ_BLJH01000075.1:0-6104 GCF_009811895.1 Novosphingobium sp. TCA1 | reverse complement strand
CGCGGAACAGCGCGGAACAGCGCGGAACAGCGCGGAACAGCGCGGAACAGCGCGGAACAGCGCGGAACAGCTATCGCTAGAGTGGCGCTATGAGGCGATCAGTCAATGGCTGGCGGCGCGCTGCAACTTTTCCAAACGCTTAACGCACACAGCTTCAACTATACGTCGTAGCTCCCCGACCATCTCCGCCACCTTTTCAAGGTCTTCGAGGCTGATCTCGTAGCTGTCCGAGTAGCGCGCTTCCACGTAAGCTCGCTTAAGAAGCTCAAACCGCCTGCGACTCAGACGGTCCTCTCTCGGCCAAGCTTCGACAAGACAAGGTTCACGGTCTTCTGCCAATGATCGAAGGAACTTGATATTATGAGACCGGGGAAAATAGTGCCGCAGAACCAGTAAGTAGCAAATATAGCTCCGTTCTACAGCTTGATGAAAAGAAAACGAGGCTTCCTTCCGCCAGCCCAGATCATTCGCGCCCTTCTGCATCTGTTCCTGGCCGGTCGTGATTGAGCGATCAATCTTTGGAAGCCACTCCTCGAAATACTTCGTCGCCATCTCTAACGCGTCAGTGGCGGTAAGGGGCTGCGGCATCGCCAGAGTGGTGCCAGGCAACTCGTAAAGCGCTATGCCATCACGTGCGATATCGACCCAGAAGTATTCGCCTTTGTTAAGTGCTTCGTTCACTTCCTGCAGAGTATGCACGATGATGTTTACTTGTCGACCGATCGCTGGATCGCGCAGCATTTTGTCCTCTGCCACGTACCAGTATTCGGCAATATCGGTTAGATTCTCATGGCTGACAATGATCAGGATATCGTAATCAGAGTGATATCCGTTTTCCGGTTCGTCCACCCAGTCATTGCGTGCGTAGCTTCCGAACAGGACGATCTTAAGAATTCTCCCGTTCTTTTTCCAAGGCTGGGTAGCGCGAGAAGTCGCAATCTCGAACTCCGACATTAGAGTGGCTTTGGCCTTCTCCAATTCTCCTTGCTGCACAGCCGGCAAATGATCGATATCTTTACGCATTATCCAGATTCTCGCCTGAAAGCGGCTCTTTGGCAACCCCATCGACGATCGAAGCCCGCTCCGAAACTTCCTACCGGAGTTTGGGCTGATCGACGGAAGGATTCGACCAATCCCAGTCGTCCGCTGGCTACGCGGCGAACGACTGGGATATCCAAGACCTGTCTTTGATTGAAAGCTGCTAAATCGGCATCGGTGCGATCTTGCACCCATTACATTTCCTCGATCAAATGCCGTTCTTTCTGCAGGTCTTGCTGGTCGAGCGGGAGGTATCCGTCCTCTTCTCCAGAATGCTGGGCAATGATTGTCTGTCCCTCGTCCGAGAGCAGGAAGTGCAGCAGATCCTTTGCTGCCGGGTCGACCGGCTTGCCCGGCACCTTGTCAACGTAGATGTTAAGGAAGTACGAGATCGGCCACGCCCCCCGGTCCGCGCCCACCCGGGGCAGGACGTAAGGGCCGCCGTCATGCGCGGACAGTGGCAGGACGCGCACGCCTGCAGGCGCTTCGCCCGCATCGATCCACGTCGCATAGCCGATGCCGTGAGGGTCCGCCGCGACGGCGGCGAGGATCGCCTTGCCGCTCGGCATTGCCTTATAGCGAGCGCTGAACGGCAAGCCGTCCAGCTTCGAGGCGCGCATCGCCGAGCCGAAACCGCCATCGTCGCGCGCGCCGTAGACGTGGATCGCACCCGCGTTGCCGCCCAGGGTAGCCCAGTCGGCGATGTCGCCGCCGGGTGCGCCTGCCGCGAAGACGCGCTGCACTTGCGCCATCGATAGTCCGGCAAGCGGATTGCGGGCGTTGACGTAGATCGCGGGCGGCGTCTTGCCGTCCGGACGCGGACCGTGGCTGGCATAGGCGACGCGGATGCGTATCGGGTCGTAGCCCTTCACTTGCCGGAAGCCGTCGAGGTCGTTCTGCCACAACTCGCGGCCCATCGGCGCGATGATCGTGGTCCCGGCGGTCAGCGCGGGTATTGCGGTGGAGGAGCCGCGCAAGTCGGCGGTGAACCGTACTTTGGGCGCATGGCGGGCATAAGCGGCGAGGATGTCGGGCATGATCGTCGTCAGCGTATCGCTGCCGATGATCGACAGGCTGCCGTCCGGGGTGACATAGCCCGCCGCGCGCTTCGGGATCGTGATCGCGTGCAGCCCCGCGATCCGTTCCCGCGCCTTCGCCAGCGCGGCGGCGTCGAGCGGCTTGTAGATTGCCAGCGCCGCCTTCAGCCGCGCCTGCCCATCGTCGGAGAACAGCGCTTGCAGAACCGGCTGCACCCGTTCGTCGACGGCGCCGTCCTTGTCGCAGCGCGCGTAGAGGTAGAGCCCCTGCATCACCGGCACTGCCAGCGGCAGACCGCCGGAAAAGCGGCGTACGGCGGCGCGCTCGATCACGGTCATCTCGCGCGGGATCACGGCGAGCGCAATGGTCCCTTGCGTCAGCAACGGCATCGCTCCAGCCGGGCCGACGATGCGGGGGGAGAGGCCGCTGGCTGCCGCTGCGACGGCATCGGCTTCCGGGCCGCCGCCGATGGCAAGGGCGCCGCCCGCCAGCACGTAGCGCGCCAGCAGCGGCTGCGCCTCGGGGATCGGGCCGCTGTCCTGCGCCGAGGCCGAACCGGCGAGCAGCGCTGCCGTCAGCGCCAGGCCAAGCGCGCGGTTCACTTCTTCACCTTGCACATTTTCGCGCCCGCGCGTGCCCATGTGATCGCGGCGTCGAACAGGGTGCGGCCGGTCTGGGTCATACGGGTGAAGCTGTTGTTTTCCATGCCAATGAACACGCGACGCGCCGGTGCGAGGTGGTCGTGGTCCATCGTCGCGCCGGCTTCGTAGCCGAACAGGGTGGCCTTTTCCGGCTCTCCGGGCCAGGTCATGATGATGTCGGCGCCGAGGCCGGGTTTGCCCCAGCCTGGGGGCGTGCGCGCTTCGGTCCAGGTGCCGAGGCCCGCCGGGACGCCCGCCGCCATCGGATGCGGGGCGCGCACCAGCCAGAAGTAGTGCCCGGTTTCCAGCTCGCCGAAATCGGTATCACGGCGCAGGCCGGTCATCCACAGATCGTCGAGCAGGTCGTTCTCCCAGGTCACCAGCGGCACGCCCATGTCGCGCCAGCGGGTAATGGCCGGGCGATTGGCGGTGAACTGGTTGGAACGTACCGTCGAGGACATGACGACGAGATCGAATCCGCAAGGGTCCGGCGCACCGTCCAGCCCCTCGCTGGTGGTGACGGCATAGCCCATCGCCTCCAGCCGCGCCTTGACCGCCGGGTCGGCCGAACCGCCCGGCGGATCGGCGCGCATCAGGAACAGCACTTTGCCGGCATCCGCCGCCAAGGCCGGGGTGGGGGCGGAAGCCGCACCGATGGCCAGCGCCAGCAGCGCGGCGGCGAATGCCTTCTTCATCGTCAGAACCCTCCGCTCAGGCCGACGAGGAAGCTGCGGCCCTCGCCCGGCGTGATCTGCGCGCGCGAGACGGTGCTGGCGATGTAGTACTCGTTGGTGATGTTCTTGACGTTCACCGTCAGGCGGACCTTGTCGGCCAGCTTGTACCACAGGCTGGAATCGAAGCGGGTGTAGCCGCCGACCGAGAAGGTATTCTCCAGATTGCCCATGCGGTTGCTCGCGGCCACGACGCCGCCGCCGAGGCCCAAGCGGCTGAGCGGGCCGTCCACCGGCTCCAGCGTGACCCACAGGCTGCCGCTCCACTTGGGCACGCCGATCAGCTTGTTGCCCCTGGCATAGTCGGTGGAGGAGCGCACGGTGGCGTCGGTATAGGCACCGTTGGCGATGACCTTGATGCTCGGCGTGATCGCGCCCGACATGTCGAACTCCACACCCTGCGAGCGCTGGACGCCCGCGTTGATGTTGTAGCCGACGTTGTTGGGATCCTGCTGCGTCACGTTCTCGCGCGTCAGCTGGTAGACCGACAGCGTGGAGGCGAGGCGGCCGCCGAACAGTTCGGCCTTGATCCCCGCTTCGTACTGTTTGCCCTTTTCCGGATCGATCGGCTTGCCGTCGATGGTCGGTTCGGGCTTGGACTGGAACGAGCGGGTGAAGTCGGCGAACAGCGAGACGTTAGGCACCGGCTTGAACACCACGCCCACGCGCGGTGACCATGCCTTGTCGTCCGAGGCGTACTGGGTGGTGCCGTGGTCGGACTGCTGGGCGTGATCGTAGCGCACGCCCGCCAGCAGGTTGATCTTGTCGCCGATATCGATCTGGTCCTGCAGGTAACCGGACAGAGACTTCGACTGCACCTTGCGGTCGGCGGCCGGGACGAAGGTCCCGGGCAGCGCGCCGTATTCCGGATTGTCGATGTCGATCCGGGCCAGCGTGGCGCGCGCGAACGTGCGGAAGCGGTAGGACTTCACGTACTCGCCGCCGAATACCACCGTGTGCCCGATCCCGCCGGTGGAGAAGCGTGCGACCATGTCGGCCTGCGCATCGTAGTTGTGGTTGTTCTCGTGCTGCTCGACGGCGGTGCGGGTGACGGTGCGCGCGCCGGTGGTGGCATTGACTGCGACGGTAGTGCCGTAATTGATGCCGAACAGGTCCAGCTTGCCTTCGTCGTAGTGGCCGATCTGGCGGATCGTCAGCCAGTCGGCCAGTTCATGCTCGATGCGGTAGTTGAACTCGTAGCGGCTGGATTCGGTGGTCGCCCACTCTTCGCCCAGGAACCGGTCGCGCGGCAGGTTGACGACGAGATCCCGGTCGGCGTCGGTGGTGGCGACGATGCCGCGATCGGTCTGGTTCTTCTGGTGCGCATAAGTCAGGCTGGCGATGACGCGGGTGCGGTCGCCGGGTTCCCACAAGACCGAGCCGGACAGGAACTGGCGGCGGTAGGGCTGGAACACGTCGCGGAAGGTGTCGCCGGTCTGCGCGGCGGCGATGAAGCGCACCGCCAGCGTCTTTGCCGCGTCGACCGGGCCGGTCACGTCCACCTGCCCGCGCATGAAGTCGTTGCTGCCGCCCTGTACGGAGAAGTTCATCCCCCGCTCGAAGCGCGGCTGCTTGGTGACGATGTTGATGAGACCGCCCGGATCGCCGCGACCGTAGAGCACCGATGCCGGACCCTTGAGCACTTCGATGCGCTCGACGTTGGCGAGGTCGCGATAACTGTCGTTGGTTTCGATCGCCGGGCTGAGCATGATCGAATCGATCGCATAGTACGACGAGCGGAATCCGCGGATGGTGAAGCTTTCCGACCTGTTGCCCGCATCGGTGCCCGCCTGGATACCGCTGACGTTGCGCAGCGCGCTGGTGAGGTCGAGGATCTGCTGGTCGTCGATGACGTCGCGCGGCACGAACTGGATCGATTGCGGCACGTCCATGATGCTGGTGCCGGTGCGCGTGGCGGTGGTCAGCTGATCGACCTTGTAGTCCTCGCTGCGGGCGCCGAGCACGGTGATTTCCGAAGAACTGACGTCCTGCGGTCCGGCGTCTGAAGCAGTTTCGTCGGCGAAGGCGGAGATTGTGGCGGTCGCAGCCAGAACCAGCGCAACCGCGCTCGTCCCTACCCGTAGTCGGGAATTGATTAAACGCATAATTTGGTGCTCCCCGAGGGGGACCTCGATTGTGCGGCGCACATATTGCAACTACGAACTATTTGCAACTTGTTGACATGTATCAAAATGTAATGCGCTTCTCAGAGTTCTACCTTTGGCGATCGGGGACGGGCATCCACCGCATCAGTTCAGGATGCCATCGACACCCGCGCTGGTGAGGGTTGATACTGAGTAGGCCGCGACCTGATCCATAAATTAGGCGGCTGCAGCAAAGAGAGCTAGCCCACGCCCTATGAACGACCGGTCCGGGTTGAAACAGTCGTTCAGCTGGCACAATTCAAAAGGCAGATATGTCGAAGGGTCGTCTAATCGCGCGTCATAGAGCAAGTCCTTTCTGTGCTTGGTTGATGTTCAGCGTCATGGCGCCATCGCTGTATGCCGGGAGCAGGGTCGTCTTCGCGGTCGGCATTAGCCGCCGCATGATGGGCTTCGCGGGAAGAGCCTTCCAATGTTTCGGGCGCACTCAGCTTAACCCGCACTATTCATGAGGCCTCCGCTCCGGGTTGGTCCGAGCATGGTTTGTCGGTCGC
>NZ_BLJH01000074.1:0-6378 GCF_009811895.1 Novosphingobium sp. TCA1 | reverse complement strand
CATGCTCACGCGCAGAACCGCAAGGCTTTGTCAAAATTGAGAAACTTCCGAATCCGGCTCTCAGCGTAGCGATGGCCGATCGAAGCCGCTCGTGGGCCGCCGCTACTTGCAGGGCTTTTACTAGATCGGGATGGCCCGCCCGTTGCAGCACGAGCTGCAGGACGACCGGTGAGTGTCGCATCAGTTCAACGAGACTCTCGCCATTCGGTCCATTTCTGCCGCAAAACCAGTTCTTCACCGTCTTTTCGTTGGTGTCCGTAAGCCGCGCCACCGCCTTGATCTTCGCCGGCGTGTCGCCGAACTCCTGGCGCAGCGCACCCGACGCTTAAAGTGCCTGCTTCGAGACCGATCTGCAGATTGATGCGGCATGGTGCGTCGTTCAGAAGATATTTTCTGACGCCGATCTCCACCGCGGCCCCTCTTTAAGCGTACTGACGACTTGCAGATGCACAGATGATCTGCGACCTACGAAGTGTCGTCGATCAAGATCCGGCGATGGGGCGTGGAAACCCCGAATTCGGTAGACTCGGTTTCTCCATGAGGCCGGGTGGCATGCGCGCATGTCCAACCCGCGAGGGTAAAGGCGCATGCGCCTGCTCTACCGATCAGGTTTCCAACACCCGGCTTGTGCCGGTCGCCCTTGACGAAACAGAGGGTGACCCAATGCACTTGAAATTTACCGGCAAGCTTCGCCCCAGCAGCCTCGAGCAAATTACTGGCCCGCTCATGGAGTTTCTCGAGCGGGAGGGAATCACGAGGATTGACGAGATATCGCTCAACCTCCGTGCTTGGCGAGGCGACGTCCGCACGCAGATCATAAATGCAGATGCTCGGATCGTCAGCTTGACCATTCCAGCGGAGGAAATCGTTGAACGAGGGATACCTTCGACCTTCGCACTGCCCAAACATCTGCAACTGCGAGATCGGCCGGATGAACTCGACCACGACGGCTTTGCGATGTTCTGGGGGCGAGATGACTGATGCCCGAATTACAGCCTCGGCCGCCGGTTCGCCCCGACGCCGAGTTGGATGAATGGCTGATTGTCAGTGATACAAGGGCTTTCGATCCGACCCGAGAAGAGGTTCGGATCGCCGGTCGGATCCGCAATGACCATCGCGGGCGCTACCCTGATGGCAAATGGGTGATCACCTCGGCTCTTCGATCACCGCTGCATCTAGTCGTTCCTGGCGGAACCATACGTACCCAGAACACCCGGTACCGCCTGTGCGAGAGAGGCGCGCGGGAGGATATCACGCTCAACTGAGCAGGAGGTCGGATCAGATGCTGGTCGTGAAAGTCGAAGTCTGGCCGGCAGGCGACGAAGCCGGTGCTTTTGAAATTGGGCGTATGGAAGTCGTCAACGAGAGCAGTCTATCGGCTGTGAGCGACTATTCCGCCCATATTGTTCAACAAGAAGCGCAACCACTGCAGGTGGCGCCATTTGATCTTCGAACGCAGGTGCGTGCGCATTCTCGCAGCGATGGACCTTGGGCGTTGGTAAAGAGGGTGCTCGATCAACTTCGCAAGTCGCAAGGGAGCATCGTCGTTGACCCAGCGGGGCAGCCCTATGACCTGGATGAGCTCCTCGCTGGAATGACGCCAGATACATTTCCGAAGGCCATCGATTGAATCGTCCGCCGTGAGCGAAATGCGGTAAGCTTCTCATTGAAGTGAAGTCGAAGGAAAGAGCAGAATGATTATCACCCTCTCCGACCTTCTGGCCGGCATTCGAGAGCGAAAAGCCGCGCTCGGTATCATTGACACGCCCGAACGCACAGAACAGATGCGTAATACAGGTTCAAGACGCACGGCCTGCAAACTCGCTATGCTGGAGCCGATCGAGAAGCGCGCTCGCGCAACGGGCGTCACGCCTCTGAAAGGACATTTCTGACTTCTCGCTTGGGCAAACGGATCCCACGCGTACGTGCTTTTAGTAGTAGCCGCTGTAGTCCCCGCCAAAACCGCCACGATCTGCGAGATCTTCGAGCACGCCGATCGTGCAGGTCAACAGCACCCGCATGCGCGCCGGGTTGTCCCAATTATCTCCGCCATGTTTGCCGCCATGGAAGAGGTTGTTTCGGACAGTGTTGGCATGTCCGATTACCCGGTCGAGCACCGGCAGATTCTTGGCCAGGGGCTCTTCGACGAATTCGAGATTGCCGGCCTCGCCGATCACCTGCATCTTGGGTTTCGCCTCCATCAGCGCGATGGCTGCCGCATTCGGCTGATAGCCTGCACGATGATCGGCAGCGAACCGTTTCCAGCTCGGAACGGCCTTGCTGCCCGGCTGGGTCCATTGGAGATAATGGCGCTCTTTCAAAGCCGACTCGAAGCGCGAGAAGCGGAGGAAAAAGTCGAAGACCAGTTGACGCAGGTCGCCATCGAGATCGGCGCCGCGCACCTCCTGAACAGCTAAAGGCGTAGCGGACGAGCAGGTCTGCGGCTCGCTCGATCGATGGGTTGGTTCCGCCATACCCGCCTCCCTATGCGTGAACCGGTTGGGGACGGTCAAAGTCCATCCGGAAACCGGTGATGCGCTGCTCGCGCCGCTCCACGCCGTCGGCGATCATCGTTGCAGGACCAACGAGAACGACTTGTTCGACTCCGCGGGTGACGGCGGTGTAGAGCCATTCACGGGTGATCAGCGAACTCGCGTCGAGAAGAACAATCACCCTCTTTGCTTCACTCCCTTGGGCTCGGTGCACAGTCAGGCACCAACCGCTGGCGAGTTCACCGCGAGCTGCCGCGCTGATTTCGCGCCCTTCCTCCTCGCCGTCAAAGCGGATCCGGAGTGGATCGAGGGCCTCGATCCAACCAAGCTGCCCGTTCATTAGCGCTTCTCCATACCGATTTGAGGTCGCTGTCACGGGATCATCTACGGCCGCCCACTCCGCCATCGGGCTCACTTTGACGCCAGGCGCGCCATCTGCCTGGCGCGCGGCCTGCATGGACTTCGCGATCTGAGAGCAGGTATCTCGGCGGCCGGCGAGCATCAGAAGATCCTGCCGGGTCGTGGACATCGCCAGCATCCGCTGGACGCGAAGGGCAGCAGGAATGATGTCCTGCGGAGCGCACGATGCGTGTTGCAGGCCGGGTTCAGCGCCTCCAAAATGATGGAGTTTTGGCACTTCGCCGGCTCGTATTGCGGCTGACGCTGTGATGATCGAATTGCCGGCGGCTTGGCGCATGACCTGCGACAGTGTGGTGGTCATGGACCCTTCCTCAACAAGGTCGTGGAACACCTTGCCGAGCCCAACCGGCGGTAGCTGTCCGACGTCGCCTACGGCTACGACGCGCGCGCCATCCGGTACGAAATCGAGCAGTTTTCGCCAGGAGACGAGGTCAACCATGCTGGCCTCGTCCACAATCAAGAGTGTGGATGGGGAAATTTGTGGAAGGTGATCGGGCGCGCGCTGCCCCTCAGTTTCGATCGCCCTGCGCTTTTCGAGACCACCGACGAGTCGCGCCACGGTCTGGGCGATGTGACCGGTTGCACGGGCGAGGCGGAGGGCGGCCTTCCCAGAGATGGTGGCCTGAACGAGGTCGCCGCCAGATTGGATATGCCAATCGCACAGGACGCGCATTGCGGTCGTTTTCCCGACACCGGCGCCGCCCTGGAGCACGCTGAAACAGCGATCACGCATGCTGTGGATCGATCTGGTCTGTTCGTCGTTCAACGAGATCTCACCTGAGGGCAATTTGCCGATCCACGATATGAACGGCGAGGCTGCTCTCAACCGCACGATGGAAGCGGCAACAGTGCGCTCAAGGAAGGCAGCACCTGGCGCGCGCAGCAAATCGCTATCGGTACCAATAGTGCGATGGGCCGACAGGCTTGCATCAACGGCGCGGCTGCCCGTCACTCCCATCTGCTTGACCAGCGCTTCGAATCGGTCTCGCGGATACGCTGTGTGACCGTTGGCGAGACGCCTTAACCATGCCGCATCCACCGCACCGATCAGGCGGTCTTCATGGATCAAGGGATCTCTGACGCCACTCGCTTTCAGCAGTCGCAGGCCGACCACATCGGCATCGCGCCAGGGAATAACGGCCGCCGTGGCATATGGTCGGTCGAGCAGTCGCTGGTATGCGTCGGGCGACCCGATGAGGCGCCATAACTTACGTGCAGCCCGAAGGTCGCTCACGCCAGCTATCTCTAGCTTGCGCAGGAACGTGATCTCCGAGACGCCTATGTCTTCCGCCGCTGCACGTGCTGCAAATTTGGCCAGTAGATGCTCAGCCAGTTTCCGGCCGAGCGAAAGCCGCGTCGGCGATAGCAGCCTGGCTATCTCATCAAGACGAGAGGCGTCGCCGAGGGCATCGAGGAGCCTATCACCGTAGAATTCGAAAAGCCCCTTTGCACGCTCACGACCGATGCCCTTGATCGTCATCAGCCAGGGGACGATGAGCCGGCCAGAGGTCCGCGCTCTAAGCAGAGACGACGCCTCAATCTGCCGGATCCGACCGTGCTCGCCCTCATAGAAGGATTCCGCGCCGTCGACTTCGAACACGTCGCCGACTGCGACCGGGTTTTGCTGCCATGTCCGGACACGCATACTTGCACCACTCTCCGTTTTTCCCGAGAAGATGGTGCCACCCCAGCTTTCGCTGAGAATGCTGGTGACAACGACACGTTCCATCAGACCCTCGGTGGAATTCCGCCATTCTCGAATATGGCTAGGCGGGCCAGGGCAGCGTCACGCTCCAGCGTCACCTTCGCCAATTCGCGGCATTTTTCGTTGAGTTCGGCGAGAACAAATTCTGACGCAGCGGATTGCTCAGCAGCCGCCCGGGCATCGGTCCGCCCTTGCCGCTCAACGCGAGCTATCCGCGCATTGATCGCGCTCTCGGCTGGTTCGAGAGAACGGTGGCCGATGCCCAACAGGTTCTGTTCGCCGCAAACAATGTTGACCGTTGCCTTCAGCGTCTCGTTCTTATGGAAGTGCTGGGCATCCGATGGCCGAAGGCCGAGCGCTTTGCACAGCCCGGTCACATTGATCTTGCCGTCGCCAAGCGCGGGAAGCTGGCGACCTGACTCGATGAATTTGTCGAACGCCTCGAGGATTTCCGCTTCTGGGTTACGCTTGGGCATGCGCAAATATCACTCCGAAACCTTGGTGCCGAGCAGCGAAACGACCTTAGATTGGCCGGTGACCTGGGCGAGCGCCAGCGACAAGGCATGAACGCGTTGCACCAGAACGTCTTGGATGTGCTTGGATTGTTTGCTGTCCTCGATCCGGCGCTGCTTCTCCTCACGCAACTCAGCACGCAATCGGCGATTTTCCTCGCGCAGGCCTCCACTGCCTAGGGGAGCTAATGCGGCCAGACGCTGGAAAAGAGCGAGTTCTTCCTTATAACGGTAGAGAGTTGGTCGTGGTATACCCGACTCTTCCACGAGGCGAACCGCAGTCCAGTCGTCACCAGTCGCCTTCGTTGTGCCGGTTACGAACCGATCAATAGCAGATCGAATTTGCAGCTCGACCAATTCTGTACGACGTTTGTGCTGGCGCTCATTGATGGCAGCTATCCGTTCGCGGTTCTTCTTCGCGAGGGCTTCGAATGTCTCTCCCTCCTCGCTCATGCTGAGATACCGCTTTCAATGATCCGCTCGTATCGGACAGATTCCTTTTTCAAAGATTCTTTCTGCGGACCAGTTTTCGCCTGCTTCTCTAGGGCTTTCACGTCATCCAGAAGCGATTGCCAGACGGGGACGTGGCACTTCCCAACGACCGAACAACCGCATTTGTCGGGAGCGCACATATTGATTCTGGGTTCAGCGTCCTTCTCTGCAGCCTCCTCCTCGGTGAGGCACAGGGCCTTTGCAGTGCCAAATACGCAGTAGTTTAGGGTGCCCGCATGAACGCGCTTGGCAACCGCTTTGACCGCGGCACCGACAACCATCTCCCCGGGGGTCGCATCAACCATGGCAGCGCCAATATCCGCCGCTTTCGCCGCGTCATAATCACGAATCAGAGAAAGAGCGCCCGGACCAAACACGCAACCATCCCGGGCATCTTGGCGAATCTCCTCCAGGAGATCGATATTCCGCATCAACTCCTCATCCGCGACTTCAAGCCGGAAACCATCGTCCTCGCCGCCAGCATATCCTTCGAAAACCGCAGTCTTCACATGATGATATTGCAGTTTCCCAGCGATGATACCAAAAGGTTGCCGGGCGATGTGGCGTGCCAAGGTTCTGCGAAACTGCGATGGCTTAATGCTGTTTGAAATCTCGTATCCGTAACGCTCTGCTATTACACGCAAGTAATGCTTCATACGAGTGCCGAGTGAACGGTCATCCATGCCGTCTTTATTGAGAGCCCGATCCGAAAGTTGTTGAGCAATACCAGTATGTTGTGATTCACGCCGTCTTTGCG
>NZ_BLJH01000073.1:0-6423 GCF_009811895.1 Novosphingobium sp. TCA1 | reverse complement strand
AACCACGTCAGGTTAGTCCCAACCAGCGGTTGACGGCCAAATGCCCATGTGAGGAGGGGGATGCCCGATTGCAGCACAGCCTCGTGCAGGACCGCGAACAGGCTCGCGCGATGTATGCCAATGCCGAAGGTGTCTGGACGGCGTAGCGCAGCGTAATGCACATCGAGCACGACCCGCTTGCCTGCCATGCCGAACAGGCGGTCCACGCGCGCGCCCCGCGCCTGCACCGCGTCCAGCAGGCCGAGCTGGTCAAGGACTGCCATTCCCGTAGGTTGGATCATAAGTCCCGAACCAATCGGCCGAGGCTTCTCGAACCGCTCGAACAGGGTAACGTGATGATCGGCACGGTGAAGCAGCAGCGCCGCCGCCAGTCCGCACGGCCCACAGCCGGCAATCGCAATGTTCAACCCCCGCATTCTCGTCGCCTAGCGCAGGATGCGGCTCGGTCCAATAGGTCGTTTGACAAACCGGCGCGCACATTCCGGGCGATCTTGGGCGTCCACGTTCCTTGTTAGCTTGTGGGTGCTTTCCCGACTCAAGACAAATTCGATCTACGCTTGCGGGCGCCAGATTTACGGTAGCTGGTCAAGGTCGGCCGCCTATCGGTTGGCTATGGCATTTGTCCTGCTCGTTGGGCTCTGGATGCTCACGCTGCTGCATAGATGAGACATCCGGGCGGGGCTGGATCGTGACCCGAGACCACTGGCCAAGTGACTAATGCGGGGATCTAACTTTCTCCCCCCCCCCCTTCAAGAATATCTGCTAAGCGTCCAACATGCCTCAGGATCTCTCATCACTGGTATCAAAAGCGCTGGACTTCGCCTCGCACGCTCACAACAGCATTGATCACCGACGCAAGTACACAGGTGAGCCCTACATCAGTCACCCCATTGAAGTGATGGAGATTGTCCGAAGCGTCCCGCACACTGACGAAATGTTGGCTGCCGCGCTGCTGCACGATACTATCGAGGACACCCCGACAACGCGAGAGGACATCGCGCGCGAGTTCGGAGAACCTGTCGCAATTCTGGTGATGGAACTGACCGATCAGTGCCACGAAGGTAACCGCGCTGCACGCAAAGCCGCGGAAGCCGTGCGCCTCGGTATCATCTCACCCGAAGCGCAAACCGTGAAACTCGCCGATTTCATCAGCAACACGCAATCAATCGTCGCGGGAAGCCCTGGATTCGCCAAGGTCTATCTCCGCGAGAAGTTGCAGGTCCTCACCGTAATGACCGAAGGCAATCCCAACCTGTATCGTCGAGCCATGGCACTGATCGAGGATGCCAAGACGAGCATAGGCTTCCGTCCATGAAGTGATCTGCTCTGCCTCCAGTCTTTCGAACTATCCAAGTGGGTCAGCTTCCCACCAATTTACAGCCGAACACGCGCATCTCACACATCCAGGGCTGAAGAGGACACTCCGCACCTGAGGAGTTCGAATTGGCGCCTAACCGGCAAAGAATGGTCGGTTCCGCAGTGTGGGTAACGCTTGGCTTGGGACATTTCTGCCGTTCCAGCCAACGGCCAGGAAGGGCCGGCTTCGCCATCACCCGACGTTTCGCCTCTCCGCCGTCATAGCGGTCTGGCCCATGCCCGCGTTATCATAAAGGTTTGGTCGCTTTGTCGAAGTGAACCGGCGGGAGCTTCGCGATCAGGCCTCGATACGATAATCGATCGGCTTGAAGGTGCCGCCATTGCTCGCATAGGCTGAACACGCGGTTAGGCCGATGATCAGGTCATCTTCCGCCCGGAAGGAAATGCTGTCTCCTGCCCGGCTGGGCGGGGGCAATACGGAAATCCGGCCGTTTGCATCGACGGGAACGTTCATGAAGCAGTTGAAGGCGACCGGAATATCGTCTCCGCAGATGCCGTGAGGTGCCAGCGCTTCAAGGAGATTGCCGAAACAGCCGCGGTGTTCGGGCTTGTCGGGATAGAAGTGACAAAAGGTGTGCGTGCTGCAGGGCGTCAGGAGAAAATCATGCCAACCCACGCTGTCCTCCTCGATCGACATCAGGACACGGGACCGATTGGAGGTTATCTAGCCCGTGGATCGCTGCCCGCAACGCAAGAGTACGGCATCGACCGTGCATTCCTTCAACATCCCGACAATTCCCTGAGGACACCATGACGCTAACCGGCACCCGGCCCATCGGACGCTCGGAATTCATCGGTCTGATCGCCGCGCTCATGGCGCTGAACTCGCTCGCCATCGACATCATGCTTCCCGCCTTGCCCGCTATGGGCAAGCCCCTTGGCGACGTGGCAGGCATCGTCTCGTCGGTCTTCGGTTCATCCAGACCGTAGGCGGCGTGATCATTGGCCGGCTTCATTGGACAACTGTTCGACGGCACCATCATCCCTATCGCAATCAGCTACTTCGCCATGGGTATTGCCTCAATCCTTTGCATTCTTGTGGCCGAGCAAGGACGTATGTTCACGCCTGACAAAGAGCCGCATGCCAATGATTGAGTTTTTAGGGTCAAGCCAAGGCCGAGCGAGCGCGGAAAACCAAAATTGCCTGCGATGAAACTTTGGCTATGCCGCGATATCCGCAAGGGCCGCGTCCAGAAACCGCCGTGCGTCCTCTCCAGCAAGCCGGACTTGCAACCCGCGCTGGCCGGCGTTCAGGAAGATCGTATCCCACAGCACGGCCGTCTCGTCGATCACTGCAGGCACGCGGCGCATCTGACCGAAAGGGCTTATCCCGCCGATCTTGTAGCCGGTCATGCGTTCGGCGTCGGCAGGCTTCATCATCGCCGCCGCCTTGGCGCCCAGAGCGGCTGCGGCCTTTTTCATCGACACTTCGCCGCTGCTGGGCGCGATCACGCAAGCGGGCTTGCCGTCGGCCAGCACCATTAGCGTCTTGAAGACCTGCCCCGGATCGGCGCCGAGCGCCTCGGCAGCGGCCAGGCCGATGCTGTCGGCGGAAGGGTCGTAGTCGTAGGAATGAAGGCTGAAGGCGATGGACGCCGCTTCGAGCGCCCTGGTTGCGCGCGTGGACTGCGCCATGGGATTTCTCCTTTGCCTGCCGCTTACGGCATGCCCGCGCGGCGGCCAAGTGGCGGTATTGTGCTATGATTGTCTCCTGAGAGGAGACAGTGTGTCTCCCGACATCCGGCTAGTGGCCCCAAGGCCAAGCCCCTAGCGCGGGTCGATGCACCTGCCTTCGCTTCCTCTTCACCCGATCGCCGATTACACGCGCCCACGAGGCGGGCCGCGCGGATGAAAGGCGTTGCCGCGCGCTTCGGGGTTGCCGAGGCGCTGTTCTCGCTCAAGTGCCTGCTGGCGGCGGTCCTGGCCTACTGGCTGGCCCTGACGTTCCAGTTTCCCAAGCCGTTCTGGTCGGTCATGACCGCCTATATCGTTGCCAATCCGCTTTCGGGCGCGGTTCATTCCAAGGCGTTGTTTCGCCTGACCGGCACGGCGGCAGGGGGGATCGTGGCGGTGATCCTGATGCCTGCCCTTCGCGGCTTGCCCGAGATCCTGACGCTGGCGCTGGCGGCCTGGCTTGGCTTCTGCATCTATCTGGCGGTGCTGGACCGCACGGCGCGTGCCTACATGTACCTGCTTGCCGGTTTCACCGCCGTTCTGGTCGCTATGCCGATCATCGACCGGCCGGAAGCGGTGTTCATGACCGCCGTTGCCCGCGTGCAGGAGATCGCGCTCGGCTTCCTCTGCGCGGGCGCGGTGCATTCGCTGGTCTTCCCCGGCAGCGTGTCCGACCGTCTGCTCGCACGGGTCGATGCGATCGTCGGGGATGCGGAGCGCTGGTCGATCGACACCCTCGCGCATGCAAGCGAGGCCCGGCTGGCCAAGGACCGGCGGCAGCTGGCGCTGGATATCGCCGAACTGCATCAGCTTTCGATACACCTGCCCTTCGATACCGGGCGTCGGCGCCTGCGTGTCGGCGCCGTTCGCGCGCTTCAGCAGCAGTTGTCGATCCTGGCGCCGCTGGCCGCTGCGGTGGAAGACCGTCTCCGCGAACTACGCCATTCCGGCCATTTTGTAGCGGATCTGGAAGCGCTCGCCGCCGATGCGCGGACATGGCTGGAGCGCGCGGATGTGGAGGCCTATCGCGAAGAAGCCGAAGTCCTGCGCGCCCGCGCCCGCGAACTGGAGCCGCCCGTCGTGCCGGATATCGCACCGCAGGATCTCCTGAAGCTGGGCCTGCTGGTGCGGCTGGGCGAGTTGATCGAGGCGCATTGCCATTGCCGCGACTTGCGCCGTCAGCTTCATGCGCCGACGCGTGCCTCGGTTAGCGAGCATGTCCCGGAACTGCTTCGCGCCGCCGCGCCGCTCCCGCTTCACGAGGACCGCGCCACGGCGCTGCGAAGCGGTCTCAATGCAATGGCGACGGTCTGTATCGCCGTCGCCTTCTGGCGGCTGACGGCATGGCAAAGCGGTGAGGGGGCGGTGATGATCGCGGCGATCTGCTGCTCCCTCTTCGCAGGTTTCGATCAGCCGGCCGTCCTGCTCAACAAGTTCCTGGTAGGCTGGGTCATCGCGACCGTCGTCGCCACCTTATATGCATTCGCCATCCTGCCGCGCGTTACCGAGTTCGGTGTGCTGATCGCGGTGCTGGCGCCCTATCTGCTCTATTGCGGTTCCCTGCTGGCGAAACCGCCCAAGGCCTTGCTGGCGACGGGTTTGCTGCTGGGAATGCTCAACACCGTGGGGCTGAATGAGCAATATGCCGAGCATTTCCCGACATTCGTCAACTCGGCCCTGGCGCAATTGCTGGGCGCGGTGCTCTCGGTGGTCATGCTGAAGATCTTCTCGACAATGGGCGCCGCGCGCGGCGCGCAGCGGTTGATGCTGGCGAACTGGCGCGACATCGGCGCCTTCGGTGAGCCCAGGGGCAGGGCGAGCTTGCCGGGTCTCGGCGCCTGGATCGGCCTGGCGCTGGATCGGATCGGGCTGCTGGCGCCGCGTCTTGCTGCCAGCGGGAGCGATCCGGGCGGAGCGCTGGTCGGCGCGCTCACCGACCTTCGCGCCGGTGCGGCACTGCTGCGCTTGCATAACCTTCACAAGCATTTGCCCGGAGAGGCCGCTGCAGTGCTTGACCGAACGACCCGCGCCGTGGCGGGCCACTATCGCACGCAATCCGCGCACCGCAAAGTCATTCCCGCATCGCCTGCGATTGCGCGGGCCATCGATGAAGGCCTAGCCGGTCTCGCCGGAACAGACCCTGCGCAGGCGCGCGAAGGCATGCTGGCGCTCCTGACCTTGCGCCGGGTGTTCTTCCCTCTCGACCATGCGGCTTGAGGACGGCCCTGAGGTGGTCAATTTGCAGGACCGGCTGTACCACAGGCCCGAGGCGGATCGCAGCCAGGGGAAAAAAGGGCGTGGAACTCGAAGACTTGCGCAGCTTCGCGATGGTCGTGCGTTATGGCGGCTTCTCGGCGGCCGAGCGTGCCACGGGCGAGGCACGCGGCAAGCTGTCCAAGCGGGTGGCTAAGCTGGAAAGGGAACTGGGCACACGCCTGCTGGAACGCTCGACCCGCAACGTGCGGATCACCGAAGTCGGCAGAGAGGTCTATCGCCAATGCGAGATCATCGCCGACGGGCTTGCCGCCACGCGCGCGATTGCCGAGCGGGCGAGGGAGGACGTCAGCGGCCTGCTGCGGATAAGCTGCCCGCCGGGGCTGGCGCGCTATCTTGGCGCGGGAGGGCTGGCCTCGTTCTTGGCTCGATATCCGCAAGTCCGCATGGACATGCATATCACCAGCCGCCGGGTGGACATCGTGCGCGAAGGTTTCGACATCGCGCTGCGGGTGGACGTCGAGAAGGAAACCGACTTGTCGCTGACGATGCGCCAGCTCGGCCGCAGTCAGCGCATTCTTGTCGCCAGCCCGGCCTTCCTGGCACAAGCTGCGCCGGTAAGCATCGAAACGCTCCAGGGCCTGCCTACTCTCACCATCGGCGAGCATGCCGACCACCACCGCTGGGACCTGACCAGCGAGAGTGGGGAGCGCGCCCGGATATTCCACCAACCGAGACTGTGCAGCAACGATTCCATGATCGTGCGCGATGCCGCGCTCGACGGGCTGGGCGTCGCGCTCCTTCATGAGCTCGGTTGCCGAGAGGATCTGCGACTGGGTCGCCTGCTGCGGGTCTTGCCGCAGTGGCATACGGCGGAAGGCGTCGTCCACATGGTCTTCGCGACACGGCGCGGCATGTCGGCGGCACAGCGGGCTTTCGTCGATCACTATGCCGACCAGCCTTTCTTCCCGCCGGTTTCTGCCGTGCAGGACTGACGCGTCGGCCGGGCGGGGAGCTTGTCGAGGGGCGTTTTCCACAAGAGGGGTGACGCATGTGGAAAACTTTTCTATAAAAATGGTTTGACCGAATCATGGGTGGGTCTTAGAGGGCCTCTCACCGCAGCGGACCACCTGGTTGCTACGGTCGCCAACAGAGACG
>NZ_BLJH01000072.1:0-6630 GCF_009811895.1 Novosphingobium sp. TCA1 | reverse complement strand
GTACGCGTTCGACCCGGCACAGGACGAGGTGCTTGACGGCATCGAAGCCGATGGCGCCAAGATCAATGGCCTGTTCCACCGCCGCCTGGAGATCGGCGACGGTGAACGTTTCCAACAGGCGCAGCACCTGTACATATTCACGCCTGCCATGCTTGTGCATGCGGCCTTCCATCAACCGCTGCAGTGTCGTGAACGCTTCGGGCAAATCCCAGCCCTGCAAAGGGGCAGCCTGGTCGAATGCGTTGATCTTCTGCTCGATCAGCGGGAGATAATGGAGCGGGTCGAAGATAACCTCCTCGCGGGCATAACAACGAGGATGACGGGCGATGACTTCGCTGCGGCAGCCGATCACCACCTCATCGACATAGGCCCTGATCCAGACCTCCTGATGGCCCCAGGCCACCGGAACCGAATAATCATTGGTCTTGTAGCGCACCAGGGATTGCGAGGAGACCCGCCCACCGGTCTGATCGCAGGCCTCGAAGGGTGTAGCGGGCAAAGGCTGCATGGCCGCGAGATCGCGCTGCAAGCGCTCACCGATCGTCTCGCTCTCCCCGCGCACCTTGTCCTGCTGGCGCTTGCGGCATTGCTCCTCCAGCCACAGGTTGAAGGCCTCCCAGGTCGGGAACTTCGGGATCGGCACCATGAAATTGCGGCGGCAGTAACCAACCAGCCCTTCCACATTGCCTTTCTCGTTCCCCTTGCCCGGGCGGGCATAGCGGTCGCGGATCACGTAATGCGACAGAAAAGCGCTGAACAGCGTGGCACGCTTACGCGTGCCGTCTGGCAGGATCTTCGCCACAAGACAGCGATCGTTGTCGTAGACGATCGAGCGCGGCACCGCGCCGAAGAACGCAAAGGCATGAACGTGTCCGTCCACCCAGGCTTCCGCCACTGCCGCCGGATAGGCCCGCACATAGCAGGCATCACTGTGCGGCAGATCGAGCGCGAAAAAGTAGGCCTTCTGCTCCACCCCGCCGATCTCCACCAGCGCTTCCCCGAAATCGGCCTGCGCATCTCCCGCCGGGTGCGCCAGCGGCACGAACATCTCCCGGCTGCGCTGCTCGCGCTCCCGGATGTAATCCTTGATGATCGTATAGCCGCCAGTGAAACCATGCTCGGTGCGCAAGCGGTCGAATACCCGCTTCGCCGTATGCCGCTGTTTGCGCGGGACGCCGCGATCCCCCTCAAGCCATCCATCGATGATCGCCACAAACCCGTCCAGCTTCGGGCGCGGCGGTACAGACTGACGCCGATAACCCGGCGGCGATGAAAACGACAGCATCTTGCGCACCGTATCGCGCGACACGTTGAAACGCTTCGCCGCCGCCCGTTGGCTCATGCCATCCGCGCAAGCCAAACGGACCTGAAGATAAAGTTCCACGCTGTAGATCCCCACACCTCCCTGACTTGGCAGAAAGGCTTCAAGGTGGACGACTTTTACGCCGCCCGCAGCGGGACTATCCCGCCGCTAGCGTGGCCGAATATTGCTCCGCCGTTCTCAGGAGATCTCTCGAAGCTCGAGACCGTCTGCATAGATGCCATTGCCCGGCACAACCTCGACACGCTCTCGCACCAGCTCTTCGCACGCGATGCCGACCAAACGCCCGACGACTGAACGATGATGTCGCCGGGAACGCGCCAGGGTGAGAAAGTCTATGCGGACCTTAAGGAAGCCGTGCTCTCGGGGCGCTATGCGTCCGACACGGAGCTATCCATCGCGGCTATCGCCGAGGATATCGGGGCCAGCGGCTCACCGGTCCGCGATGGTCTTCATCGACTTTACGGCGAGGGCCTCCTGCAGATGGGCCCGCATCGGGGATTTAGAGTGCCAAGCTGGAGTGCCGACGCGCTGCGGGACTGCTACACATGGCACGGTCATCTCATTCGCATGGCCATCAAGGCGATCGGACCCAAGGCGCTCCGGGAACCTGTCGCGCCCGAGGGCTGGCTGACCGATTATCGCTCACCCGATCGCATCGTCGCGACCGCCGAGCGTATGTTTCTCACGCTGACGAACAAGTCTTCTTCCAACGAGCTCGCGGCCGCCGTCGCCAACACGGGTGAGCGCCTCCGCACGATCCGACTCTTCGAAACAAAGCGCTGGTTGGACTGCGGCGACGAGCTTGTCTCTGCCAATGTATTGGCAAGATTTGAGCCCGGAAGCAGGCTTCTGGAGGCTCTCTGGAACTATCACCGTCGGCGGATCCGGGCCGCTTCCATGCTTTCTGAAGCGCTGAAATCGCGGTCACAAAGCTGAAATCACTGCATAAAATGACGGCCGATGCATGCGAAAGATTATTTCGCAATCTAGTATGTTTATTAGTTTCACCATGAAAGCAAAAGGGGCTGAATATATTAGGGTTCAGGAATAGCCTTTCTGTCGCCACGAACAGTGTGGCGAATAGAAGGAGGTAAGTATGGAACGCGAATACGAAGCCGCCGACGAGGGCGTGATCGAACTCGGGCTCGCCACCGAGATCACTCATGGCCAGGGAAGTCAGGATCTTGATTACCCGCAGGGTCAGACGGCCCTCGGGTCGCTGGAGGACTGATTTCCAAACGCCTGGCTCGGCTTATCGCCGGGCCAGGCACGGCGCATGGGGGTGAATTCATGCCATCTTTAGCCTTGAAGCCGAGAGTGGGCTGCTGCTGCCTTCAGGAAAAGTACTTCTTCCTTGATATCGATCGCAATCGATACTGCGCTTTACCAGCGCGACTTAATGGCTCGATCCGGAATGTCATTGAAGGCTCTGAAATTGATTATGATCAGGCGCAAGCCTTAACCAGCACAGGATTGTTCCGCTCTACAGAAGCAGGTGGCATGAGCTACCCGTCTGGTTGCATCACGCCCCCCAGCGTCTCAAGAACTGGTTCGCCCAAATTGGCGAAAAAATTCCAGCAATTTAGACTTGTTATGACCGCAACGGCGATGTTGTCTCTGTTTCATCTGGTTGTGAGGGTCATTCCCCTGAAATGTTCCCTCTCAATGTGCGCCAACAGGACAGAAACATCGAGAAACCAAGCGAAAGCCGATAACGTCGAAATGGTTCTGGGGTCTTTCCGGCGCGCGTCCTTGCTGTTTGTTAGGAGGAACAAATGCTTACCGGATGCAATGGCGCTGAAGGCGATGCTTGCATTTTATGGGATGCCCACGAAAATCGTGTTCGGTATTAAACTTGAGCCCTTTCAGGCACACTGCTGGGTGCAACGAGATAACCAAGTGCTTGGACAAGATATCTTTGCCGTCAGTGCATTTCACCCGATCCTCGCGCTGCCATGAATACCTCTTATTCCTTTGTGATAAATCCGGGAACGAAAGAGCCATCCGACAGCGCTCGGACGGCAAGATCTCAAGGAATTAACCAGCTATTCACGAGTCCGGACCTGAAAGTCGAGACTTACAGCAGGGGATCGGTTGTCGTCATTGGCGATTGTTTTCCCGACCTCGACTGCAATCGACCAATGCCAGAGGATATATTCTCCTCTATCAAGTATATCTCTCGCAGGCACTGGGGAAGATATGTCGTCATAGCGTATAACCCCCGTTCCAGAATAACAGCAATATATCGAGATCCATCTGGAATGGTTCCATGTTATTATGGCAATGTCGGAGATCGCGTCGCCGTAGGAACGGACGCGTCTAGCATCATATCCAATTTGGATATTCCATCCCGTATAAATTGGGAGGTAATCGCCAGCAGTTTGCTGTCTCCCGATCTGCGTTTGCATGACAGCGCCTTGAAGGGAATTTCCGAAGTTATTCCCGGCGAAATGGTTGTCGTCGATCCTCATGGCACCCGACGCGAGATATTATGGAATATCGGCGAAACCTTCTGCAAAAACCAAAAGGCGACGTTTGAAGAGGCCGTGGATATATTGGAGCAGACGCTCGTAGATACCATACAGGCGTGGTGCGCTCGCTACGATAATCCAGCAATTGCCGTCTCAGGCGGACTTGATTCATCGATTGTCGCTGGAATTGCGGCGCGCGTATCACCCGTAAGCCTGTTGCACTTTCTGACGAGCGTAGAAGGTGAAGGCGAGCGCTATTATGCGGAATTGCTTTCTGGTTACCTCAAGATACCGCTCAACTGCGTTGCTTCCAATGTAACGCGGATCAGGGTGAGCGAGAATAGATCGTCCTTCCGCCCTCGGCCTTCGGCACGGCTCTTTACGCAAGATTATGACGATGCCGCTGCCCGCCACGTCGAAAATGGACGGAACTCTGCACATTTCAATGGTGGCGGAGGCGACAACGTCTTGGGACGGCTTCATTCAGCGTATCCCTTGTCGGATCTTCAAATGACCGAAGGCTTCTCGTGGGGGCTATTTCACGTCGCGATAGACATCTGTCATGCGACGGGAGCTTCGCTGCCCGACGTATTGAAGCAAGGAATAGGCGCTACCCTGAAAAAGGACATGCTTGTTTCCTGGCCTCACAACAAGGAACTTCTCACCAAGCGCGCCATATCGCTGTACCCTGACGAATGTCATCCCTGGTTGAAGGTGACACAAAGTCAGCTTCCCGGTCAAAAGCAGCTTGTAAGGAGTATCGCACGAGGTACAGCTTCAACGGACTATCTCAATATATTGGGTGACGTACCGACCATATACCCGTTGCTTTCTCAGCCATTATTAGAGGCCTGTCTATCCTTTCCGACCTGGCTATCCGTTTCCGGTGGACGAGACAGGGCGGTTGCACGGGCGGCGATGCAAAAATATTTGCCGCCAGAACTTGCCAACCGCACCACAAAGGGCGCGTTCGATACTATCCCGTATAGAATCCTCGGCGCGAACCGCGAGCGTGTTTTTGGTGACTTGGAAGCGGGCTTTCTCGCCGAGCAGGACCTCCTCGATGTGAAGGCTATAAAGGAAGTGCGCCAAGATCATACATTCCGGAGTATTCGTCCAAGTCGCATTCTTCATATTCACGAGGTTGAGACTTGGTGTCGCAATTGGTCCTGATGAAGTAACATCGATAAAATCCGCCAAGCCTATTGTTTCATATTTTGTGTCAGCCATTCGACATTCCGCCTGTAAATCGCATATCGGTGGGCAGGATGAATTTTGACATGGCCTTCATCGGGATAGACGAACATCTCGACGGGCCATCCTCGAGACCGCAATTCGCTGTAGGTGGTCAGGCCCAGGCGGAATTCGGCTGACGATGCTTGTATAAGAAGAGGAACAGGGCGCGCTGTTGTGGCGCCTTCCAGCGTACCCTCGCGCCAGAACGCCTGTCCCGAGTAGCGCGACGCTGGATATCCGCCGCGCACATAGAAGTTTGCAAGGCCTTCGCCTCCGAAGGCCAACATGCTGTCTGACTCACAGCAGGTGCTCAGGATCGCCGCAGAAAACAGAGTCGAACTGGCAAGCGCATAAGTGGCCGTCGAAGCGCCATCGCTCTGCCCGGTGATCGCCACACGATCAGGATCGACGACGCCCTCATCAACCAGTTTTCGGATGATAGTATCAAGCGATGAAAGATTACTTCGACGGTCCATCCATCCTTTTGTATTAGCTCGCATATACGCCTCTTGGCCATTGACCGCTAGCGTTGAGGCGTACCAAGGTGGTCGGTTAAAACTCAGCACGGCAAATCCGTGAGTTGCCAGCACCTGGATTGGATACTCGTCTGCGGTTCCTCCTCGCAGAAAGCCGCGAGAATCATATTGTACGACCACCAAGGGCAATCTTTGATTGTCCTTCCGATTGGGCGGGAGCACGAGATCGCCGAAGGTCGAAATGCCGAAGGAGTTGGTCCATTCTAGGCGCTTTACAGTTCCCAGCGCTAACAACGCGAACTCCGGATTGGGCTCAAAAACGGATCGCCGCGTTCCGTCACGCAAAGAAATTGCCACGATTGAGCGGGGACTGGTTGAACCTTCGTGCGCGCACACCAGCTCCACCTGCACGAGCTTACAGCCGAAGATGGCGTCTTCGGTGCTCAATAGGAGTCGAGGCGCCGCCCGCCCAGGCTTCCAGGCATAAAATTCTGTAGCATTATCAGCGACGCCAGTTCGGCGTTCATACCAAAGCGTCCTCCCATCCGGTGACCACCACAGTCCCTGAACGTTTGAGCAGGATGTTTGCTGACAGGTGTATGTGCGACCAGCGACGCGTGCCTTTAGTTGAGGTTTTTCGCGATAGAGGTTGCCGGAGGTGTACGAAACAGCATTGCTGGTGGGCTCGGCGGATGCTGAGAAGGCAACGGTTCCCTTGGGCCAGGAAGATGAAGGATCGAGGAAATCCTCAGATCCGGAGGGTAGCCCTACAGAAGATCCGTCGTTCGGATCGATCGCGAAGTTCTCTAGCGGAATGTCTGAGGGCACAAATGGCCGGTCGCTGGAGGAGGGCCAGAAGCGAGCGTCATAGTGATACCCGCTGCGCCCCTCGACAGTGATCGCTGCGAGCGCATCGGCCGTCCCGGGCCGACTGGAAAAAAGAATTGCTCTGCCATCGTCGGACCATGCCAGAGCGCTGATGTCGACAGGGCTGGTGATCAGCCTTTTTGAGTTGTGCTTCACCATGTCGTACCGCCAGATTTCGGAACGATCGGCGAAGTTCTTAGGCCGTGTTGACAAAAGGGATTCCCAAGCGGGCCGGGTTCTGATTCAAGACTGCTTT
>NZ_BLJH01000071.1:0-6961 GCF_009811895.1 Novosphingobium sp. TCA1 | reverse complement strand
CGCCTCAGTCCAGCTTGCGTCCATACGCATTTGGCTGCGCCATAATGAGTCGGTGGCCTAGGTCAAGTCAGCCCCGGCACACCCGTCACTTCGTCGATCGCAGATCGACCGCACCTGCCTTCAGGCCCTCAGCCGTGGCGGTGACGGTGAAGCGCCCATTGCCCGCACCTCTGACCAGACCGACCGCAACGCCGTCCTGCACCGCGCGGTCGGGTGACGAGAAGGGCGTATGATCGACCGATGAGCCATTGTCGGTCGCGATCAGCTGCCCCGTCCCCTTGACGGCGAAGTGCAGGCGGGAATCGGCCGAAGGTACGGTGACGCCGTTCGCATCGACCACACGCGCGCGGACATAGACCATGTCGTCGAACGTGGAGCCGACCGTCGGCAGATCCGCCTGCAGATCGATACGCACCGGTTTTCCTGCCGTCCTCAGCCGGTCGGACACAGCCTCGCTGCCGGGATCCCGGCAGGTTGCCCGCACTTCGCCAGGCGCATATCGCACTGTCCAGCGCCGCGGCGAGGCATCCGCGTTGATCGGCAGCGTGCCGAGCGAACGCCCGTTGAGGAATGCCTCGACCTGCCGGCAATTGCTGTAGACCTCGATCGTCTCGTCATGCGGGCTGCGATCCTGCGGCGTCCAGTCATCGAACAGGGCGACCTTGGGCTTGGGCGTGGCCACCGCGATCATGGTCGGCAGGACAGGCTGGTTTGGACCTCCGGCCCCATCGGTCGCAGGCCCGGCGGCAGCGGGATCGGCGTTGCGCACGAGATGCAGCACCGGCCGCTCCGACCACCAGCTTTCCCGCTCCATGCCGCTGATCTTCTGGCGACCGGTGCGATCGAGCAGCCCTGCCGGATTCTGGATATTCGGCCAGCCGGACCGATTGGCTTCGCCCAGATAATCCACGCCGGTCCACAGGAACATGCCCGAAAAGGGCGCATAGTCCCGCACCGGCACCCAGTTGCTACGGTTGTGCGCGTTCTCGGTGCCAACGATGCTGCGCTTCGGGTTCTGCCTGCTCGCGGCGATCAACTCGTTCTCGCGGTAGTTCTGCCCGACCACGTCGAGCATGTCGGCCAGACCGTTTTCATAATCCTTGGTGACGTTGGGGCGGAACAGCGCCATCGTCACCGGCCGCGATGGATCGGCAGCATGAATGATGTCGAGGATGCTGCGCAGAGCGGCCTTCGCCTGCACCGGATAGGCGGTGTCGTGGATCTCGTTACCGGCACTCCACAGGACAATGCTGGGATGGTTGCGATCCCGGCGCACCATGTCCAGCGCATCGCGCTTGTGCCAGTCGCCGAAGAAGAGGTGATAGTCCTCCGGCGTCTTGGCGACATTCCACTGGTCGAACAGCTCGTCCATCACGAGCAGTCCCAGCTCGTCCGCCAGGTCGAGAAATTCCGGGCTGGGGACATTGTGGGCCGTGCGGATCGCGTTGACGCCCTGCGCCTTGAGAGTGGTCAGGCGCTGGCGCCAGACCGCAAGCGGCACCGCCGCCCCCACCGCGCCGCCGTCATGATGCAGCGCCACGCCCTTGAGCTTGAAGTTGCGACCGTTCAGCCAGAAGCCCGTTGCCGGATCGAACCGGGCTTCACGTATGCCGAAGCGGACATCTTCATTGTCCAGCAAGGTGCCGTCTGCGGCCAGCACGCGGATGGCGGCGCGATAGAGCGCGGGATCGCTTATGTCCCAGCGGCGCGGCCGCGGCAGCGCGATCTCGGCAGGCAGGGCCCTGGTGCGGCCGGAGGCGATCTCGCTGGTCGCCGTCACCGTTTGGCCGACTTCACGCCCATCGGGATCGATCAGCAGAAGCTCGACTTTCGCCGCGACCGCAGCGCCAGTGTCGTTCTGCACCTCCGCAGTGACTGAAATCGTCGCCTGCGCATCGCTGATCGCAGTCGCACGCACATAGGCGCCGCCCTGCGTGACATGGACATCGTCGATCTCGATCAGGCGGACATGACGATAGATGCCCGATCCGGTGTACCAGCGCGACGAGGGCGCGGCGGAAGTGTCGGACCGCACGGCGATCACATTGCGGCCATCTGCCCGCAGATGGCGCGTCAGGTCATAGCGCTGGCTGACATAGCCCAACGGACGATAGCCGACGTGATGGCCGTTCACCCAGACGCCGCTACGCTCCATGATGCCGTCGAATTCGATGAAATAGCGTCGTCCCGGCTGCGGCTTCAGATCCAGGGTTCTGCGATACCAGGCGACTCCGCTGGGCAGAAAGCCGTTCTCTCCAGCGGCTTTCGCATCGGGATCGAACGGGCCGGCAATGGCCCAGTCATGCGGAACGGTAACGGCCTGCCAGGATGCATCATCCAGCGTGGGCGTTTCGGCGCCCTCTGGGTCAGCCTGGATAAAGCGCCAGCCGTCTGGTAACGGCGTGATCGTCCGGGGCTCGGCCTCGGCCACGCCGGTCGATGCCAGGGCTGCGACCAGCGCATGGAATATCAACACGCTTCCGAGCTTGCCCACACGCGCTTCCTCATCCTGTCCCTCGATGACGGTACTATATCTCCCTCTATTTGCAATATCGTTTCACAATACGGCCCGTATCTGCGATGTGCCACCAACAAGCACGCGAACAAGGCGGACAACGTCACCCGCTCGCCTCAAGACGCAGTCATCATGACGGCGATTGACTTCACCCGTGCCCAGAAGCGATAAGGCGGGAACGGGCAGTGCGGACGCCCGTCCAGACGGCTGCCGTCCAAGTCCGCTCCAGGTGCCGTGTCAACGGCGACGGGAGCGTGAACCATGTCGGATGCGATTGCTCAACAGACTGCCCGCCCACTTTCGCTGACCGGGCTTTTCCTCAAGTTCCTGCGTTTCGGCGCACTCGCGTTCGGTGGGCCGATTACCCAGATCGCCATGCTCCGCCAGGCCCTGGTCGAGGAAGAGCGATGGATCGAGCCGACGCGCTTCAACCGGTTGCTTGCCGTCTTGCAAGTGCTGCCCGGCCCGGAGGCGCATGAACTTTGCGTCCATTTGGGCATAATCGCACGCGGCAGAATAGGCGGTATTCTTGCCGGACTGGCCTTCATGCTGCCGGGCTTCCTGCTGATGCTCGCAGCCGGATGGGCCTATACCAGGTGGATTGCCGGCGAACCGTCCGTTGCGGGGGTGCTGCTCGGCGTGCAGATCGCGATGCTTGCCATCATATTGCGGGCAGTCGTTCGGATCGGCCAGCACGTTATCAGCGATCGCTGGCTCGCCCTTGTCGCAGGGGCCAGCCTGATCGCCACTTTGGCAGGCTTGCCGTTCTGGCTACCGCTGGTTGCCGGAGGCCTTGCCTATGCGCTGGCGTCCCGCCCGGTGCCGGCTCTGGCCATCGTGCTCATCGGCGCGGTGCTTGCCGTGTTGCTCTATCCGGCATCGGCACCGGTCGTGGGAACTACCGCCGCCCCAAATGCAGGCGCATCGGCCGCAGCCCTGTTCCTGACCGGACTCAAGGGCGGTCTGCTGACCTTCGGCGGCGCCTATACCGCCATTCCCTACATTCGAACCGGCACGGTCGGCCGCGGGTGGATCGACGATGCGACATTTCTGGACGGCCTCGCCATTGCCAGCGTTCTACCGGCTCCACTGGTCATCTTCGCGACATTCGCGGGCTATGTCGCCGGAGGGGTCACGGGCGCGCTCGCCATCACCGCAGGCATGTTTCTTCCCGCTTTCGCCTTTTCCCTGATCCTGTTCGAAAAGCTGGAGGCGATCGTCGAGAACCCGGCGTTGCATCGCCTCCTGGCCGGAGTGGCCGCAGCCGTAATCGGCGTGATCACGGCCACTTTCGTACAACTGACGCAGGCGACGGCAGAGCACATTGCGCAACCCTGGGTCGCATTCGCGCTGTTCACCGCCGCGCTGATACTCGTCTGGCGCGTCAAGGGCTTGTGGGTTACGCCAGCCATCGTCGCGGGCAGCGCCGTCCTGGGCCACGCGATCGCATTATGATCGGCTTACTGCCAAAAGCACTATACGCTTGATTAAGAAGTGGAAATTCGGGCAAGCTGAGCGCGATTGCGCCGACTATAGGCGCCGACCTTTCGCAGATCGCTGATGCCCGGTAGGCAAACCAGCAGGCGGATCTGCAAGGTTTCCGCCATGTCCATCGAGAACGCGGCCAAATCGGAAACGCACCCGTCTATACAATTTATTATAAGCTGTTTTTGCCGATAGCTTAACCTCCGCGATTGCATCGGGTCTAAGCCAAAAGAACGCTTCTTGTTTGCAGCACCGCTCACCTATCCTCTTGGAAACGAGGTTAGGGAGCTGGTGTGTGCGGCGATTCATGGATCTCTGGTAGAAGCGTCTGACGCCTCCACTGCAAGAAGCTTGGCCGCTTCCCTTGCACCCGCGAGCATCGGATGCCGTTCGAATACCAGGCGCGACAGGCCCAGTCGAAACGCCAGGGCCGTGCTTGGCAAAGCAGACTTCATTAATCCGGGGCGCATCTGCACGGGATGACCGAGCTATGCTGTTCCCCGTACAACGCATCAGACGGAGGCGTCAGTAACCAATGGAATTCGATAACATCGACTTCGTCATTATCGGGGCCGCGAAGTCGGCTACCACCTGGCTTCAGAAGCAACTGCAGTCGGACCCCTCGGTATACATGCCAGACCAGGAACTGCATTACTTCTCCCGGGAATACAGCCGCGGGGAAGACTGGTATCTGTCGCAGTTCGGCGAGGAGGCATCGGGGCGAACCATCGGCGAGAAATCGAATTCCTACCTCTACGAACCTGAAGCGGCGGCCCGCCTCCACCGGCACCTGCCGCAGGCGAAGCTTATCGTGCAGCTACGCAATCCCGTGGAGCGGGCCTATTCCAACTACTGCATGCTGTTCAGGCGCGGCGAGGTAGGGGGTGACATAGGAAACTACATCGACCCCGCCCTGGGTGAGAATACCCGTTTCCTGGGCGCCGGAAACTTCGCGACGCACCTCCAGTCCTACATCGACTTGTTCGGGCGAGAGGCACTTCTCATCCTGTTCATCGAAGGTGTGCTGGACGACCCCGCCAGGCAGGTGTCGCGGGCGCGAGCGCATCTGGGCTTGCCGCCGCGACCGCTTGCGCAGAATGGGCAGGAGAAGGTGAAAGACAGGACCGCGCCTGTGGTGCCCGCGCGACTGCGGAAACATCTTGCTCGGGTGAAACCGATCACCCGCCCGCTGCGGGGAACTCCGGCCTACCAGGCCATTCGCAAGTTGATTGCGCGAGAAACCCAGTACCCGCAGCTGACAGACGAGCTGCGAAAGCGTCTGAACGATTACTACAGTCCGTCCATCGAAGCACTGGAGCAGATGAGCGGTCAGTCGCTCAGCCGCTGGTACGCGCCGATGGAGCGGGCCGGCTGATAAGTGCCGCATCGAAGCACTGAGACAGATCATTATTACCGGGGAAGGTTGGGCAATATGAAGACGTTTATCATCACTGGCGTTCAGATGCGGAACAAGGGATCTCAGGCGATGTTCCTTTCCCTGAGCTACTCCTTGAAGGCCATCTACGGCGAGTGCGAGGTAATCGGCTTCGCCAACAAATACGACGTGCCGGAGCAATATACCTTCCCGCTGATGCCTTACGATGATTACACCCGGTTCGTCCTCAAGTATCGGCTTTATAACGTTCCCTTGCTTGTGCCTGCTTTGACGCGCCTTGTCGGTATCGTTAAGAAAAACGACAAATGGCATGGCAAAGTTTCCGAAATGAGGAAGGCGCTCCGAAAAGCCGATGCCATTTTCGACGCCAGCGGATACACGCTCGGCTCAGGGTGGCCCAAGCAAAGCGGAAGAATACTGCTCGACACCATCAGGCTCGCCAAGCGCTACAAGAAAAAGATAATTCTCATGCCGCAGAGCTTCGGCCCCTTCAATTGGGGGGAGGCGGATGACTCGGCTTTTGTCGATGAGGTGAAGAAAGAGCTGACCTACCCTCTGAAAATCTATGCGCGCGAGCGCGAAGGGTATGATTGCCTTACCTCTCTCGGCCTGAACAACGTCGAACTATCGCCGGATATGGTGATCAGGGAGAACCTTTTTCCTGAGACCAACCAGATCTTTATGGAAAAGGGCGATAGCACGAATGAATACCCTACTCGGGGATCGGTTGGGTTCATCATAAACAAGAACGTGTTCAGGATCGGCGATCCTTCCGCCGTCTTCGATCTTTATGCGAAAATACTCTCGAAACTGATCGAAAGCGGCGAGAAGGTGTACATTCTGAACACATCCACCGCTGACGAAGACCTTGTTGAACGTGTTCTCGGCAAGGTGAAAGATCGCCAGAAGGTGCATATGATTTCCGGCGAATATTCAAGCCCCGAGCTGATCGATATCATCGGGCGCTTCAAATATGTCGTCGCCTCGCGCTATCACTCGGTGGTGTTCGCTTATCGAAGCGGCGTCCCTGCGGTCATCCTGGGATGGGCCCGCAAATATGCGGACCTGGCCGCGCTGTTCCAGCAGCAGGATTACGTTTTCGACATCAGAAGCCCCAACGCCGCCCACATTCTCAAGGGCGTGGAAGACATGGCGGCGAATTATGAGAGTGAAGCGAAACGCATAAAGACGGGCCTCGAAGATGTTCAGGCGTCATCGGTGGTGCTGGATGCCGTAAATGCTCTGGATCAGCAGGGTTCGGCAACAACAGTAACGGTGCATCATCCAATCGCGTCCGCAAGCGTGAACGGGCAACCCGCTGCAATGCTTATGTAAAGGTGGGGTAGAGGCTTTTTGGACGGCCGGGATCAGTAAGGTGACTGACTCCTAGCGCCCGTAATTTGACGCATAGATTCGAGCATAAACGCTTTGCGCCGAACTCAACTCAGACAATGAGTCGGATTGCGTACTTAATCGAATTTCGGTCCGGCAAAGCTGCCAGTTTTAGGCCGCGTTGACATAAGATTTCAGCCATAGGCGCACTGCGGCGAGGTTGAGAAAGCTCT
>NZ_BLJH01000070.1:0-7014 GCF_009811895.1 Novosphingobium sp. TCA1 | reverse complement strand
ACTCGGCCATCGTGCCGCAGTACGATGCCGTCCCGACCGCCTTGCAGGTTCCCGCAGCGATTTCATCGGCCATGCTGTCGGGGTCAACGTAAGGGCCGATCGTCGACATATGGTAATAGTAGAGGGTCCGGTTCTCGACCGAGACGTTGAGCGTCGACGTGCACGTGCGCGGCACCTCGTCGAGCTTGGAGCCATAATTACAGGTCGCCTCGTAGTAGCTGACATTGCCGCCACCGGGGGGCAGGGGCGTGCAGCTGCCGGTCTGGCCGCCCATCTGCTCACCCTGCAGGTAGGTGTCCGGATTCGCCTCGATCTCGGTCGCGCGCCGGGTGGTGTCGAGGATCTCCTGAGCGTCGAACTGCGGCCGCGTCTTATTGCGATCGGTCGATACCGCGAAAGCCTCGTTGCTGCTCGCCTGCGCGCCGGCATCGGCCACCAGCTTGTCGGGATCGTCGAAGTAGCCGCTTTGGGGCAAGTCGGTCCCCTGATAACCCGGCACCTGGTCGCGCATGGTTTCGCTCGGCACCAAGGCGTCATTGGCGCGCATGTCCGTCGCGAAGTTCTTGCCGTCCTCCTTTGCCTCCTGAACCGTGCTCTGGGCGAGCACCGCCCCGGCGCCGGCGAAAGCGATCGGGAGGATCAGGGAAAGGGCGAGGCGCCGCATCTCAGCTGGCCTTGCCCATGTTGCGCAGCGCGACCGAGGCAACGCCGGCGCCGGGGCCATGACCATCGACGAAGGACTCGAGCACGTAATTGACCGAGACGTTGCCGGTCATGCGATCGTGCGGGGGCACCACCGTCTTGCAGTTGAGGCCGGCGCACAGATCGAACTCGGAGGACACCGCAACGTAAGTCGGGACGGCCGTCACATCGAAGGCGCGGAAGAGGCGCGGATCGATCCCGACATTGGAAAGCTGGTCCTTTTCCGTGACCACCTTGGCGAGCCCGGAGGTGAACGCCTTCAGCGAATTATTCGGGAAGCCGCGAAAGACGATGATACCACCGGCCTTCGACGTATCCGCGATCAGCTGACGCAGCGCCTTGGGCGGCATCGAGAGGCTCGCAAAGACGATGAACTGCGGCGCATCACCCTTGGTCCCCGCCACATTCTGCGAGGCGCCCTGGATGATCTCGTCGAAATCGAACGGGCCATCACCGTTCATAGGCAGATCCGCCTTGGCCAGATCGGTCAGGCTGTCGGTGCCTTGCTGCTGGACGGCAAGCGCTTCTTCCCGGAAGGCATCGCCGCGACCCTTGACGTGATCGGCAAAGGTCTGGGCATCCTCCTGCATCGCGGCCGCACGTTTGCGCACCGCATCGAGATCGAGGCCGTCGATGTTCTGAGCGATGGCCTGGATGCCGCCGATGGCGGTGAGGCTCGCAATCGCGCCCAGGACCATGGTTCTGCGTCGCATCGGATATGTCTCCTAGAGCACACAACAGTTACGCTTGCGCCACACGAGGTAGCCCATGTCCTCGCCCTGGACGGGGTAGGCACGGCCGGTCTGCGGCGGCAGGGTGGATGCACCGATGGGTGAGCAACCGAGCTTCCCGCTCACCGTCGGGATCGGATTGGTCATCTGAATGCGGTATTGCTGCTTCTTGAGCACCGGCATCAGGTACTTGTCGCAGAGGCCCTTGCTGCCCATGGTGCCCCACGCGAGACCCTGCCGGTGCATCTTGAAGGCGAAGCGTGAAAGGGCGAGGCGGGAAGCCTGAACATGGCCGATCGACGAGGAGATGTTGCCATTCATCGGGTACATCGAGCCCTGGCAGCCTGCGCACCAGAAGGTCACATCGAGAGGGAGGCGCGCCGTAGCCGCGATACAGTCGCCGGCGCAGGCCGCCTTGGCGATCGGATTGGCGAAGATCACGACCTCGGGATTGATGATCGTGGTCAGCGTATCGTCCTGCCAGAGCGGATCGACCTCGGTCATGTAGGCGATGTCGAACGACGCCTGCTCGAAGCAGAGGAAGTCGGTCAGGATCTCCATCCAGTAGAGCAGGGGATAAACGTACCAGTGGACGTGCCACTTGGACGTATTCTGCGCCTGACCGCCGACCTGCGACGGCCCCGTGAACTGGCCCTGGCCGATGTCGAAACCCGGGGCGATCTTCATGCCGCCAAGGTTCACGAAGCACCACGGCTTCACCGAGACGTCCGCAAGGCGAACCGGCTCCCAGAAGCCGGCGGCGATACCGATGCGCGGGATCGGGCTGCCACAGGCGCAGATCGGCAGGCTGGGGTTATTGGTGTCCGGACGAGTGCTCGGCCAGATGCTGAGGCCCCCGATCGACAGCGGGAAGAGGCAGGACCAGCAGACGTCCGTGATCGGGTTCACGAACTTGCCGGTGCAGCGCGACTGCGCCTGCGCGGAAGGGGCAAGCATGGCCGAAGCGAAGAACATCGCGAATATCGCGAGGAGGCAGCGCAGCGATTTCATGATGCCGTCTCCTGCGATGTCGCCGCATCAAGCCATGCCTGATCGGCACGGTTCTTCCGAACCACATACAGAGTCGTGTAGACGGCGGTCGAAATCAGCAGCGCGGCGATCCCGATGGGCGCGATGCGGCCGAGGATCGCGGTCAGCGGCGAGACGAACGCCACCGTTAGCGCGCACAGGATGCACAGCACCTGAAAGGTGCGACGCATGGCCTTGAGGCGAGGCGTCTCGGGCGCGGCCATCGGCGTCTTCAGCAAGTCGAGCCACAGCGGCATCAGCTTGCCCCCTTCAGCTTGATCTCGGAAACCTTGATGACCTTGCCGTCCTGCTCGGCGACGGCGGGCGTATGGCGCACCCCGAACTTGCCGGTCAGGCGGCCCTCCTGATCAAAATAGAACCGCCTTTTGCGGGCGGTCATCTCCTCGATCGGCGAGCCCGACACGAGGATGATCTTGGCCTTGAGGTCGGAATACTGGCTGGTTGCCCATTCCATCTGCGCCTTGTCGTCGCCATCGACGAAGACGAGGGCCTGGTGCATCGCCACGAAGTCCAGAGGATTCACCGTCTGCCCGGCGCGAGCGACGAAGTTGCCCTTCTGGTCCTTCACGTCCTTCTCGATGACGATCGTCGGATCGAAGGCCCAGACCCGCGCCTGCGTTGCCGGCGTGATCCCGGCAACCGGCGTCGGCCGACGAACCTTGGCCTCGGCGCGCCGCGCGAACTCGGCATTCATCCGGTCGATCCCGCCCGATGCCTGTAGGTTCTGAAGGCGCTGCTCGATCACCGAGAGAAGATCCGTCTCGATGACCGGAAAAGTCTGACCGACGACACCGTGATCGCTGGCCTGGCCTGCAGACGACAAGGTCAGCGAGCACAGGATGACGAGGGCACTGTTTTCGAGGAGCCGCTTCACAGGATGGCCTCCCCGACACCGACAATCTTCCCGGCGCAGGCATAGCCGATCGCGGCATAGCGGCTGTCGAAGCCGTCCTTGTGCGGCGTGCCAACGAAGTAGCACTGCGGCGGGATTACGCCCACAGGTCCGGCAGCAAGCAGCTCACCAAAGCGGGTGCGCGGCTTCATGCGCGCCACGACCTTGCCGTTCACCAGCACTTCGGCGCCGCGATGGCTGACGATGTCTCCCGGCATGCCGTAGACGATCTTGCCGAACATCTGCTTCTTCGCGCCGAAGTGGCGCACGACCAGCGGATGAGCGGGCGGCACGAAGAAAACGTACTGGCCGCGCTCCGGCTTGGCGGTCTTGTGGATCACGAAGGCCCAATTGGGCAGCGATTCCGAAGTGTTGATGAGAAGACCGTGACTATCACGCCAGTCGCTGATTGCGGAATAGACGGCGCTGCCCGCGATCAGGAGACCGATCGGTCCCCATAGCCGCATGTTGGGCCGCCAGCGGCGCGGCTTTGCCTCGACCGGGAGGGGCTCACTGAGCGCTTGCGCCATAAGACCCTCCAAAGCTCGCGGGATCAGCCATCGGCGCCGCAGCTGCGGGCGCCTGTTCCGGCATCGGCCCGAACGCGCTTGCTCCCGCAGCAGCCTGAGGCGCGGGCGGATTGATCGGCACCTGCGGGATCGGACCGTCACTACCGCTCTGCATCAACTGTTCTGCAGAGGCGGGCGTCGGCCGCTTCACGCCAGAGGCATAGACCGCCTTCATCACATCCGGCGTGATGTCCTCGACGCCCTTGGAGAGCACCGCCTCGCCGACAAGGATCACCTGTCCCGAAGCGCTGCGGCGCTGCAGCTCGCCATCGAGCGAAGTCATGAACTTGCGCATCTCGGCTTCGACCTCTTGGGGAGGGCTGGCGCTGCGCGCCTGCGCCTGCAAATAGTCGCCGACGATGCTCGAGAGATTGGCCTTCACGATCTTCTGCGGCGGGGTGATGATCGTGCGCGTCACCCACATGCCCCATATCAGCATCGCGACCACCGCGACGCCAAGGATCAGCTGGCTCGCGGTATACCCGGCAAACACAGTCTTGCGCGGCTGCGCGGCGGCCGCCGCCGGCGCTGCGGGAATAGCGCTTGCGAGCGAGGGTTCGGGCTGTGGTGTGGATGCGGGGGCGGTGGCGGCGAGAGCATCGCTCTCGGGTCCAACTTCACTATTCCAGGTCGGTTCGCTCATGCGCCTTGCTCCGGGCTCAAAGTGTCGCGCGGCACGATGGCGTGCCGGCGAAAGAAGACGATCACACCGGCCACCACGAGGTGCAGCACGGCGACGAGAACCTTGAAATCGGCGGTGCGCGAAGCCTCAGCCGCGATGTAGCGGCTCGAGAGGTTGGCGAGCTGATGCATCATCCCATCGAGACTGAAGCCGCCGATCGCGACGAAGAAGAGGACGAACGCCCCCCAGGTCATCAGCAGGGTCACAGCCAGAAATCCGATGGTATGAAGCAGGACATAGAGGATGAACCTCGGGTCGGTCCCTCGGTCCTGCCCGTCCTGTCGATCCTGACGGGCCTTACGCTGCACGCCGATGCTCGCCATCCCGCTTACTCCGCTGCGATCGGGACGGCGTCGTCACCGCCCCACTTTTCAGGATTGTTGGGGAAGGCGACCCGCTCGATCGCCTCATCCATCGACAGGCCCTGGCCGAGCAGATCGTGGATCGCGGCGAAGGTCTTGGGCGAGGAAGAGAAGACGGTGGCCGAGTAGGCATCGAGGACGAGCCTGCCAGTCGCCTGCATGTCCGGCCCTTTGATGAAGACGTCGGAATACTCGATGCCGCTGCGCTTCAGGGTGAGAACGGCGGAGCAATATTCGGCCACGCTAGCGGCGGGATAGTCCTGCTGCGGGCGGCGTAAAAGTCGTCCACCTTGAAGCCTTTCTGCCAAGTCAGGGAGGTGTGGGGATCTACAGCGTGGAACTTTATCTTCAGGTCCGTTTGGCTTGCGCGGATGGCATGAGCCAGCGGGCGGCGGCGAAGCGTTTCAATGTGTCGCGCGATACGGTGCGCAAGATGCTGTCGTTTTCATCGCCGCCGGGTTACCGGCGTCAGTCTGCACCGCAGCGCCCGAAGCTGGACGGGTTTGTGGGGATCATCGATGGATGGCTTGAGGGGGATCGCGGTGTCCCGCGCAAGCAGCGCCATACGGCGAAGCGGGTATTCGACCGTTTGCGCACCGAGCATGGTTTCACCGGCGGCTATACGATCATCAAGGATTACATCCGGGAGCGCGAGCAGCGCAGCCGGGAGATGTTCGTGCCGCTGGCGCACCCGGCGGGAGATGCACAGGCCGATTTCGGGGAAGCTCTGGTGGAGATCGGCGGGGTGGAGCAAAAAGCCTACTTCTTTGCGCTCGATTTGCCGCACAGTGACACCTGCTATGTGCGGGCCTATCCGGCGGCGGTGGCGGAGGCTTGGGTTGACGGACACGTTCATGCCTTCGCGTTCTTCGGCGCGGTGCCGCGTTCGATCGTTTACGACAACGATCGCTGCCTTGTGGCGAAAATCCTGCCAGACGGCACGCGCAAGCGTGCCACGCTGTTCAGCGCTTTCCTGTCGCATTATGTGATCCGCGACCGCTATGCCCGCCCGGGCAAGGGGAACGAGAAAGGCAATGTGGAAGGGCTGGTAGGTTACTGCCGCCGCAATTTCATGGTGCCGATCCCGAAGTTCCCGACCTGGGAGGCCTTCAACCTGTGGCTGGAGGAGCAATGCCGCAAGCGCCAGCAGGACAAGGTGCGCGGGGAGAGCGAGACTATCGGTGAGCGCTTGCAGCGCGATCTGGCGGCCATGCAGCCTCTGCCCGCTACACCCTTCGAGGCCTGCGATCAGACGAGCGGGCGGGTCTCCTCGCAATCTCTGGTGCGCTACAAGACCAACGATTATTCGGTTCCGGTAGTCTGGGGCCATCAGGAGGTCTGGATCAGGGCCTATGTCGATGAAGTGGTGATCGGATGCCGCAGCGAAGTTATCGCCCGTCATCCTCGTTGCTATGCCCGCGAGGAGGTTATCTTCGCCCCGCTCCACTATCTCCCGCTGATCGAGCAGAAGATCAACGCATTCGACCAGGCCGCCCCTTTGCAGGGCTGGGATTTGCCCGAAGCGTTCGGGACGCTGCAGCGGTTGATGGAAGGGCGCATGCACAAACATGGCAGGCGCGAATATGTACAGGTGCTGCGCCTGCTGGAAACGTTCACCATCGCCGATCTCCAGGCGGCGGTGGAACAGGCCATCGACCTTGGCGCCATCGGCTTCGATGCCGTCAAGCACCTCGTCCTGTGCCGGGTCGAACGCGTACCGCCGAGGCTTGACCTGGACATCTATCCCTTCCTGCCTCGCACCACGGTCGAGAAGACCGTTGCCAGAGCCTATCTGAGCCTGCTCTGCGACAGGCAGGAGGCCGCATGAGCGATCAGGCACCGGAGATTCTTCTCGCTCACCATCTCAAGGCCCTCAAGCTGCCTACGTGCCTGCGAGAGCATCACAAGCTCGCCCGGCAATGTGCCGCTGAAGGCGTCGATCATATCCGCTTCCTCGCCCGTCTCGTCGAGATGGAGATGATCGACAGGGAGCGTCGTATGGTCGAGCGGCGCATCAAGGCCGCGC
>NZ_BLJH01000069.1:0-7307 GCF_009811895.1 Novosphingobium sp. TCA1 | reverse complement strand
AAGGGATTCGAAGTCATGCGAGCCCTGCGCAAAGGACAGGCTCGTCCCTGGTGCCTGCAGCCCGGCATCAGGGGAGAGGTGCGCCTTGTGGAGAGAGCTTTCGGCATTGGGCCCTCGGCACTGACGGAGGCCATGGACATGCTCAACCACCATTTCGCAGCAGCCGCCTGATCGGCGCAGAGCGACAGCCTACCTGTGACTGCCGCCAATCTTTGCAACAGAGCCCTTGTCATAGATATGATGTTTGTCCTAAATCTGAGTCGAGCTCGGCAAACGGGCGGTCATCGGGTGAGGGAATTATGATTCGATTCGCGGCGCGTGGTCTGTTGGTGGGCGTGGCCCTCCCGCTCTTGGTCCTGGCGGGTGGGCCGGGTGCCGCGGCCCAGTCGGGCACGCCCTCGGCCACTGCCTCGCCAGCAACGGCGGGCGATATCACGATCTACCGCGACGAAATGGGTGTTCCGCACGTCTATGCGGATACGGCGCCGGCGGTCTTCTTCGGCGGCAGCTACGCCATCGCGCAGGATCGCCTGGCTCAATCCGAACTGGAATCGCGTGCCTTGCTTGGCCGCCTTGCCGAAGTGGCGGGGCCGAGCATGATCGAGGCCGACAAAACGGCCCGTATCGCGCTGCCGACCGATGCCAGCATGCAAGCGCAATATGATCGCCTGCCTGCCGACTATCAGGCGATCATGAAGGGAATGTACGACGGCTGGATCAAGCGCGTGCGCGAGGTGAAGGCCGATCCGGCGTTACTGCCCTACGAGTTCAAGGAATGGGGCATCGAACCTACCGAATGGACGATGCTCGAGTTCCTCAAGGTGATGGGGATGGTCTTCAAATATTACGGCACCGGCGGTGGTGGCCGCGAACTGACGAATCTCGCGCTCTACAAGGATCTCGTCGCCAAACATGGCGAGGCGGATGCGAAGAAGATCTTCGACGACATGCTGCCCCTTCAGGATCCCGACGCCGTGCCGATTTTCCCGGCCGCCGAGATCCAGACCTATCAATCGGGCCAGCCGCGCCTGACTGTGCTGCAGGGCGAACTTCCCCTCGAAAAGCTCGATCCCGCCGCCAGCGGTCCACCGCGGCGCGGCGCGAGCCGGGTCATCCTGATCGGCGCCGATAAGTCGGCGAGCGGCAACACGATGATCCTGCAGGCGACGGCGGATGGTCCCGATCTTCATCTCTCGGGCGGCGGCTTCGAGGCGGCCGGTTACGTTTTCCCGACGATGAGCCCGATCATCCAGGGACGCACCGACACCTTCGCCTGGAGCGCGACAACGGGCGAAGCTGATGTCGTCGACATCTACGCCGAGAAACTCAATTCGGCGAATCCGCGCCAATATTATTTCAACGGCGCCTGGCGCGACATGACGGTGCGGAAGGAAGTCATCCGCGTGCGGGGGGCGAAGCCCGTTACGTTCGAGATCGAGTCGACGGTCCACGGTCCCGTGATCCACCGCGAGAACAAGGAAAATGTCGCCTACACGGTAAAGAATGCGATGGCGGACAACGAGCTTAGCGGGGCCGCCGGTGGGCTCGAAATGAACCGTGCCAAGACCTTCGAGGATTATAAGAGCGCGGCATCGAAGTTCGCCGGCAACACGAACGCCAACTACGCCGGCAGCGACGGAAATATCGCGATCATGCATGTCGGCATGTTGCCGATCCGGCCGCAGGGCATCGATCCGCGCCTGCCGACACCGGGCACCGGCGAATATGAATGGCAAGGGTTTATCAAGGACTTCCCGATGGTGATGAACCCGAAGCAGGGCTATCTCCACGCCTGGAACAACAAGAGCACCGCCAATGCGACCTATGGGGACTCGTCGCGCTACGGCAAGGCGGGTCGGACCTGGCTCGGGCGCATGCTGGTCGAGCAAAAAGGCAAGCTGACCCGCGAGGACCTGCACGAGATTCACCGGCAGGTCGGGCGCGCCGCCGGCGGCGCGGACCTCACCGTGACCGATCCTCGCTTCTTCACGCGCTACCTTCGCCGCGCTGTGCAGGGCGACGCGAAGCTCGAGGCGGCCGTCGAAGCGATGGACGGCTGGAACAGCGTGTACGAGGACAAGGATGGCGACGGCTATTACGACAGCCCGGGCCTGACCGTATATCGTACCTGGATCAAGACCGCCCAGAATGAAGTGATCGGCCATACGGTCGGGGACTGGTGGCACAAGATCGAAGACGAAAGCTACATCAAGTATCAGACCGACGTCCTGCTGCGCGCAATCGAGGGCTCCGATGCCGGGGCGCCGATGACCTACGACTGGTACAAGGGGCGCTCGAAAGATGCGGTGCTGCGCAAGACCGTGGCCGACACGGTCGCAGCGCTCGAGAAACAATATGGCACGAGCGACGTTTCGGAATGGCGCCAGCGCATTTTCTATTTCTACTATGACCCGGCAGCGCAGGCGAAGAATCCGGACAAGCCGACCCGCTCGAGCGCTGCGACCGTGTCGGCCACGGTCAGCGCGAGCCTCGGCCGCGTGACCCTCGCGGCGGGACGTCTGGGTCTCCAGCCGCCCTATATTCCAGACAATGGGTCCGAGAACTGGAACATGCTGGTCGAAGTCAAGAAGGGCGATCCGGTTCTTTACGATTCGACGCCGACCGGCGGGCAGAATCTCTTCGTGTCGACCGAGGGGAAGGGCAATCCGAACATCGCCGACCAGGTGAAGCTGCACGAGACTTTCGAATTCAAGAAGGTCGATCTCGACCGCGCGGCCGTTGAGCGCGAGGCCGTCTCGACGACGAAGATCAGCTTCTCCGGCAACTAATCCTCAGGAGGTGGCGGCGCTTTGCCGCGTTCCGACCAAGAACCGGGAAAAGCCCGGCGTCACCACAGGGAGTTTGACAGTGACTAGAATGAAAACGACTATCCGGAGGGCACTTGTTCTGGGCGTATGCGGGCTGGCTATCACCAGCGCCCACGCGCAGGAACCAACTGCAAACAACACGGCACAGAACGAGGCAGAAGCCGATGACGGGGCGGTCGGCGAGATCGTCGTAACCGCGCGCCGCCGGACGGAAGCGCTCAGCGATGTGCCCGTGAGCATCACCGCCTTCTCGCAGGAGGGGCTCGACAAGATCGGGGCGCGCGACGTCGACGACATCACTCGTTTGACGCCGGGCGTCCAGTTCCAGCGCAATACTTTCGGTGCGAGCAACCGGTCGAGCATCTCGATACGCGGCATCAGCTCCACCGTCGGCGCGAACACGGTCGGCGTTTATCTCGACGATACGCCGATTCAGGTTCGCAACATCTACTTCTCCTCGACGAACGCCTATCCGCGCCTGTTCGATCTCGATCGAGTCGAAGTGCTTCGCGGTCCCCAGGGCACGCTGTTCGGCGCCGGTTCGCAAGGCGGTACAGTGCGCTTCATCAGTCCGCAGCCCGATCTTCAGGACACACATGTTTATGCCCGCGGCGAGGTCGCATCGACCCGCTACGGGGCGGCGAGCTATGAGGCCGGTGTTGCCGTCGGCGTTCCGCTCGTGACTGACAAGATCGCGATCCGTGCGAGCGGTTGGCATCGCCGCGACGGCGGTTGGATCGACCGCGTCGATCTCTACGACCAAGACAGGGTTCTCGAGAAGAACGTCAACCACAGCGAAGCGACTGTCGGCCGCATCGCGATCACGTTCGCGCCGACCGAGAATCTGACGATCACCCCGTCCTTCCTCTATCAGGAGGAAAAGTCGAACGGGGGCAATGTCTACTGGCTGTCGCTGTCCGATCCGGACAAGGGGATTTACCGCAACGCCAGCAATCTCGGTTCGACCGGCAAGGACCGCTTCGGAATTGCCGCGCTCGCGCTCAATTGGGAGCTCGGCGGAGTCGACCTTGTCACCAACACCTCCTATTTCAAACGCAACTCGGACTTTTTTCCCGACTATACGGGCACCGTATCGTCCACCTTGCTCGGAACGGCGCAGCCGCCGATCCCGGGTCTGACGGCGCAAGGCTATTGGCTCGACGACCAGGAGAATTTCACGCAGGAAATCCGCCTGCAGTCCAACGATTCGTCGGCGCGCCTCTCGTGGGTTGTCGGAGCCTTCTACTCGCACGCCAAGCAGCGCGCGCGTCAGTTCATCGACGGCTCGCAGTTTGACCGGATCCTCGAATATCTTGCGGGTTTCCCGATCTCAGTGGAGGAGTATTTCGGCAGCCCGCTGGTCGATGGCTTCGCCTACATCACCGACGACCGGACGAAGGACGAACAGCTCGCGGCCTTCGGTCAGCTCGATTACAAGCTGACCGACCGGCTGACGGTGACCGGTGGTCTTCGTGTTTCCTACACGAAGTTCGACTTCGTCTCGTCGACCGACGGCCCCTATTTCGGAAAATCGTCGGTCCCCGGTTCGACTTCGCAAACACCGGTCACGCCCAAGTTCGGCATTTCCTACGAGACGGACGGCGACGGCCTGCTCTATGCAAACATCTCGAAGGGCTTCCGGGTGGGCGGCGCGCAGCGGCCGGCCCCGGTCACCTGCGCGGGCGATCTCGCGGCGCTCGGCATCGACCAGATTCCGCAGACCTATGGTTCGGACTCGGTCTGGGCCTATGAAGCCGGTGCCAAGGGAACCTTCTTCGACCGCAAGGTGCAGGCGGAAGCAAGCATATTCCAGCTCGATTGGAGCAACATCCAGCGCAGCGTTTCGCTCGGCCAGTGCAATCTGTCCTACATCGACAATCTCGGCTCGGCCCGCAGCCGCGGCTTCGACCTCGCGATCACCGCGCGGCCGGTGCCGGCGCTGACCCTTGGGGCGTCGGTAAGCTACACCAATGCGAAGTATGCGGTCGATGTACCTGTCGCACCGCCGAACTTCATTGTTCGCGACGGCGACACCTTGGGTATTCGCCCCTGGACGGTTTATCTCAACGGGCAGCTCGACTTCCCGCTGGGTTCAGGCGAGGCCTATATTCGCGCCGATTACAGCTATGAGAGCAAGAACAAGCAGGCGCCGCGCCCGAACCGCGTTGGCTATGACCCGCTGATTCCGCGGCCTCCCGAAACCCACCTCGTCTCGATGCGCGCAGGTAGCAACTTCGATGGCCTCGACGTATCGGTGTTCGTCGACAATCTGTTCGATTCGAAAACTAATTTCGGGTTGAACCGCGACACCAGCAATTCGCCGGTCTTCTACGGCGGTTCGTTCCGCCCGCGGACGGTCGGGCTCACCGTCTCGTATCGCAAATAGAAATCTCCTCCCTGGCCATGCGCGGTCCCGACGGGCGCGCATGGTCTTTTTCTCGGAAGTTTCCCATTCGCCGCTTTTCTACAAATATCGTCCTGTCCGCGCTTCTCGCAGCGGGCGCTCCCGTCGCGGTCATGGCGCAGGCTGCGAGCGATCGCGCCGATTTTGTCGCCAGCCTGTTCACGGGCAAGGAACAATATGAGAATTTCAATCGTATCGATGCGCTGTTTCCGACCGACAAGGTCGCAGCCTCCGATCATCCGGAGCCGCTCGAAACCGGCAAAGCCATAAGCCTGCCGGCAGCCTTCGCCTTCGACGGCACCGACCTGTCGACCGAAGATTTCCTCGCCGCGACCGATACCGCCGCCTTGCTTGTCCTGAAGGACGGCAAGATCGTCCATGAAACCTATCGTCTCACGGGCGGACCGGACGTCCGCTGGTTATCGATGTCGGTCGGCAAGAGCGTGGTATCGGCGCTTGTCGGCACCGCGATCGCGGACGGTGCGATCAAGTCCGTTGACGAACCGGTCACGACCTATCTGCCCGGTCTCGCCGGATCGGCCTATGATGGCGTGAAGATCAAGGACATTTTACAGATGTCTTCGGGCGCCCAGTGGCGGGAAGAATATTCCGATGGCGAATCCGACATTTTCCGTCTTGGAGCGCTTCTGGCATCGGGCGCTGCCATCTCGACCTTTCCGGCGAGCCTCAAACGCGATCATGCACCTGGAACCTTCAACCGTTATAATTCCGCAGATACGCTTGTCCTCGGCCTGCTGGTTGAAAGGGCGACCGGCAAGCGCTTGGCTCGTTACACGCATGAGAAGCTCTGGCAGCCTATCGGCGCAACCAGCGAGGCGTTTTGGCTGACTGATGATGAAGGGACGGCGCACGCTTACGCCGGGTTCAACTCGACGGCGCGCGATTATTCGCGCATCGGCGAGCTTTATCGGAACGGCGGTCGCTGGAAGGGCAAGCAGGTCATTCCAGCCGAATGGGTCCAGGCCTCGATTACGCCCGATGCGCCGCATCTGGTCCCCGGACACCGCGCATCGGCCGACAGCGATTGGGGCTATGGCTATCAATGGTGGTTGCCGGGCGGTGACGACAAACAGGATTATGCGGCGGTCGGCGTCTATAATCAGTTCATCTACGTCAATCCGCGCTCCCGCATGGTCATCGTCAAGCTATCTGCCAATAGCAGCTACGGCCAGTCGGGTTCCGAATCTGCCAGTCGCGAAGCCGAGACGATCGCATTTTTCCGCTCCCTGGCTGCCGAATATTGAGCGAAGACGGAAAGGAGGCGCTCGCGGCCGGGCCCGCCCACCCGCCAGAGGCGCAAAATCACAATGGGCACAGACAAGCGAACGCGCGACGAACGGACACCTTCGCGACTCTCGGTATCGCGCCGTCCCCTTGCGGTGATCGGCCGTGTCGCGGACGGAGCGACGGCGATCCGCCCCGACAAGCGGCGTCGGTCGAGCGTGCCCGCGAAATGTTGGAGGGTCTGCGAGACTGGATCGAGGACGTTTCCCGCGACAAGATGCGGCGCGGCAATGGAAGCCATCGGTCCCCACGGAAAGGGCGAACAATGGCGAAAGAGCTATTGCAGCGCTTCGGACTTGGCATCACTACCACAGAAGAGTCGGCCGCGCGATCTTGATCGGCGCCGATGACGGACGGGCGACGTCAATGCGCCCCGATCGACTGGTTCGGCAAGTCTCCGGCATCCCGCGCGGCCCGCTCGCCGACGGCGGATGCCGCATCGACCGCGACGATCTGGGCCAGGATCGACAGCGCGAGCGTGGACGGGTCGCGCGCGGCAGGAATGGTTCCCACAGACATACGCAGCCGCGCCGCAACATCTTCGTGCGGCATTTGCCGACGCAGCATTTTGTACCTCATTTCGTGGCGGCGGCGGCTTCCGACGGCACCGACATAGAATACGGGAAGACGCAGGAGCCATGGCAGAAGGGCCTCTTCCCACTCCCGGTCATGGAAAAGCGACACGATGGCCGTCCGGTCGTCGCCAATGAGCCCGGGCCGCCGGTCATTCGTTTCGAGCAGTACGACCTCATGCCCTTCGCAACGAAGTC
>NZ_BLJH01000068.1:0-7739 GCF_009811895.1 Novosphingobium sp. TCA1 | reverse complement strand
GACCTGAACCTGATCCTGCCGTAGATCGACGGTTCCTACACCACCCCGCGGGACACGACCATGTGCTGCGCGCTTACAATAAAAATATGGGGTTATTTTCTAAACAGCGATATAACGAAGTTGATATTAAAGGAGGTAGTAATGAGAAATCATCAATTTACCGCCGTTATTGTCGGCTTGATCGTATCACTGGGAGCAGCTCAATCGGCCATGGCTCAGGGATATTCGATGTGCCAATTTCCCGGTGATAATAGGCCATCTCTTGTATGCGGCCGAGGATGTCCACGGGGATCGTCAACGATTGCATATAATCCTGGGAATCACGCGAGATGCAACAAACCAACCGAGTCACTGCCGGAAGGGTGCACCAAGCGCGCTAATCTGGCAGATCTGGGATGGTCCAGCGGACACAAGACTAAGTTTTGCCAGCGAAGAGGTTATGATGGAGTGACGAACACTACTGGTGGTGGAAACGATTATCATAAAAACGGTGGCGGTTGGTGCTACTCGGGTGATGTGAAGGCCTGCACGCCTCAATAGATATTACCGGTGATTGAGAGCACCTTGTGTGAGTGCCCAATTCCGAGTACCCCAAATGCCTCTGGCTGATGTCGAGTAAGATATTAGGACGAAGATATAATTTTCGGCAAGGTGGGTCGTATTGAATGCAAAATGATCTTAAAGAGTTTTTGAAGCGGGTAAGTAACGTCATTGGCGATCTTGCTAATAGTCTGCAAGACTATGTCGATGAAGAAAATAACGATGCTCTTAAAGAATCATACAAAGAGCAGATTGCCGATGCAAAAAAACTTGATGAGGATATCATGGAGATAATCGGTCAGCTTTCTCGCGATGGATTGAATTCTAAGTAGCTCGTGACTCTAAAGAGGTCGGATGAAAATCCGGCCTTTTTTTGCGCGTCTCCACCATATCCACTGTGATCATAATTCAATGTGAGAAGGGAATGCGTGATGAGTCGTCACGACTTGCCTGTCCGACCTGAAAGCGGAGCTTCATCTGCATCGATCGGTTGGGACCGACCACTTCAAACATTCTTTGCTCAAGTCCGTCGTATAGAAGACGGAGAGGAGATCTCTTTCATTTGGGAGGGCATGGCGCCAGGCGAACTAAGGATGCCAGCAGATGCAATCAGGATCCTTGCGCCATTCTGTGAAATTCCTGCGGATCTCGGGAAGATGTTAGAGCTGGATCGGCTAAAAACGCTTGGCCAGCTGGATGGTGATGCTCAGGTTGCCGTCAAAAGGTTCATCAGACCTTCGTGAAGCAGATTCCTGCTTCCTCGAATTCTCAATCGTTTTTCAAGCGACGAAGATATTGACGGGCCTTAGCTAACTCAAAGAGTGTTCTCGCGTCGAAGTCGTTATCGATACCAGCCAAGCGATACTCCTTTATTGCCCATAATCGAACTTCGCGAACCTTGCGGCCAAAAGCGCCAGGAGACCAATCTTCATTAATCAGACGTGCAATCACCTCTTCGCTAATTTCATCTATCGTCATTGATCGATCCTCCATCGTCTGGAGGACTATTATCTCTATTCTGAATCGAGCAACCTCAATTGATATCGCGGCTGATAGCATCGAGAAGAACATTCTCGATGAGCGCGCGTTCGCACGCGGCCGGGCCTGAAACGGCCCGGGGGGAGAGGGGGAGGGAGGAAGATGTCCCGGACATGAGGTTCGGGAGTATCTGGAGAAGCAGCATGAGCATGAACATCGGTAGCCTGAAGGCAAACGAAGACGGCACTCTGATCGGTCGCATCACGACGCTGGGTTTCAACGCAGTGGTCGCCCTTCGGGAAGTGAACTCGAGCAACGAACGCGCCCCCGCTTTCGACATGATGGGCCTGTCGGCCGATCGGCGGACCTGGGTGAAGATCGGCGCCCTGTGGGAATACACCTCGAACGAAACCGGCGAAGCGTTCCTGTCTGGCCGCCTCGACGATCCCAGCCTGGAGAAGCCGCTCGACGTGGCAATGTTCAGGCAAGACGACGGTTCGCTGAACGTAAGCTGGCGCCGACCACAGCGCCGCCGCGCAGCGCCCAGCTTCGGAAGCAACGATGCCCTCCCGCCGATGCCGCCTGCCGGTTCGGACGAAGGTCAGGGCAATACTGGTAGCGGCGCTGCAGCCGGTGGTGACGGCCTCGGGGAGAGCACCGCGCCCGCGCCGTCGTCCGAAGCAGGCGGTCGTCGCAACGCGCGCAGCAAAGCTGACGATACTGTCGCCGCCTGAATGATCTCACAACACCGGCGCCTCGCCCCCCGGCGCCGGTGGAAAGGCCCGCTGCCCTCGCCTCAAGGGTAGCGGGCCTTACTTTTGATAAATGCTCTCACGATCCTCAGAAACGGCGAACACAGGACCGCATCAAAAGTATTGATGATCTACTGGTTTGTCTCTGAACAAAGAGCCCAGTCCGGGTTCAATGGATCGCCCTCCTTATTGACTATACAAGTACCTTTGTCTCGAATTTGCTTCAAGAGCTTGTCAGCTTCGACACAAGATGCTTCCTCTTCGTTGGGTGTGGCAGGAATCGTCACTGTTCTCTGATTTAGTGCGTCCCATTCTGTGCGCTCGGCACTTCGGGCTTTTCCGAAGATACAATTGGAGTTTGCAGTACCAAATTCGGAACGCAGAAGTGCGGATTGATCCAACAGCTCTTCGCGAGCTTGGCTTTTCTTAAATTGTGCCTGATCCTCGGCATCCTGCCGTTCACGCTCTGCCTTCGCCTGCGCAATTTGGGCCGCCTCTTGAGGGTGATCTCGTTTCCACTGCTCCTCCACGGCTACCTGTTCTGCAACCTTTCTTTGCTGAACGGTCGCTGCTGAAGGACCAAATATCTTAAAGAAAATCATCGTTGCTATTATGGCAGCGAGGAATGTTGCAATCAGTTGTGGTCCAATCGCCCAAAACAATTTTGCCTTCGCAATTGATGTGACACGACCATCAGTTAGCACATAATCAGGTTGAAGAGCGTTTCGGACTTTCTCACCGATCATGAAGCCATAGTATGACGCCGCAAGTGAAAAGATAAATCCGAAAAACTTTGCTAAAAAGTTTGCGTTCGCGATTTGCGAGGCGTTGGTTACATAAACTGAAATAAACGCTATAATGATAGCCGACAAAACTCTAGTCATGCTTCTCTGATGCCCCCACCGTATCTGGCCGATTAGATTAGCCCGTTAATGTGCGTAGCCTATTTCTGTCAATGGATTGGCGGCCATCAGAGGCTAACTGAACTCAAGCCAGCGAAGCGCATCTTCATTAAAAGGATCCTCGCTATAGAACAGCGTTAAGGACACCAGCTTGAGGTTGAGAAACCCGCCTCTGCATGAACTCACAGCACCGCAGGTCACCTCTTTATTTCCAGCGGCTGTGGCTGCGCTGAAGCTCGCTGTCGCCCAAGTGATTCCTCAATCCGATCCCCATGCCGTGAGGTGACTGTGCAGCGAACTGTCGGGGCCGTAACCGGCTTGAGCCGATCGTCTCCTATCTCGGCCTTACCATCATGCGGAGGGAGCGGTGACAGGATGCTCGGAAGCGGCAGCGCGGTTGAGGGCACAGGCGATAGGGTCCGCGAATAACCGATCAAACGGTTGAAAAGTTCATTGTGTGCAAAGCCCCAGAGAGTGCCGGCGGAGCCGACCGCCTTCGCCAGTGCCCCTTGCCCCCGGCCTGGCACCTACCCAACCCCGGCGTCCCGGACCGTGTTGGCCGCCTGCGGCGGCCTGCCCGCACCACCCCGGTCCTTAGGGGTTCCCCTCCGCTGCGCTCCGGTGGGTAGGCACCTGCCCGTGGGCTCAACAGGGGCACCGGCGGACGGTCCGCCGACACAACTGGAGGCTTACGCAATGAACAACGTCAACCTGGTCGGTCGCCTCGCTAAGGACCCTATCGCCCGCGACTTCCGCGACACCCGCATTACCGAATGCATCCTGGTCACCGAGCGCCCCCGCATCCGCGATGGCAAGGTCGAAAAGGACCCCGAAACGGGCTACCCGGTCAAGGACGCCGAGTTCCACAAGGTCACCATCTTCAACGGCATGGGGATGGGCGTGCGCAATCACAAGAAGAAGGGCGACCTGCTCGCGGTTCAGGGCCGCATCCACTATAGCCGCTGGACAGATAACGAGGGTCAAACCCGCTACGGCTGCGAGATCATCGCTGAGGAAGTCGAGTTCCTCTGATCCTCAAGAGGGCGGCGCAAGAGCGCCGCCCTTTCGCTTCGCTCCAATAGGAGACTTGCGATGCAGACCTTCGATATCACCCTTGAATGCAACCTCGCCAGTGCAGCTCGGCGCCTCGCCGACCTCGAACGCTTTGGCGAACGACGCGACGGTTTCATCGACACGCTGCAACCTTGATGCCCTCGGGCCCACAAACCTCTGCCTCATCTTCAACGATGACGAAAACATCGAGTCGAGATTGCCGCCGGCCATATGTACTTGGCACATTTCGGGCAGTTGGAAAGCCTTGGCATGCACCTGGCGGCAGCCGGTTGAGCCGCGATACCCGTGCTGAATGCGTTTGAGCCCTAACTTTGACCGTATTACGGCGTAACTGGCGTGCGGGGCTGCTTGCTAAGACAGGTCGATTTTGCGGACAGGAAATGCATCGCGAGGTGCCGGGTGGTTCTGCACGGCCTTGTCGACATGGCTGCGAACCTTCCACAGGAAGGTATGAATCGCCTCAACCTCTCCGCCGTCGAAGAATAGCCACTCCCCACCAAACACACTTAAAAAGTCGAAGGATCGCCCGTCACCGAGATCTGAGCGCAGGATTTCGCCGGTGATGTCCGAGTGCTCGTCATCGGAATGGGCATGAAGGCGGTTTCGGGAGTCGATCAGCCTGGAATGCAACGCGCGCTCCGACGGCTCTAGTGTGAAGCCGGCACCCAGAAGTTTCCAGCTGAACGGAGCCGCTTTGCCGCGCGCTGATGAAAATGGCCGCGCATAGGCCACCACCATCGCTGTCTCGTAGCACTTGAACTTTCTGCGATGCTCTTGGCTGGTATAGCCCGCCGACCAGTCGCATTCCTCCAGAAGAAATGTTGCGGCGCTCAAAGCATGGCGAAAATCGACAGCTGACATCATCAACCGAAACAGCTGGTTTCTCATGTGGTCTTCAGGTGTCGGTACGGTGGTAGTCATCTAGCCACGCATGGCGGGGTAGGATGGAACGATCAATCCTTCTTTGCCATGTCGTTTCGTGAGCGAAAGGCTGGCCTCAGGGCGAACGGAGGAAGCGGGCCCATCCCGCTGGCGCGGGACCGGGCTCTATTCCGCTAGGCCCGGCTTCGCCCTGGCGCGGCCAGGGCTGCAGGCGGGCCAAGCTCCACCGAGCCAGCCTGCGGCCGTCTCGGCGCTTCGCGTGACGATCCCTTGGGCGACCTCGCACGAGAGCGATCGGTATTGTCTCATTTATGAGGACGATTTGCTGTTAACCCGCGCGATGCGCGGGGCAAATCGGGATAACTCTCTAACATCTCGGTATCAGACAAGCTTCATCGCCGTAGTGTGAGGATCTCCACGCCCTTTCGTCAAGGATGAGCGGTCCCCCCAATTTTTCCGGGGCCCGGGATCGGCTGCGCCTCACCCAAACCCCAAAAAAATCGGCTCCCCCGCTCCCCGCTCCGCGGCGCGACCCTGACGGGCCGCGTCCCTGACTAAAGCGCGCCCGATCCTCCGATGACGATCATCTTTCATCTGATCCCGGATGAGAGAGTAATCATAATTGGAGGCTTTTATGAACAAGCTTAACAACTTCGCAGATCTCGCCGGTATCCTCGCCAACGACCGCATTGCCAAGGCATCGCAGGACGAAACCAACGCCGCCGCCTACAACGGAGCCTTCATCGAGCATTCGGAGCTCGCGAAGCTGTCGGTGATGGACGCGCCCATCGCAACCGAAATGCCTGACGCAGACATGGCCCGCGCCGCCGTGGAGCTTGCTGTCGGAACGATCTTCGACGTTTTCCGCGATACCCGCATGGAAGAATTCGCTCAGCAAATCGTGTGGGGTTTCGTGAACTCCTTCCACATGACGGCGCGCCTGGCGGAGGGACGCGAGGATGACGCGGCCAAGAAGCTGGGTGAGCTCGCGCGCATCAATGACTCCTCCGAGATCCACGCGGTTGAGATGGAGGAAACGCAGATGCTTTGCCAGACCCTTCAAGGTTGCCGTGAGGCCCTTGAAGCAATGCGCGACCACGCCTCGGCAGTTTACCGCGTCGAGACCGGCCGCCCCTTCACGGCAACGCGCGGTTCGCAGGTGTCTCGTTCTAGCGCAACAGCATCGCAAATCGCAGCTCGCGACTTCCTTGCCGCACGCTCTCGCCAGCGTAACGAAGATCACGCTCCCACCGGCCCGATGGTCGTGGTCTCGGGCGGTCAGGTCTGGCACGATCACGAGATGATCTGGGACCTGCTCGATGACATCAAGGAGCGCATCCCTGAAATGGTCTTGGCAACCACCGGCATGCGTAAGGGTGTCGACGCGATCGCAACAGGTTGGGCACAGGCACGTAAGGTCAAGTCGATTGCTTTCGTCCCAAGCGCCGCTCACGGGCAAAGTGCGCCGTTCAAGCGTAACGAAAACCTTGTGCGCCTCCGCCCGGTGGAAGCTCTCGTGTGCGAAGGTAGCGGCATTCAAGCGAACCTCGCGCAGCGCCTCCGCGGTGCAGGCGTTCCGCTTCATATCCGCCGCATTGATGACCAACGGTCGCAGCAGGGCCGCACTCGGGCGTAAGCGCCCTTTGGGAGGCTCGGGCATAGCCCGGGCCTCCCTTCTTCTTCTTTCGCGCCAATGCGCGGCTCAGGGGCATCGAACCCCTTCGCCGCGACCCGGACGTCCCCCCGATAGGGCGATGCACGCGGCAATGTCAGCCGTGGCATAAGAAGGACGATTTGCTGTTAACCCGCGCGAAGCGCGGGGCAAATCGTGATAACTCTCTAACATCTCGGTATCAGACAAGCTTCATCGCCGTAGTGTGAGGATCTCCACGCCCTTTCGTCAAGGATGAGCGGTCCCCCCAATTTTTCCGGGGCCCGGGATCGGCTGCGCCTCACCCAAACCCCAAAAAAATCGGCTCCCCCGCTCCCCGCTTCGCGGCGCGGGCCGGTGGGCCGCGTCCCTGACTAAAGCGCGCCCGATCCTCCGATGACGATCATCTTTCATCTGATCCCGGATGAGAGAGTAATCATAATTGGAGGCTTTTATGTTCAACTTCGCCGATATCGCCGCCCGCCACGCCCTCTCAGAAGGCACCGTTGCCGGCATCAATGAGAAGCTGGAGCAAATCTACAACCAGCAGTTCCGCGGCAACACCGCCGAAACCTACGAACGGTTTTCGGCCCGCCTCGTTGGGGCATATGACAGCTACTTTGAAACCCTCGACGGAAGTGAAAGATCAGCAGGCGTCGAGATGGCGATGCAGCGGTACGATTATGCCGAGCATCAGGACGACGGCGACGAGTTCGACGACAGCGCGTGCTCAATCTCTGGCATCGACATCGCATACTGTCACTGCGGCCGTCACGAATGATCGCCGACGTCCTCGCGGTGTGGGAGCTCCGAATTTGCGGAGCTTCCATACATTTCGTCCTCGGACAAACGCTCCTCTGGAGTATCGCGCCCCATCGGCGCGATCTTCTTTGCGCCAAGGCAGCGGCCGCGCGGCAGTGCCTTGCTCGCCGACGGGCCTTCGCCCGTCTCGCTTCGCGC
>NZ_BLJH01000067.1:0-7783 GCF_009811895.1 Novosphingobium sp. TCA1 | reverse complement strand
CCCACCCCATGCGATCGCCTCAATCTAAACCGGAAATTACACCACGAGCGCGGACGCTAACCTGTTGGCCAATGGCAGCTAAACTCGATTCGTTGCTCTGAAGCCGCCAGTCTGCAACCGGCCAATCGCGGTCATTTACATGCGAGATACCCATTCAAGCTGCTGGTCGCAGGCGGGCCGTTGATTGAGGGAATTCTTCGTCGAGTGATGGGCCCAACCAAAATCCATCAAGCGTTGTGCAGGGGAGGATCAGTGCTGCGCAAGCGGGGAGGGTTTTACACTGAACCTGCCTTCAATGCGTAGCCCGCCCGTGGCGGTCTCGCGTCGCCATGTAGCGTAGAGCGAATTGAGCGTGCAACGTGGCGTCGATTGTAATGTCCTCAGGACTTGCTCGCATCATGAGTCGGCCGGCCGTGGTTTTGGCAGCATTGAGCGCAATTGCCGGAGTTCCGCGTCTTTGGCTTCCAACGCAGCCTCCAGCATGATGATACGATTGAGCAACTGGTTGATCACGTTTCGCAGCTCGGCCTTGCCGCTCGTGCTTTGTGGTTTAGCCTTCGGCGGCTTCGGAGCTTCATCGAACAAAGCGAGAAGTTTGGAGCATCGATAGGCCGTCGCTCGACTGACCCCCGCCTCGCGCGCAACATTGGTTATGCTCAGCTTGCCATTCGTCGCGGTGCCTTTGCCGTCGCGCAAGCGGTTATAGGCGTCAAGCAGCGCGACGGTGGCTTGCGATTTCCGGGGAGGGTTCGCTTTCGTCGTCATCGTTCGACCTGTTCCAGCAACTGCCTGTAAATATCGATCTGTGCCTCAATGGCGTGTTTCTGGATCGGGCTGATGTTCTTGCCATTTTTCATGGTCTCGGCATCTGCGATGCATGATTGCAGAGCCAGCACATGCCGCCTCGCCACCACGCTGTTCGGACAACGAGCAGGCTGGCACCTCGTAAATGCCGGCTGCGCCTCAGCTCCTTTCACCTTCAAGCAGAGGGCGTGGTCGGCATAGAAGAAGCAGTCGTTGATATAACCCGGATGAAGCGTGACGGCGGTGTTCGAGAGCATTTTTGCGCGGCGCCGATCATCAACGACCGTGCCGGGCAGATCTCCGATCTTGTTTCTGATGCTTGTAAATTCGGCGACGAGTTTCGATCGCATGGGGCCGCCTGGATTGATCCCTGCCTTCCAGTCCTCGTACATCTCGACGATATCGCTGAGCTGAGCGAGGCGACGTTCCTCTTCGATCTCCGAACGGAAGCCGGATTGGGAAGTGCCCGCATAGCCTTCGAACATCATGGCGCTCGCGTGCCCATATTGTATCATGCCCGCGATCACGCCGAAGGGCTGACTGGCGATGTACCATGCAAGGGTGCGGCGGAGCTGACGCGTGCGCCACCGCCAGGGTTCATCACCCTCGTCCGGGATATGATAAAGTGCCAGTATGCGGTCGGCTTCGGCGGGCGCCGCCGCTGCCATTTCTTCGGCGAGCCGGCGACACTCTTTGGCAAAGTAATTCAGGTATACGGTCGATTGATGCGCCGTAAGCTGGACATTGCCCACCCCCCGAATCAAGGCCGGTTTGAACAGGGGCTCATCATCTCGCGGCGCTTCCGTTCGATCGGCGCTGTTGTGTAGATAGTCCTGCAACCGTATTGCTGCCAATACGGCCCTGGCAACAGGCTCTATCACGGTCCAGCGATGTTCAGCGCCGTCGACGTTTTTACGGGTTTTGAAGATTCTTCCGACGAGTTCGTAGCCCTTAACCTTCCCATGTTCGTCGCGCATGAGTCTGAGGCAACCACGCTTGAGCGCGGCCGCTTCCTCGCCGCGCATTCCTGATAATAGGCCGATTACGAGATAGCACGCGGCTATCGCCGGTATGAAGGTATAACGGCTGCTGAAGCTGGGAAGATGCGACCGCCACGCAATGTTTGTTCCTGGCATGCTGGCCCAACCACTGCTTGCGCCTGGGCGCTCGGTTCCGAGTTGCGAGATTGCCTTCTCGAGCATAGCTGAGCGTGCCTTCAGCACTGCCACGCCGAGGCCGCTGGCCTTGCAGATTTCTGGCCACGCGGGTCGACCATCTTGGGTCGCCGGTACTCCAGAGCCCGATGCTTCAAGCGCATCCAAATAAGCGCGCAGGCGCTGGTCGCTTAGTTTCGGTGACACTCTCTGCCGACGCGCGGCGATGTTGATGCCAGCTATACGATGTCGGGCGATAAGATCGTCGATCCCATGATGGACGTAGAACATGGCCCACCGCAACGCCGGCGCGCTAATGGCTTCCGGTATTCGCGGTGTGACATTTTCTCGGCCACCCCGGTATCCCGCGATCCTAGTCGCTGAACGGTTACCCCAAGGAGCTATCTCGATTCCCCGGAACGACAGGGAGGGCGTATAGAGCGCAAGTCGCCGTACGCAGAGGATCTTGTAGACAAGAGTTGCCGGTGCGAGGTGCCGCTTCGCGGACAGCCACTGATCCAGCCAAGGCTGATCGATCTCGTGGAGTCGAAGTCCGGCTTCCCGCACTTCTTGTAGAAAATGCCGGATTATATTGCCGACCTGCATCAGCGAACCAGGTTTCAGGACGCCGAGGCGGCCGCGCACATTGTCTCGGGAGTCGTAGTTTAAAGACAGGAACAGGTATTCTCGTATGAGCTCCCGCTCATCAGCATCGGCGATCCGACCGAAGCAGATACAGGCTTCATGGGCCTTTGTCGGCCGCGCGATGGCACATTCGAGCAGCCACTTATCGTCCCCGACCAGAGAGATATTCTGCTGCTCACGGCCACTCACGACCATCTGGGGCGGAATCACCAATGCCGAACGGTCAATCCGCCAAGATGCTTCGGCACGTTCCAGAACCCGACGCATGTTCAGCCCCGCTGAAGATGTGGCGGCAGCGCTGGCGCCACAGCGGCATTTTCCGCCGTGGACCGAGCCTGTTCGATATCGCCAGCGTCGAACACGGGGAGTATCTGTACCATAATTCGATTATGGTCGGCGCTGTAGCGCTCGTGCCACTCCGCTTCCGTCATGACGGCGCGCCGTTCAGCTAGCCATGTCAGATAGGTCAGCAATGCAGGCAGTTTTCGTGCGGTGAACACTGCATTCGAGCAATGGAGGCAGCCGGTGAACGCGGTGGCGCAGGAGCCGTTGTCGTTCCGCCCAAGAGGGCTCGACCAAAAGCCGGAACACATGCCAAGGAACGTATCGGCATCGCCTGAGACCAACGACGCGACCGCGCCTGCGTCGAGCTTTTGGTTTCCGATCGAGAGGCCGGATGCGAGCGCGCTGACTTCCTCCTTCGGTGGCAGGACCAACGGCATCATCGCCATGTCGAACAGTTGACCTTCAGCGACCGCTACCGAGCGTGCATGCTCTTCTCGAAGCCCGTCCACCGCGGCATAATGCCGAGCGGCAACTGGCTTCGAGTGATCGCTCGCGAAGCGCCGAAGGTGGCCTGTGTGGCGCAAGTAATTGTCCCGCTTCACCGTCTTCCTTAGCCGGGCGGGAACGATCTTGGTTATCGGCTTGCCCGCTTCGTCGACGAGCCCAAGGCTCCTGATCGCGGCATAGAAGTTGTGGGTAGAAAGGCTGAACCGCCGCCAGCTCGGCAGTCCGGCTGCAACGAAGCCCACCCACAGGTAATCCGCATTCGGGTCCCCTCGATCGGCCATTCGCTCGGCGGCGGGTCGGGATAGTTCGAGGGCAAGGCGAACGAGTCCGCCGGGCGTATTAATTCCACCATCACGCACGCGTTCGCGCTTGATCTTCGCGCGGGGGCCGCCTCGTCCCTTTGTGTATTCAATGGAGACGTACCCTCTCGCGGGGTTCTTCAGGCAGTCGCGCCGCAGGGTCCGCAGGCATTCTATCGGCATTTCGACCCGGAGCGCGATGGCGATGATGAAGCAGATCGCATCAGGCAGGGTCAGAACGAGAAGATCGCTGGCCGCGGCGATGGCAACCTTGCGATATTTGAACATGTCGAACTCGCTTCGAGCGGGGCGCGTGCCGTCGGCGACCCTCAGGAACACATTCTCAAAGCGGCTCCTCTCCGGCTTGTTTCGCAAAGCTTCGATCTGCTCGCGGCCCGACAAGATCCTTTCGCGTGTAGCTACCACGCTGCGATCAGCGGCGTCTTTCAGGACGCGAGCGACGAACGGTGTCAACGGTTCGCGGGGCCGTAATGCCGTTCCGTTGTGCCGGCTCGTGAAGTTGATCCGCGCCTTCAGATCCGGACGAAGCAGATCAGGGTTTCGTTCGTCTATCGCGCGAAGGCCGTGAACAAGGCAACGGAACCGGGAGTATTGACCCCGAACGTCGCAGGCATCGATGTCAGCGGCCGTGATCACGCGAAGTCCCCCGTTGAGGCGCCCGCTGGAGGACAGATGTTTCCCGAGCGGGATCCAGCTCTGTCGATACTGTTCGACACTCGGGACGGCCAGGCCGGCGAACAGCTCGTTCATCATCGGCCCAAGGTACAAGGCAAGATCGCGACCCAGGCCTTCGTTCCCCACCTCGTGCAGCAACCAGGTCATTTCGCGCCCGACACCGTCACGATGATGATAGGCTACGATCGCGTCGGCTCGCGGCTCCTCATCCTGCTGCGGAGGTAAATCGCGGAACGAGAGGCGAGGGCGACCCACTGCTAGAAGAAGCCCATCAGACGAGAGTCCAGCGCCTCGGCCGCCTGATCTACGATTTCGAAGGCTTCATCGAGGTAGGTGAGATATTTTTCAGTGGTCAGGACGCTGGCGTGACCCAGCCATCGCTGGACCCGGCGCAAGGGGTCGCTGACAACCTTCATGTAGATTTCCTCGGTTCGATCCGGGACAGATCGATCGTCGAGCCTCATCACTTCCGCTTTGACGAGGTGTGTAAGCCAGTAGACGGCAAAGGTATGCCGGAGGGTATGGGGCGATACGTGTAGGTCCCAGCCCATGTCCTCCGACAACTTCTTGCTGGTACGCCGGAATATCGACTGCCATGCCGCGGGGGTGAGGGCTTGGCCGTCCTGCGCCAGCCACAATGCTGCCGGCTGCGCACTTTCCAATGGTGCGCCCGATCCGGGCAGCAATAGGAGGTTGCGTCGTTCGTCGATGCGCAGAGTCGCCAGTGATCGAGGGCGCCGCTCGCCCTTGATCAAAACGCGTTGCCCGCCTGCAAGCGTGCCGATGAGCGGCTGCCGCATGGTCCGGACCCCACCCGCGCGTCGCCAGCGATCGACCAACTGGCTCCGCTCCTCGCGAATATAAGCGTCGATGAAGTTACTGGCTACCCGCCTCGGGAACGGCACTGATCGAGGTTTGCGCCCTTTGGTGATTGTGGCGGGCAGGTCGATCATGGTGCTGCGACAGCCGTGAAAGACGCGGGCGTTCGTCGTCGGAAGCTCACCGATCAGAAGGCTTGCGCCTTCTTCGAGCCTAACCCCTGTCGTCACAAGCAGCTCGGCGAACGCGGCATCGCGCATCGGATTCCGCCGGTGAGTGATGCCGTTCGCGTAACCCCCACCGAGCAGGCCTTGGTCTCGGAACAGAACGTAATCCTCGAGCGGGATCATGCGGATCGTATCTTCGGCAACCGCGCCATCACGGCGGAATCTGGTTTTCGGCGCAACTGATATCAGTCCTGCGTCCTCGCTGGCGGCCCATTGATAGAACCGCGTTAGCGCCGCAGAGGTGCGCTTCCAAGACGATCCCGATAGTCGGAGCTCGCCCGGCCCTTCGAGCCGAAGGCTGCGATATTTCCCTACGTCGGCACTCGATGCGTCGAGTAACGACTTTGAACGCGCATCCCGCAGGTAACGGGCAAAGACCTGAAGATCTCGAGCATAGTGGCCTGCGCTGGCAAGGGACACGCCATCGGATCGCAGGAACGTGATGAACGAATTGACTTCTACAACGGGGCTTCCGTCGGAATGAAGGAGAGAAGGGAGATTTGTTTCGGGTAAGTATTTGGTTGCGTCCTGCTTTATGGAGTCATCAAGCGCAGGCCGGATCATCGTCCCATCAAGAAGTATAGGCTCGACGCCGAGCCAAGGATCGAACGGGAAAAGATGCACTGAACCCTCGACATGACACTGGGCGTTTCCATTTTATTGCCCCGACCCGATCGATAATGGGACAATATCCTTATCCCGTCAAAGGGAATGGATCGTCTCAATGGCGACATAATGGTTCTGCATCGGAATGACCCCGCCAGAGGTCCGTGACCTGCCAATATGGTGCCTTCGCCTGATCGTCCTTGTCGAAGCACGCGCCGCACCGCGCCTTCACACGGTCGAAGGTCTCTGGCGCAAATCTACCCGCGCGAGGCCGGGGCGCATGACGGATTTCATCCGCCATGAACGGCTGCTCCCCGCTGACGACATCGACCGGATCATCAGCGATGCCCCACTCGACCTGATCCAGTTTCAGGACGTCGCCGCCTCGATCCCCGTCGACGAGCGCCCGACCATGCGCAGCTGGATCGAACGCTTCAACGCTGCCGTGCCCGCATCGCAGTGCCCCCGTCTCGCCGCCTGACCCACAGGAGATTGCCATGTCCCTTGCAACCGCCGCAGCCGGCCTGTCCGAACGCGAAATCATCGCCCGTCTCAACGATCGCTGCCGACACGGTCTCGACCGTACCGGGCGAACCGTTATCACCCGGACCTGCCTCGGCACCTTTGCCAACAACCCGGTGGCCGAGGTTGTCGCCCAGGCCCAAATCCTCGCCGAGGTCCGCAAATTCACCTATCCCGACGACGACAGGACCGAGCGCGATCGCGGCCAGATCGAATACCGGGGCACGACCGTGTATTTCCAGATCGACGCTTACGACGCCGACCTGAAATGGGGTTCGCCCGATCCCACAGACGCCAGCGTCACGCGCCGCGTCATGACGATCATGGTTCGCGAGGATCTCTAAGGTGCGGGCCGATGCTCCGATTGCCAACCAGGATTGACAGTAAGGGGTGTGTCAACTATGGTTATCACATGATCGAGATGATCCAGTCTAACGCCTTCAATCAATGGTTGGCTGGTTTGCGCGATTCAAATGCGAAAGCCCGGATACAAATCCGCCTGCGTCGATTGAGCCTTGGAAATCCGGGCGACGTAAAGCCCGTAGGGGATGGAATATCCGAGCTTCGCATTGATTATGGGCCGGGATACCGCGTTTACTACATGAAGCGCGGCCCCATCGTGATTGTCCTGCTTTGCGGCGGTGACAAGAGCACCCAGGCACGAGACATCGCGCAGGCAAAGTCAATCGCGAACGCATGGAAGGAATGAAATCATGGACGTGACTTTTAGCCGTTACGATCCCGCCGACTTCCTCAAGAGCGAAGCGGACATTGCGGCCTATCTGGACGCCGCTGCTGAGGATGGTGATACCGCCGTAATCGCCGCCGCTCTGGGCGACGTGGTGCGCGCTCGCAATCTCAGCAAGCTCTCACGCGATACCGGCCTTAGCCGTGAAGGCATTTACAAAGCCCTGTCCGGTGAAGGGAATCCGAGCTTCGCGACGATCGGCAAAATTGCCGATGCCCTTGGATTGCGTATCAGCTTTCAGCCAAATCAACAGGCGATCACACCGGCGCCATAACAGCCGCTGGCCTCAATTGCAGGAGATCAGACCGTGAGGTTGTCTATGGAAACCTTCCGCTCGAGCGAAGTTTCGAGGCGCTTCGGTTTCTACTGCGATAAAGCCATGACCCACCCGATCGCGGTCGAGCGCGATGGGGCTCTGTTGCAAACATGGGGCACGGCCGCGCGGCGTCACCCAGTTGGGGGATTAGGCAG
>NZ_BLJH01000066.1:0-7862 GCF_009811895.1 Novosphingobium sp. TCA1 | reverse complement strand
TTGAATACAGCTTGAGCGAACTTCCGTCGGTCTGGTGCGAAATTTTTCGCAAAGATCGCGAAACACGCCTTCAACGCCCGGCTGCACAAACTGTTACAAGGACGAACATTCGTGCCCAATGCGCAGTGAACCGCGCGGCTATTGGATACTCAGCTCGATTACGGGCTCATCTGGAGTGACACGATGAAACTGAAACTGACATTGCTGATACTGGGAGCGAGCCTGCCGTTCGCCGCCGCCCATGCGCAGGACCCCGCTGCAGCCGACAAGGCTCGCGACGCCTTCATGAAGGTCGACACCAACTCCGACGGCGCCCTCGACCTCGCGGAATGGAAGGCCGCCGGACGACGCGAGCGGGGCTTCACGATGATCGACGCCAACAAGGACGGCAAGGTCACGCCCGAGGAACTGCGCGCCGCCATGGCCAAGTACGGCAAATAAGCCCACGTGCCACCCGCCACCGAGATGCAGAGCATGATCCGGTTGAACCGACCGGATCATGCTCTAGCATGAAGGACTTACGACGCCGGCTCGGCTGAACTCCACAAGGTCAGGACCCCATGGAATCCGAAGGAACGATCGCCATCATCGAGGACGACGTCGCCATTCGCGACCTGGTCGCCGAAGTCCTCAGGGCCAACGGCTTCGTGGTGGAAGGCTATGGCGATGCCGCCGCCTTCTTCCGCCAGGCGGACGTGCCCTCGCTCGACTGCCTGATCCTCGACCTGATGCTGCCGGGCGAAAGCGGGCTTTCGATCTGCCAGACGCTGCGCGTCAAGGTTCCGCAGTTGCCGATCCTGATGGTCACTGCCAAGGGCGACGACATCGACCGCATCATCGGCCTCGAATGCGGTGCCGACGATTACCTGCCCAAGCCTTTCAACTCGCGCGAACTGCTGGCGCGCTTGCGCGCGATCCTGCGCCGGACCAAGGCGCCCGGGCAGGCGGTCGAGAGCCCCGGGGCGGAGCTCTATCGCTTCGCCGGCTGGACTCTCGCCGTGGATTCGCGCGACCTGATCGACCCGGACGGTCGCCCCGTCACGCTCAGCACAGGCGAGTTCGACCTGCTCCATGCGCTCGTGATGCATCCCCGCCGCGTGCTGAGCCGCGACCTGCTGCTCGACATGACGCGCGGTCGCATGGCGACACCCTACGACCGGGCGATCGACGTGCAGCTCAGCCGGTTGCGCCGCAAGTTGGGTGACGATCCGCGCGAACCCGTGATGATCCGCACCGTGCGTGGCGACGGCTATCTGTTCGCGCCCAGCGTGCTGAAGATCTGACGATGCGCTGGCTGCGTCCGGTCGACGGCCTGCGGGTACGGGTGGGCCTGATCGTCCTCGTCCACCTGATCGTAGTCGGCCTGACGATCACGATCATTTCCAGCAAGCAGAACCAGCCGGACGCCGAGCTGTTCCGTCTGGTGCCGGCCGAAGACGCCCGGGCCATCGCTCTCGCCGTCGAAGCGACCCCGCCTGCCGCGCGCGAAGCGGTGCTGCGCGGGCTGAGCGTGAACACCACGCTGGTCATGCTGGGTGACGGCCTGCCGCGCGGGGACAACACCCACCCCGATCTGCGGGAAGCCAATGCCGCCTATCGCGCGGCCCTGCAGGGGCGCCCGTTCCACGTCGACTTTCCGCCCGATGCGCGGCTGACCGACCTGGGCCGGGGCCGCCAGTACTCCGCGAGCCCGATCCGCTTGCGTGTGCGCTTGAACGACGGCACCGTCCTTATCATCGAGCGCACCACGCCGCCAGCGATCGCCGGCTTCGTGATGAGCCTTAACGCCATCCTGATCGGCGTCTCGGCGGCGAGCGTGCTTGTCGTCGTCCTGATCGCGGGGCTGACCACGCGCCCGCTCTCCCGCCTGGCCCGCGCGCTCCAGAACGACGAGGCCAGCCTGTCCGCCCCGGACCTTCCGGTGACCGGCGCGCACGAAATCCAGCAACTCTCGATCGCCTTTAACGACATGCGCCGCCGCCTGCGCGACTTGGTGGAAGAACGGACCGGCTTCCTCGCGGCGGTCGCGCATGATTATCGCACCTATCTCACCCGGTTGGAGCTTCGCGCCGACTACATCGGCGACCCGCGCCAGCGCGCGCTGGCGATGGCCGACCTCGGCGAGATGAGCGCCCTGCTCGACGATACCCTGACGTTCGCACGCGTTTCCGCGACCCCGCCGCGCCCGGTCCACGAGACGACCGACATCGCCGCCATGATCGGCTCGGTTCTGGAAGCACGCGCGCTCCAGGGCGAGGACGTCACCGCCACGTCGCCGCCGCCGACCGGTCTTGCCGTGCGCATCGACCCGCTGGCGATGCAGCGCATCCTCGCGAACCTCGTCGACAATGCGGTGCGGTATGGCGGGCAGGCCCGCCTGTCCGTCCGCGAACGCCAGGGCCGCATCGAGATCCGCGTGGACGACGATGGACCGGGCGTGCCCGAAGCGGACCTCAAGGACCTGACCCGCCCGTTCCACCGGCTCGACCATTCGCGCGCGCGCCACACCGGCGGGGCCGGGCTCGGGCTTGCGATCGTCGATGCGCTCGCCCAGCAGAATGGCGGGACGCTGACGCTCGGCAATCGCGACGGGGGCGGCTTCAGCGCCTCGGTGGACTTGCCCGCCGCCTGACCGGCGCCCGGAGACGGCGGGCGTTACACGGTGTTACCATCCGCAGATCACCTTGTTGCGCAGCGACGGCAATCTTCTCCAGGTAGCCAACCGGAGAAGTCCCGATGCCAAGATCGTCCTGGTCCATTGCCATGAAGCACGCGGCGTTGCGGGCAGGCAGCCTCGCCGTCCTGACAGTGTCGATGCTGGCCCTCTCGCCCGCCACCGCCGATGACCATCGCCCGCCGCCGCACGGCCACACCCCGCCGCCGGGGCACGGTCATCCGCCGCCGCCCGGGCATGGCCATCCGCCGCCGGTATACGTCCGCCCGCCGGTGACCGTGGTGCGGCCCGCTCCACCGGTGCGCTGGTATCCGGGCAATCCCGGCTGGTGGCACGGGCATCCCGATTTCGTCGGCTATGTCGGTGTCCGGCGCGGATACTATTTCGCGCCCGGCTATGGCTATTACCCCGTCGCCAGCGCCTATTATGGCCGCGTCTGGGTCGTGGGAGCCGTCCTGCCGGTGGAACTGCGGCGCTATTACGTCGTCAACCCGGCCTATTACGGACTGGCCGTGGCGCCCGCAGGACACGCCTGGATCTACGCTAACGGCAGCATCGTGCTGGCATCGCGCACCACCGGCGTGATCGTGCGAACCGTTCCGCGAGTCTGGTAGACCTGTTCGGTTTCGGCGCGCCTTCCACCCCCCGCCCCCGCCTCGGGCGCGCCGGTGCGGCGCGGCAGCCTTCCCCCAGGGCATGTCGCGCCGCACACCCCCCTCTTCACAATGGTGTCACCTCATGAAGCATGTCGTTTCCGCGGCCATCCTGACGCTGGCCGCAAACCCCGCCCTCGCGGCCTCGCCGCCGAGCCTCTATCCGGTAAGCGTAGGCCACGAGACCGCCCGCTTCACGCGCGGCGTGCCGACCGTAGACCTGCAGACCCCCGACGGCGCGGTCCAGATAACCCCGCGCCCCATCGAGAACGGCGCCCTCGTCTTCGACATCGCGGTCTACAACCGGGGCAACGCTCCCGCCAATATCGGCGTCGAGAACGTCAGCGTCTCGCTCGGATACCAGCCGATCGCCGTGCAGAGCCGCGATGCGCTGGCCGAGGCTGCCGAAAGCAAGGCTCGCCGCGCCCGGATCGGCACCGTGCTCGTCGCAGGCACGCTGGCTGCGGTCTCTGCCTCGTCGAGCGGCGAGCGCTACGCCTATCACGGCCATGTCGCGACCCCGCGCGGCGTGGTCTCGCGCACCATCGTGTGGGAGGACAACAGCGCCGGGCAGGCGGGCGCGGCGATGGCGATCTCCGGCGGCGCAATGGCCATGGGCTCGATCCAGCAGCGGCTCGACTACACGATGCAGCAGATCGACGGACAGATCCTGCAGACCACCACGGTCGACCCCGAGGCCAGCTTCGGCGGCCGGATCGTGACCGCCGCCCTGCCGCGCTCCGCAGCAGGGCAAGACGTGCGCGTCACGGTGCGCTGGAACGGCCGCGACTATCCTTTCGCATTCCGCCTGCTCGCCCCCGGCGAGGTGCCGCCGCCGTTCGAGCACGCCGGGAGGTAGCGGCTCCGGGGCGTTACAAGCTGTTACAAGGCACTCATCGCCTTGTTGCCCGCCCTCGCCATTTGCCCCGCCTCACATGGCAATTTCCCTGTCTTTACAGGGTTTCAAGCAAGGGATCACAATGGCGCGTCTTGCCCTGGTTGTGCCGCTGGCGGCGCTTCTGCTCTCCGCATGTCACGAGGCTCCCCCGGCCAAGGACGAACGGCGGGCGGTCTCCGTCCAGCAGCTCACCGCAAACTCCGGCCAAAGCGCGATCACGTATGCCGGTGAGATCCGTTCCGCCTTCGAGAGCCAGCTGGGCTTCCAGGTGGCCGGACGGATCGTCGAGCGCGCGGTCAGCGCCGGTGACAGCGTGCGCGCCGGACAGGTGCTGTTCCGCCTCGATGGCAGCGACTATGCCCGCGCGCTCGACAGCGCGGCCGCGCAGACCGGCGCGGCCCAGTCGGCGGCGGCGACGCAACGCGCCGATCTCGCCCGCTCGCGCGACCTGCTCGCCCAGGGCTTCATCTCGCAGGCCGAGTTCGACCAGCAGAAGGCCGCCACCGATCAGGCACAGGCGCAGCTACGCGCCGCCGGTGCCCAGCGCGGCACCGCCGCCGCGCAAGTCGGCCGCACCGTCCTGACCGCGCCGCGTGGCGGCGTGATCACGCAAGTGGAGGGCGAGGTGGGACAGGTCGTGGGTGCCGGACAGGCGGTGCTGACGTTCGCCGATCCCTCGCGTCCCGAAGTCGCCGTCTCGCTTTCCGAGGGCGGGCTCGGCCCGGTCCAGCGCGCGAAGCGGCTCAGCGTCACCCTGTGGAGCGATCCCTCGCGCAAGTACGCGGTGAAGCTGCGCAGCATCGCGGGCGCCGCCGATCCCGCGACCCGCACTTTCGCCGCGCGCTTCTCCATCATCGCCCCCGGCGAGACGCTGCGGATGGGCGAAACCGCCGAACTGCGCATCGAGGACGAGCGTGTGGCAAGCGGCATCCTCGTGCCCCTCACCGCGATCGCCCAAGGCCACGACGCCCAAGGCTACGACAAGGCGCAGGCCTGGGTCGTCGACCGGCGCACGATGACGGTCCAACCCCGCACAGTGAAGGTGGGACAGGCGAGCGGCGACAAGCTGACGGTCCTCTCCGGCCTGCGCCCGGGCGAGACGATCGTCACCGCCGGCATCCACCTGCTGCGTGCCGGCGAGAAGGTCCGCATAGCCGAGGTGCCTGCCTCGTGACCGGCTTCAACCTCTCGCGCTGGGCGCTCGGCCACCAGCAACTCGTCGGTTTCCTGCTCGCCGTCGCCTCGGTGGCGGGGCTGCTCTCGTACCTTTCGCTCGGGCGCAAGGAAGACCCGGAGTTCACCGTCAAGACCATGATGATCACCGTCGGCTGGCCGGGCGCGACCGCCGACCAGATGGCCGAACAAGTCATCAAGCCGATCGAGACGGTGCTGACCGAGAACATCCCCGACATCGACTACGTCAAGAGCAAGGCCCGTCCCGGACAGGCGACGCTCAACGTCACGCTGATCTCCACCGTCAAGGGCAGCGCGGTGCCGGATATCTGGTACACCGTGCGCAAGACCGTGACGGACCACCGCGCGGACCTGCCCGACGATGTCGTCGGCCCCGCGTTCAACGACGAGTTCGGGACGACTTACGGCAACATCTACGCGATCACCGGCCCCGGCTTCTCCTATCCCACGCTCAAGCGCTACGCCGAAACGCTGCGCGACCGCATCCAGGCCCTGCCCGACGTCGCCAAGACCGACATGATCGGCGAGCAGGACGAGGCGGTCTACGTCACCTACGACAGCGCGCGACTGGCGATGCTGGGCATCTCGTCGCAGGCCATCGCCGACGCGCTCGACGGCACCAACGCCGTCTCGGCCTCGGGCACGGTCGAGGCGGGCGCCGAGCGCGTGCGCCTGCAGGTGGCGGGCGCCTACGGCTCGCTGGAGGCGATCGCGGCGACGCCGATCTTCGCCAACGGCAAGAGCGTGCGCCTCGATGCGATCGCCAAAGTCGAGCGCACGACCAAGGACCCCGCCACCTTCAGGATGCGGTTCGGCGGCGAGGATGCGGTGGGCGTGGGCATCAGCCTGCGCGACGACGGCAATGTCGCGCGGCTGGGCAAGAACCTGAAGCAGACCGTGGCCTCGTACCAGGACGAACTGCCGGTCGGCGTCGAAATCCACACGGTGTCGGACCAGACGAAGGTCGTGGACGAATCCGTCGGCGAATTCACCCGCTCGCTGCTCGAGGCGGTGGTCATCGTGCTTGTCGTCAACTTCCTGTCGCTCGGCTGGCGGCCCGGCATCGTCGTCGCGCTGTGCATCCCGCTGGTGCTGGCGATGACCTTCGCCGGGATGAGCTGGATGGGCATCGACCTGCAACGCATTTCGCTGGGCGCGCTCATCATCGCACTGGGTCTGCTGGTGGACGATGCGATCATCGTGGTCGAGGCGGTCAGCACCCATCTGGAGGCGGGCTGGACCCGCACCCGCGCCGCGATCAGCGCCTACACCACCACCGCGATCCCGATGCTGGTCGGCACGCTGATTACCGTCGCGGGCTTCCTGCCGATCGCGATGTCGAAGGCGACGGCGAGCGAATACGTGATCTCGCTGTTCCAGGTCATCGCGCTGTCGCTGGTGCTGTCGTGGTTCGTCGCGGTGATCTTCACGCCGTTCCTCGCCTATCACCTGCTGCCCCAGCGTGCCGATGCGCGAGACGACGCGGGCGAGCCCGAGGAGCAGTACGAAGGCCGCTTCTACAGCTGGTTCCGCCGCGCGCTCGACCGCTGCCTCGATCGCCGCAAGACCGTCGTCGCCGCGGCCGCCGCACTGTTCGTGGGCTCCGTGTTCCTGTTCCAGTTCGGTGTGCCCCGCCAGTTCTTCCCGGCGTCCGACCGGCCCGAGCTGGTGGTCGACCTGCAGCTTTCCCAGAACGCCAGCTTCGCCCAGACGCAGGCCGTCGCCGCGCGCATGGAAAAGCTGCTGGCCAAGGATGAGCGCGTCACTTCGGTCACGAGTTACATCGGCGGCGGATCGCCGCGCTTCTACCTGCCGCTGAACGTCCAGACGCCCGACATCACGCTCGCCGAACTGGTCCTCCAGACGAAGGACGAGGAAGCCCGCGAGGAGGTGATCGCGCACGTGCAGGACCTGTTCGCCGCGCAGTTCCCCGAGGCGCGCGGGCGCGTCAGCAGGCTGGAGAACGGGCCTTCGGTGGGCCAGCCCGTGCAATACCGCCTCGCCGGGCCGGACCTCGATGCACTGGCGCCCTTTGCGCAGAAGCTGGAAGCGATCGTCCGCGCGGACAGCCATTCGCGCGACGTGAACAGCGACCTCGGCGAACCGCTCAAGGCGGTCCGCGTCGATCTCGACCAGGACAAGGTGCGTGCCCTCGGCCTCTCCACCGAGGCGGTGCAGAAGACCCTGCAGGCCGCGATCGCCGGGGCCGGCGTCACCACCTACCGCGACCGCGATCTGGCCCTCGATGTCGTCATGCGCCTCGACACGGCCGAGCGCACCGACCTCGGCCGCATCGCCAACCTGCCGATCGCCACGCAGAGCGGCCCGGTCGCCCTGTCGCAGCTGGGCCGGGTCACCGCGAGCAGCGAGCCCGCGCTGCTTTACCGGCGCAACCGGCAGGCGACGATCACCATCGCCGCCGACGTCGAGGGCGAGCAGGCCA
>NZ_BLJH01000065.1:0-8066 GCF_009811895.1 Novosphingobium sp. TCA1 | reverse complement strand
CGCCTGAAAATGCAGCCCGATGGCCACACCCGAATTTACACCACATTGACGGACGCAACCGCAAATTTCGATAGAGGGAGGCATTATCCATCGGTCAGCACTCCGTCATGGCGAGCCACCGCGCCGTCCAGCGGGCTCGTCGAGCGCAATCGCCGGTATCTCGCCCCGACAACTGCGACGAAGATGACCGCGATCTCGCCTACGATGGCGGCAAAACTCAATGCCAGTGCAATAGCAGCTGCGTCAGAAAAGAGCTGCTGTCTGCGATGAATTTCAGCCAATTCAGCACATCGCTGGTCGCCGGTTATTTCAATCACACAGTGGAAATTGGTGTTCCCTTGGATCGCCTTTGCGAGATCTTCCAATCCCGCTTGGCTGACTACATTTGCAAGCTGCTGATCTGGATTCATCACTAAGAATCTCCCTATCTGCTACGTTCGATGTTGCGTTCCGGAAGCTCGACTTCTTTGTTTGGCGCGTCATTCATGAGTTCGCGCGGAACAGTCGGATTAAAGCCCGCGTTTGCTGCGCTGATAGCTGAAGCATTCACGCCGCTCTTGCTTGACATGGAGCCGCCGAGCTGCTTCTCCCCGGTAACTTCCATCGCGCTAAGCTTGTCGCCGGGGTTTGCATTTATCGTCTCGAGGAGACGGTCCCTGTTATCGGTGACGATTTCCATGTCGAAACGGACACGGGTCAGCATCACATAGGTCAGGCGCTGCGTCGCAAGCTTGCTCTCCGCAGAGTGAACGACCCCGATGCCTTTATCGGTCGTCATACCCTGCGCCTGATGCATATTGATTGCATATGCGAGCCCGAGGCGTTCAAGCATCTTGTCGGAACGATCCAGCTCAAGCACTTTGCCGGCCGCGTTCTCGATCATCACATGACCTTCGGAAATCGACAGGACGCGCGCCTGGTCGGAGTTGAATATCTCCCGCTCTTTATCGTTGGCCCGCCAAAGGATTCTGTCGCCCTCATGGAGCGTCGTGGCCATCTTCTCTGACAGCTGAATGCTGTCAGACTTGTCGACAGGGTCAATATTTTGGGGGTCGAAACGCAGCGTCTTACCATGCTCGTCCCGAAGGCTGACTTTACCCTTTTGAACGCCCGTGACCTCATATCGGCCACGCGAGAGGCCGCCTGAAAGGGAGTTGCGCGTCACATCGAGGACATGGCCCTCCTTGTAGGTTTTTGCGTAGCGAAGCTCCTCTCGCGTCGCGTTCACCTGCTGCAACGTGGTAAGGCGTAAACCATCACCCGTGATTGTGCCTTCTGTCTTCAGGCCCTCCTGTACGAGTTCATTCAGTTCCCCGCGTGTCAAACGTCCGGATGCATATAGCGCTGTGCGTTCTCGCTCCTCGGTGCTCAGCGCCAGCCATTTTTCGGCCGCCGCTTTCAGGTAATTGCCCTTTTCGCTTTGAACTCGCTCACCGAGTACCTGGAAGGCCTCTTTGAATTTTCCCTCCCGCCCGAGCGCGGCCACTTGTTGCATGTGGGGCGTCTTCTGCCTCTGGCTGATCTCCATCACCGACATTGCGGGCTTGTGCGCCTGAATGAGCTCGAAAGCCTTGCCTGCATCGATCGACTGTAACTGGCCTCTATCGCCCACCATGATGAGGCGTTCGACGCCGAGGCGGTTGGCGATCATCACCAGGTTGTTCATCGCCTCGTTTGCGACAAGAGACGATTCATCGAGAACGAATATTTTACCTGCCAAGTCTTCTCGTGACTTCTCGAAAGCCTCACCCTGGCCCGCTAGAGCACCCTTGATGTGTGCATTTACAAAGCTGGATACGGTATCAGCTTTGATCTGAGCCTCGTTCCGGAGCATCGAGACCATCTTATTGGCAAATGCGAGGCCAACGGTTTCCTTGCCTTCCTCGGCCGCGAGAGCCTTAATACTCTGGATCAGTGTGGTCTTGCCGGCGCCGGCAACGCCCTGGACCACAACAATGCGGTCGCTTGTTGAAAGTGCCAACGTGGCGGACGTGAGCTGCTCGGGATTGAGCGTGTGCTCCGTGTTATGCGCTTGCAGGCGTTCAGCCACATCAGAGGCAGGCACGATCTGGGTACTCGCCTCACGCCCCTGATCGATACCCGCAAGCAGTTTACGCTCCTGCGCCAGGTGTTCCGGTGTCGTGACGTGTGTGAATGAAGAACCGGGTATGAGCTGACCGCTTTTAATCAAGGCGTTTACCCGCGCGTCCACCCGATCGATAGTCACCCCCCGGATTCCAAAGTCCAATGCCGTTTTGGAAACGTCATCAACCTTAAAGGCAGCCTCACGCTGACCAAGGTGACGAACTGATGAGGCTACGGCCAACTCGGTACGAAGCTGGTTAGGCGTCAGGATGAGCCTCGCCAGTCCGGTGGTGGTTAGCGAGTCAGACCCCCGCAGGTACTGCGCTAGTGCGGCATAGAGAGAGGTAACGACCTCTTGGACTTTCCCGACAAATCCGAGAGGTTTGTCATCCTGAACCGTTGAGCGAGAAATCGCCTGCTCCACCAAAGCCTTGCCATCAAAACCAAGCGCGGCAGCTCGGGACTTCCATTGTTCACGAAGCGCTGATCGGTCCTCGAGATTAATTTTGGGATCGCGCGTCCTCTTCGTTATCTCTCGCAGGCTCTCCGTATCGGTTTTTTCCCGACCTAACTGGCCGGCCTTTTCCAGTATGTCTTGCCGCCGCTGGCTGAAGGCCTCGATGACAGCTTTTGGCACACCTGCAATCTCGAACTGACCATGCTTTCCAGTCAGATTGATATCGTATCCAAGCTCGGACAACTTCTCGCGAAAAGCCGCATGATAGGCAGAACCGATCATGGAATTGTTCTTCCAGAGCGGATTGTTCCACAGCGCCTGCCAGGAACCTCCCGCAGTTTTCGTTATCGCAGCAATGACAACATGTAGATGCCCTTGTGGATCGAGCTTTCGGCTCGTGTCATGCTGGAAGATCGCATAGACCAGGTTGCCAGTTCGAACAGGTTCCCCGTTGCGGGTCCGGCTATAATCACGCGCCTCTGCCCTGGTCTTCTCGACCCAGCTCATCGTCTCCTTGACCGCACTCATGTGCGCATCAAGAATCCGCTTGTCGCCCGCGACATAAGCCATGACGCTTGCTGATTTCGGCATCGAGAACGTGAGGTCGGTTCCGATCGTCCGCTTGGCAGTCTGATTTACGCCTGTTCCATCCGGAAGAACCCCGTTTAGGATCGCCTCAAAGGCGCTGGCCTTGACCTCTCCGGATAGGCCCAGAGCTTCGGCACCTTTCCCACCCCAGGCCGATGTCTCCGATGAATGTTCACCGGTGTAATAGTCATCTTTTCCGAAGTATGATGCCGCGCCGCCGGCGGACTTCACAGATGCGACAGAGAGCATGTTCTACATCTCCATTCCGCTGTCGTCGGAAAGGTCAGGCTGCTCCCTTTCTTGCTCAGTACCGATGCCCAATCGCTGCTCCCGCTGGATCAGGCTTTCCTGCTCATCCCGATGTGAGCCGGGTGATTTGCTGTCTATTCGCTGGTCAGCGGTTTTCAAACGCTGAGCGTCACTATGATCGCTTGGCGCAGATCCTCTGGATGACTCCTCCTTATCCGAAGCGTCCTCCCCGGACTGCTGCCTCAGGCGATCTGCAAACCCCGAGGTATGAATGTTGGCAGAATCCGATTTTGAAAGGTTTCCGAGCTTGGGAGGAAATGCCTGTGCAAACTTCTCAGCTTCCAGCTCAGCATCGCTTTTCCCTTCTTCGGGGGCCCCATCAGGACGTCGCTGATCCGTTGCCTGATCAGCTATCAGGATGTCCTGGTTGGCAGGGCCGTCGGTCTCACGTCCCTCCTCTCCCTTAGGCGCATCAGACTCATCCTCTGGAGGCTTGTACTCGCTGGCGCGCATGTGAGTTACACGTTCGAAACCTTCCGCGACTGGCGGATAGTCTTGGTAGGTAAGTTTGATCCGGGCAGCAGGAAATCCATCCGGAAATTTCACGAAGCCGTGAAGCGCCGGCATGTCCTTGATGTCGTCGGGCATGACGAGGTGCTGAACCTCTTTGCGCGGAGTGATAGTGGAGGCGTCGCGAGTGCTGTTGTAGCCGTAGGAGTATGCCTCATCCATCTGGCGAACCTCGCGACTTCCGATGAAGTCTGAACACCTTTTTGCCGTCTCCAAATCTGGGGTTTTCAGGATCAGTTTTGTACCCGCCAGAGAGGTCAGACCGATCGCCCCATTCTCACCATAGGTCTCGGACAGCATCGCGAACGAGTGGATGCCCAGGACAAACGCCCCACCCACTGCGCGTGCCGTCTGGAGACCATGCTCGATCGCCGGGAGGCGATGCAGAGCGTGCACCTCGTCAAGCAGGAACCAGGTGCGAAGGTTGCGAGTGCGGCCGATACGGAACAGGGCATTCACCGCAAGGTCCATCCACAGCGTCAGCAGCGGCCGGTTGAGCACGAGATCGTTGTGGTTGGAGGATATGAAGAGGATCGATCCCTCGTTCTCGGTATCCGCCATCCAGCTGTTGATCGAGAAGCCCTCCTTGCCTGGCATCGGGTCGGGAATGAACCGCAGAGCGTTGGCGTGGGTGTTGAAAGTGGCCCGGATCGACTCTGCCATCTTGGCCGCCTGCGTTGCGACCAGCGGCGCTGCTACCGTGTTCTCCAGCTCCTCGCTGATGCGCTTCAGGTCCGCCTGCATCAGGTGATAGGCAAGGGCGCCATTCGACATGGCTTTCTTCTCGATCAGCTTCATGCACATCTCGGTGAAAAGCGTGCGCGCCGCCTTCTGCCAGAAGTCGTCCTCGGCGTTCCTTCCACTCGGGATCAGTGCCGTGGCAGCTGAAAGGAAATCGGAATAGTTGTCGCAGTCGGTGAAGATGGTCCATGGCTGGCAGCGCTTGTCCATCGTGTTCAAGATGAAGTCCGTTTTGGGGTTATAGAAACTCTCGATGAACGAACCGGTCAGATCGAAAATCACGCAGCGATGACCCCTCGCGCGCGCCTGCGTCACTATCTTTTTCAACTCTGTGGTTTTACCCGCGCCGGTCGTTCCGATCAGCATCATATGGCTCTGTTCCAGGCGCCATGGGCAAGGCAGAGTGGCAACCCGATATGGAGAGTGGAAGCCCTTCGCGATGCGCTCCAGCAAGGGTAGTTTCAGGACCGCCTGCGGGGAGGCCGCCGGATTGCGATTGGCGCACTCCTCCTCGAATGCTTTGGTGTTAAAGGCACGTATCTGGGCGTCCAGTTCAGCCCGCTCAATCAGCAGGGATCCGCGCTCATGACGCTCCTTCAGAATGTCTGATCCCCGCTTGCGGGAATAGTCCACGAACCAGATCGTTAGCGGCGCACAAATGAAGATCGCGCCGAGCGCTGAAGCTGCCAGCAGGTGCAGAAATTTCGACCAGGCGAAGACCACGGCAGGATGATGCGGAACCCACGGCATCAACCCCACGACTACGCTATCGTCGGGCAGTGTGAGGTGGACTTCCTTTTGCGGATTGAGCGAAACCCAATTCCACAATTCCGCGTACATTTTCATCAGCACGAGCTGCAACTCGTGCTCTTGAAAATAGAAGGTCATAATCGTGGATGCGAGTGCAGCTGATGTCACCGCCCAAACGATCACCGGCAGGCGGATCCCTGCCCATGTCATGGAGGCTTCATGGGTGAAAAGTTGTGAGCCACGTGTGAAACTTCCGGCGTTTCTGACGATCTCGCCGCGCGAAGAATGATGTTCGAGCGTGGCCGCCTTTTTGCTGAAGCGGATGTCTTCCTGCGGCCGCCTAAACATGGTGCCGCTCCATGTTTTCCTGAGCGGTTTCTAGCAGCTTCTTGAGGCTTTCCTGGCCCTTGGCTTCGGCGCGCGCGAGGCAGTCCTCTGCGACGATTTCTAGGGTCATGAGAATGCGGCTAAGGTTTAGACCCTTACCGGAGATCATCAACGGCGCACCGAAGTTGATGATCTGGCGAACAGCCTCAGAGCGGTCGCAAGATTGCGCAGCGGCAACCTGATCGACCAGCGCCATTACACTGGGTGGAACGCGGACGCTGAGTACGAGAGTGGCTAGAGGGGAATTCATCCACGTTCTCCGGAAAAAGAGAGCGTGGCTTGGATATCGCCCGATATTTATAAGTGATCTCGGCGCCTCTGTCCAATCCTCGAGCGTATACGCGTGTCACACATATAAGTTACTGATAAAACGCTGTTATATGGCTTGTGGTGGCGGCGTATGACGGGCGTATACCTGTATACGGGTGTCTACACATTGATTTTCAACGATAATCACCACGGCTCTGCCGTATTCGGTGTGCTAAATTTAGGGACTGCCCCCAGTTCCAGCCCTGTCTCGATTTAACCAGGTTCCAGTGGCGGGAAACGGCGACCCGTTGGAACCAAAACAGCCGTAAGGCTGCTGATCCATCCGGCCCCATACGGCGTGGTCCACCCAGCGGAGTTCGAACCGCGCGGATGAGGCTATCCATCGTTATTGTCATCTTGAATAACTCCAGATTCCGTGAACGTCGAAAGAATGAACTCGGCAAATTCCTATCAGAAAAATAGGCTCGCAATCGGGTGCAAAATCGGAGAACATGGGGGGCATTTTCACCTGGTTGAGGGAGTAGATTATGGCGTCGAAACTTGATCGCGAACGCGAGGCGATTCAGCAGGCCGAGGTCGAGTTGGAGGAGCGCAAAAAGCGCTTGATTGTTCTCGAGCAGGAGGAAACCGAAAAGGAGATCCAGCGTCTCGTGAAGAAGGTTGGATCGCGCGAGGCGATCGGAATTCTTGGACTCGCTGCTACCATAAAACCAAGGGTTGCAATTGAAGCTCTTGAAGCATGGGTGCGGGCTAATCCGGTCAAAGCGAAGCCGAAGATGGAACCGGAATTGCAGAACGCTTGAGCGCGCAATCCGGTCATGCGGATCGCAATAGCATCTTGCAAAAAAGGGGCGCCGCATGACTGATCCGGCGCCCTGAGTTTTATCGGCGAAGGGAGGCTTAGACCCACGCCAACATTGGATCCGTATTCCCGTGTTCGATGGCACAGTAGCTAGCCAAATAATCGTAAGCAGCATCTAGACCGAGTTCGCTGAATCTCTGACGTGTGGCTGTCTGGCTCAGCATTTCACGAAGGCGCGTGATGCAGATCGTGCCGGAGGTCTCCCGATCAAGACCGAGACATTTGAGAACGCTGTCGGCACGGTCTTTTGACATCGTTATCTCAGGAGATAGCGCGATGTGTTCGCTCACACATAGCGACGCAAAGTGATCGCTCGCTCCCTTGGATATTCGTAGCGACCTCCCGTGAAATTGAGCTTCTTCTGCAATGGCGAGAAGGTCGTCCCGTCCTACGAATATTTGAGCGAATTTTGCGAGAGAAACGGAGTTAGCGTTGAACTCGAAGTTCATGGCAATGCCCTCAACTTCCCCCGCTTCGAGCTCGGTTGGAACTCCGGTATCTAGAATGTGGTTGTAGATCGCAGCCAGGTGTCGCGCGCCCAAGCTTGCTGGCTTCGATTTTATCGGCGTAGCCGTGTCAACGATGCGAAAGATGGTCAGCATTTCTCACTCCTGCTGCAAGTCCATCTTCCTCCATCCCCCTCTCCTTTATCTGTATTTATCGGACGCATGGTGATCTCATCGGCCGTGACGTGACCCGCAAGGCAGACCGCGCGAAGCGAGACGGGCGAAGGCCCGTCAGCGAGCAAGGGACTGCCGCGCGGCCGCTGCCCTTTCCGCTGGCGGGCGACCCTGCCCATGGCGCTCCGCAGGCGAGCCGGGGGCGATGCGCCAGGGCCGCGACGGCGGCCCGGTGCAAGCCCGATCGGCGATGCCGTGACCCGCAAGGCAGACCGCGCGAAGCGAGACGGGCGAAGGCCCGTCAGCGAGCAAGGGACTGCCGCGCGGCCGCTGCCCTTTCCGCTGGCGGGCGACCCTGCCCATGGCGGTCCGCAGGCGAGCCGGGGGCGATGCGCCAGGGCCGCGACGGCGGCCCGGTGCAAGCCCGATCGGCGATGCCGTGACCCGCAAGGCAGACCGCGCGAAGCGAGACGGGCGAAGGCCCGTC
>NZ_BLJH01000064.1:0-8450 GCF_009811895.1 Novosphingobium sp. TCA1 | reverse complement strand
CCGCCGCCATGCTCATGCTACGCCGTTTGGCTCGGTCAGCGTGAGTTTCGAAACCGACTCTCAGGAGTGTCGGCTACGCCGCCACGTGCTCCCAGGGGGAGCATGCGACTTCTTCCGCTCTCTTTTCATGCCCTCGCGCTTTACGAAGGGTTGGAAAGGCGCGAAATTCAAAGGGATCAGAATGCCGATACCGCTACGGTGCGGCCTTTGGGCTCAGGCACGAAACGGGCCCGTCGCTGTACCGCACCATATCCACGCAGCCGCGACCAATTATCGAGGATAGTCGCCACGTAGCCCTGCGTTTCCCTGATCCGCGGAACAACCCCGCCTTTAACCCGGCCCGGCCCGGCGTTATAGGCCGCCAGCGCCAGATGCACCTGCCCGAACGTGTCGAGCTGGGTCCGCAGATAACGGGCGCCGCCGCGCAGATTCTGGACGGGATCGTAGGGATTAACCCCAAGCTGGGCCGCAGTCCCCGGCATCAGTTGCGCCAGGCCGTAGGCTTTCATCTTCGAGGTCGCTGCCGGATTATACCGGCTCTCTTGAATGATCATGGCGTCGAACAGCCCGGTCGGAATGCCGTGCTCGCAGGCGATCGCACTCATCATTCCATAATAGGCGGCGCGGCGTGCCTCGGCATCCGGCTTCAGAAAACCCGATGGACGATAGGGAAGAGAGGCGCATCCCGGCGTGAAAGGGACTGCAGCAAGCGTAGGATACTGCCCTTTCATCCACCCTGGCACCGCGATCGAGGAAACCGGTTCAACCCCGGCCGCCGCCAGATCATACGAGGCTGCAAGCTCGCCCTGGCCCACTGCCGGCGCAGAAAACTCCTGCCCCATCTGATACTCAACATAGCGGCGCGACAGATCATGGACGCGGAACGCCTCGGGAATACCCGCGTCAGATCCAGCAACCGGCATTACCGGCGAGACGTCCGCCTCCGGCACAGGCTGCCCCATGACGACAAGCTCCACCTTTCGCGTCGTTTTTACTTCGCCCGCGCTCACACTATTGGGAACGATGCAAAGTAACGCGATCAGTCCCGATGCTCGATGTACACGCATATGAACCCTCCAAAGCCTTGATAAGAGAATTGGAGTTCACCGCCTTTGCCCTTGTCAACGCCGCCAAGCTCACGAACACTTTTTTAGAAAAAGGCTTTGGAAGGCTTCCAGCATGTGGCTCGTCCCCCGCGACACCAACGGCAAAGGCTCAAATCGCATCCCTCTGCCCCCCGATCTGCGCGCGGCGCTGATTCGATGGTACGTCGGCAAAGGCACGGTCCACGACGAACAGGCCGGCATCACGCTCGTCCAGCAGGCCCGGATCGGGCACAGGTGGATCGCCTGCGATTGTCTAGGCGCCGACAAGGCTCCCGCCATCCTGACGCCGGCCTTTCTCTCCGAGGCAGAAACATACTATCTGCGACGGCTCACCAGTTCGAAGCGGCCCGAGCATCTGCCCGACTGCCCGTTCTTCCGCGACCAGGTGACGATCCGCATCAGCGAGGTACGCTCGCGATCGACGCCGCTCGAGCCACCCTCAGGCTTCTTCGAGGTGCTTAAACCCGCGCCGGAGAAACTGGCGCAGCGCCCCGAGGACGATTCCAACGACGATCGCACCCGACACGCCTCGATCCCGAGGCTGGCCCGATTGCTCTGGCGCCTCATGGCCGCTGCCGGCGTCAACCGCATTGCTCCGCTCGCCTATCGGGAGGAATGGTCGATCCGGCATGAGTTCGCGGCGCTCACCAGAGCGGCGGGGCTGATCGAGATCGCGCCGGGAATCCAGCTGGAGAAAGCCTTCTGGACCCACCCGAAGCCCCTGCAGGCGCGCGCCGTCTACGCCACGCTGCGCGCGCTGGAGGACAGATGGCCCCGCGACCATGCGCCGCAAGGCTTTGTCCTTCTCTATGCCAAGGGCATTCATGGACAGGAAATCACGCTGCCTGACGGCGACACCGTCACGATCGCCAACCGCATCCAGTCGCCATCGGTGCGAGGCAACCCGATTGCGGGTCCGTTCCTGGTCATCATCGTCATCGGCAAATATCCCGAGGCCAAGGGCTACGCGCCGCTGCGCGCCTATGCCCAGCCCATCCTCAATGGGCGCCTGTTCGCGCCGGTCGATTCCGATTTCGAGCGCGACGTTCTCCGAACCATCCTGCGCACCCAGCAGGAATTGCACGGCCGCGGCATTGACCTCGCGATCGACAAACCGGTTTTCGACACCCTGACACCCGATGGGCCGTGTCGCCCGGATTTCCTGATCGAGGCAAGATCACGCGAGACCGGCGAGATCCGCAATCTTGTCGTCGAGGCCATGGGCTTCAAAACCGAGGAGTACGAGGCGAGCAAGGCCATCACGCATCCACGCATGGCGCATCTTGGGCAAATCGTGACCATCGACCGGCAGGACGATGACGCTCACACGGGACGGCGCGCGCTTCTTCGAGGGCTCGGCCTTTGAGACCGTCAGCGCCAGGAAAGGCTGGCCGCAAAATATCCGATGATGCCCAGCGTCACTGGCGTCGAGAGCAGATAGAGTTTCTGCCAGCGCCACCATATCCGGGGCAGCAGCAACGCAGCACCTTTGACGCTGCGCGCGTCCTGCCAGATCCGATCGTTCCAGATGCCGTGCAGCGCGACCGAGACCGACAGGACCATGGCAATCGCACAGCACAGGCTGGTTGCGAGGTAAATGGCCATCCAGTTGGCGATCTCGAGAGGCGTGAACTGTGACATCTATCCTTCCGCTATACCTGTAATTTTCTACCAGGGCATCCGATTCCGAAACCTACATTCTTACAGGTAAATCGATAATATCGTTGGACTATCAAGTATTTTCACAGACAAATGCGGCAAGAGTGGAGAGGGAAGAGAGGGAGTGGACCGAGCAGATCGGCCAAACGCCCTTCAACCATAAGCAGCTGCCTTACCGCGCATCTGCGTCATGGAGGTAACTCCCCATGGAACGCTTTGTTCTCTTCATCAGCGAGCCGGGATCTGATGACATCGTAGACATTCACCCCAGCAAGCCGGCGGCCGAAAGCGCGCTTGTCGACTATGTGCGCGCCCGCTCCGCCACCATCGGCTTGCCTGCCCATCCTGACGACGATCGGGCGGTGGCCTCCTATTTCCAGAACAGCGAAGCCATTTACGCGATCGCGCGTGTCATGCCGCTGGCACAGCCAGGCAACGATCAATGACTATCGTCGCCCGTCGCCCCTCGCAGCAGCTCATCGACATCGTCGGCACCCTGCGCGGCACCTGGCACGGAACCCGGGCCATGTGCCGCTGCCCGGCCCATGATGACCACACCCCCAGCCTGTCCCTCCGGCAGGGGGATCGCGGCATCCTCGTGACCTGCTTTGCCGGTTGCGATTCCATCGACGTGCTGCGCGAACTCGATCGCATCGCCATCACGCGCCACTACGAGCCGCCGCCAGACAATGTGCGCGCCGGCACCGCGAATATCGAGCGGCTCTGGTCCCAGGCGCAGTCCGTCGCGGGCACGCTGGGCGAACGCTATCTGGCCTCGCGATTCCTGCTTCCCGTTCCCGGTGACGTGCGCTTTCATCCGCGCTGCCCGCATGGCGCCAAGCCCAACACCGTCTTCAAGCCCGCCTTGCTGGTCGCGGTGCGCGAAGGTCAGCGGCTTGTCGCCCTGCAGCGGATCTTCCTCGATCCTGAAACCGCGCGCTACACCGCCAAGGCGACCATCGGTTCGCTCGGCATGGGGGCATGGCGCGGAGGCGGTATCGGCCCCACCATCGGGCTTGCCGAAGGCTTCGAGACTGCGCGGGCCTGGAGCCGCATCAACAAACTGCCGTGCTGGGCAACGCTCGGCTCGCGCCGGTTCGGCCTGGTGACGATCCCTGACAGCGTGACCGAACTTATCCTGGCAGGCGATTACGACACGGCCGGACGCCGGGCGGTAAACCGCGCATCGCACCGCTACGCCCATGACAACCGTGTGATCCGGGTCGATTTCCCGAAGGGCTTCAAGGATTGGGCCCAGGCGCTCGAAGCCCTCGAGACGCAGAAAAGGGGAGGGGGAGGGGAAGGGTGATCTGCCGTTCGGCAGAGAGCCCAAGGAGACCCCCATGCGCGACCTTCTCGATCTCACGCACGTCAATGATGCGCCGGCGGCATGCACGATCGCTACCCTTCTCGCCACCGGTGCCGCTATCTCGAGGCGCCACCTGAACGATGCCATGGTGGAGGCGTTCGGCGGCACGGATGCCGACGGGCGCTGGACCCAGCGCGACAGCTTCGAGATGCTCGAGCATGCCCTCGCCCTTCATCTCGCAAGCGACCGCCATCACATCAACGCCCCTGCAGACATCGCCATTTCGTCCGCGCTGATGCAGCGCCTGCCGACCCAGACCGTGCGCAGCGAGGAACAGATCGAGCTGCAGCAGTTCTCGACCCCCGCCGACATCGCGGCGCTGGCCATGCTGCTCGCGTCGATCGGCGCCGATGATGTCGTGCTCGAGCCAAGCGCGGGCAACGGCCTCCTGATCGCCCAGGCTCCGCGCGGCCGCATCCTCCAGCTCAACGAAATCGACCCGCGCCGCCGCGAACGGCTCGCGCATATCTTCCCCGATGCGACGATCACCGGCCATGATGGCGCGGCGCTGGTCGCCCTTCACGCGGATCTCCCGCGTCCAAGCGTCGTGCTCATGAACCCGCCGTTCTCGCGCAGCATCGGCCGCGGCGCCGATGACCTGGCGGCGCTGCGCCATCTGCAGGCGGCAATCAAGCGGGTCAGCCCAGGCGGGCGCGTCGTTGCCATCATGCCCGACTGGTTCACGCCCTGCGCGCGGCTTCGCACTGCCTACGAAGCGATCCTGAGCGGCTGCACGGTGCGCTCCTCGCTCCGCCTCGAGCATTGCTATCGCAAGCATGGCACCAACATTGCGGTTCGCCTCTATGTCATCGACAAGATCGCCGGCGACCTCATGCCCGCCGTCATCGAGCGCGCAGCCGTCCTCGACTTCCTCGATGCCGTCGAAATCCCCGCGCGCATCAATCTGCAGCCCACAGACGATCTTCCCGCTCGCGTCGCGCCCGCGAAGGCGACTTCACTGTTCGGCGCCGCGCGCAAGACCAAGGTGGCCGCGCCGCGCCCCTATCACGCGCCCAAGGCCAATGCGGTCCTGCCCGTCGGCTATCGCAAGCTGGACACCCCGGCACCGCTGGCGCAGCAGGTCGGCGTCTACCTGCCGTACCGGCCAAGCCGCATCGTCTTCGACGCTGCAGGAGAGCACCCCACCGCGCTCGTTGAGTCGGTCGCCATGGGCTCGATCCCGGCGCCGATCCCCGATCACATCCCCCATCTGCCCGAGCGCACCGTCAGCGAGCGGCTCCTCTCCTCTTCCCAGCTCGAAACCGTCGTCTATGCAGGCCACGCCTGGAACCAGACGCTGCCGGGCACCTTCAGGCCCGCCAAGGAGGGCGTTGGCCTCGACATCGACCCTGAAGGCCGCAAGTACCGCAAGGGCTTCTTCCTGGGCGATGGCACCGGCGCGGGCAAGGGCCGCCAGATCGCTGCCTGTATCCTCGACAACAAGCTGCAGGGCCGCCGCCGCCACATCTTCGTCACCAAGAACGAGCCGCTGCTCGAGGACATCCGCCGCGACGTCACCGCGCTCGGCGGCCTGTCGGCCGACGTGCAGCCGCTTTCGAACTGGAAGATCGGCCAGCCCATCACGCTCGAAGAAGGCACCTTGTTCGTCACGTATCCGGGGCTGCGATCGGGCCGCTCTGACGCAACGCGCCTACAGCAGATCCTCGATTGGGCCGGCCCCGACTTCGACGGCGTGATCGCCTTCGACGAGGCCCACGAAATGGGCGGTGTCGCGGGCGGGAAGGGAGCTCTTGGCAAGACCGAAGGCTCGCAGCAGGGCATCTGCGGCGTCCTTCTGCAGAACCATCTTCCCGATGCGCGCGTGCTCTATGCGTCCGCCACCGGCGCCTCGGACGTCAACAACCTGGCCTATGCCGTGCGCCTCGGCCTCTGGGGCCCGGAAACCTCCTTCCCGGACCGGGAATCCTTCATCTCCAACATCCGTCAGGGCGGCATCGCCGCGATGGAACTGGTCGCGCGTGACCTGAAGGCGCTCGGGCTCTACACGGCGCGCGCGCTCAGTTTCGCCGGCGTCGAATACGAAGTGCTGCGCCACGAACTGACGCCTGCCCAGATCGAGATCTACGACACCTATTGCCGGGCATGGCAGGTCATCAACACCAACCTTGCTGCCGCGCTCGAGGCGACAAACGTGGTCGACGCCCTCGAGGGCAAAACGCTGAACTCGGGCGCGAAGGCCGCCGCCCGTTCGCGTCTGGAAGGGACGCGCCAGCGTTTCTTCGGCCAGGTGCTGCTTTCCATGAAGCTGCCCACCGTGATCGCGGCGATCGAGGGGCACCTGAAGCAGGATCATTCGGTGGTCGTGCAGCTGGTGACAACGGCGGAGGCCATCCTCGACAGACGTCTCTCCGAGATGACGGCCGAGGAACGCGCCGAGCCCCAGATCGAGTTGTCGCCCACCGACCAGATCGTAGATTACCTCAAGCGCGCCTTCCCGACCCACCAGATGGAGGTCTTCAAGGACGACACCGGCGCCCTGCATTCCCGGCCCATGCGCGACGAGGACGGCAACCCGGTCCACAATCCCGAAGCCATGGCCGCGCGCGACAACCTGATCGAGCATCTGTGCGCGCTGCCACCCATCAAGTCCGGCCTCGATGCGCTCATCGAGCATTTCGGGCCGGATCGCATCGCCGAAGTCACCGGGCGATCCAAGCGGCTCATCACAGGCCCGGACGGCCGCCAGAAGGTCGAGACCCGCACCGCGCGCACCAGTCAGGCCGAGGCCAGCGCCTTCATGAACGATCAGAAGAAGGTGCTCGTCTTCTCCGATGCCGGCGGCACTGGCCGGTCCTACCATGCCAGCCTCGATGCCGTGAACCAGGACCGACGTGCCCATCTCCTGCTCGAACCGGGCTGGCGCGCCGACCGGGCCATTCAGGGGCTCGGCCGCACGCACCGCACCCATCAGGCATCGACGCCGCTGTTCCGTCCCGTCACCACCGACTGCAAGGGCGAGCTGCGCTTCACCTCGACGATCGCTCGCCGCCTCGACAGTCTTGGCGCTCTCACACGCGGCCAGCGCCAGACCGGAGGGCAGGGCCTGTTCGATCCTGCCGACAACCTGGAGAGTGAATACGCAAGGGACGCCCTCGTGTCGTGGTTCCACCTTCTTTATCTCGGCAAGCTCAAGAGCACCAACATGACCGAGTTCGTGGGTCTGAGCGGCCTTGAGATTTCCGAGGGCGACGGTGTCCTGAAGGAAGACCTGCCGCCAATCCAGCGCTGGCTCAATCGCCTGCTGGCCCTGCCGATCGCGCTGCAGAACAGGATCTTCGAGGAATACCTCACCCTCGTTGAAACCCGCGTCGCCGCCGCGCGCGAGGCCGGCACCCTCGATGTCGGCGTCGAGACGATCACGGCCGACAGCGCCCGCGTCATCAGCGACACGATCCTGCGGACCGATGCTGGCACCGGCGCCACCACGCACCTTCTCACGATCGAGATCGCGCGGCGCAAGAACCCGATCTCGCTCGAACGCATCCTCGACATGGTCCGCTGGCGCGACAACCCCGCATTCGTCATGAACGGCAAGTCGGGCCGCGTCGCATTGCGCAGCAGGGCAAACGCCTGGATGGACGACGAGGGCGAGCCGATCCTTCGCATCGAGCTGCAGCGCCCCTGCAGCCGCAAATCCATGCGCGAGGCGGATCTGTTCGAGACGGCATGGGAAGAGATCGACGAAGAGACCTTCCGGGCGAAGTGGCAGGCCGAAGTCAATGAGGCGGCCGAGCAGCTGGACACCGAGACGGTGCGCCTCGCAACCGGCCTCCTCCTGCCAATCTGGTCGGCGCTGCCTTCCGATCATCTCGCGGTCAACCGGATCGTCGACAAGAATGGCAACAGCTGGCTTGGCCGTATCGTCTTCGAGCACAGCATCGTCGACCTCTTCACCAAGCTGGGCCTTGCGAGCAGCGAGGAGATGCCCGTCGAAGAGATCGTCAATGCCGTCCTCGCCGGGCGCAGCGTCCAGGTGACGCGCCCGTTCCCGATGGCCTTCAAGCGCTCGCATGTGAACGGCAACCCGCGTGTCGAGATCGTCGACGCCCCGGCATCGCAGCTTGCGTGGCTCAAGTCGCTCGGCGCCTTCACCGAGATCATCCAGTACCGCACCCGCGTCTTCATCCCCGTCGCGCAGGCCGAAGCCATCATCACCGAGATCCTCAAACCCTCCTGACCCTCTTCGCCTCTTCATCCTGATCGAGCCCGAGCCCCGATGCAGCCGGGTCGGTCAGGAGAGATACCATGGGCGCGGGACGGTGCCGGCGATGATAGGATCAGCCCCTCGCAGATCG
>NZ_BLJH01000063.1:0-9081 GCF_009811895.1 Novosphingobium sp. TCA1 | reverse complement strand
ATATCGCTGGCCCAAATCCTTAGCGTAGGATTCCGCCCCCTCCCGCAAACGCCCCCTCATATGTTTGGTTCGTTGGAATCCGCGGGCAGCCGACGGATATGTTTTTGCTTATAAGGACATGGGAGAAACAGGAGGGCCTTACGAGGCAGACTGCCCGCTTCGCGTCCTCGATTTGCTATCGCCGACGGACAACCCTGTTGCGCTCGACTGGCGCCGGCGCTGCCATGAAGGTTTGCTGCGCAGGAAGCGACATATCCCCGATGGTGCGCTTATCCGCTTTGCAGAAGCCATCGCCTTTACCGACGGCAGTTCTCACCAAGTGATGCGCGTCCGACGTGAAAAGAACAAAATCATCCTCAGCCCGAAGGATGGCTCGGGGTATTATACCGTCTCACAACTTTTTGATCGCAATTTCGAGATCGTCAGGGAGGCGAAGGTGATGCCCACCATCTTCCCGAAAGGAAACTGATCCATGGACCTGCCCCGGCAACCCTTTGACTCCAGAAGGCGCCTGCTGTGCAGCCGCTCCAACGCAGATCGTCTGGCGGAACAAATGTGTATGGAAACAGCAATGCCATATGCTGTGGTCCGCACGACGTGCGCGCTGCAGCCCTATCGTGTGGTTCGGGCTCAAGAAGCGCGGCAGGGCGATGACATCGAACATCGGGTCATCGCCCTGTAATCCATCAATCCTCGACAATACCGCCGAGATCGGGATCAAGATACCAGGATGGACCTTCCTGGAAATCCGCCGATGCGCTCACCAGAAGGCCATCCGGCTCAGCCGACACGTAGGGGTTCACAAGCGGCGCCGGGAAGTTCTTGGCGCGTCGCATGTCTGCAGAAATTACAGCGCGGGTCCCAAGGATCTCGAGCAGCCAGTCGAAGACCTCCAGCATCTGGACGATCCCACGGCCAGCCAGTGCGTAATACAGGCACCGCTGGTAGTCGTCGCATTTCGTCGACAGGACAGCCGCGAGCCGCTTTTTCGCCCCTGGCGCCCCTTCAAACACTTCGCTGATCGCCTCGCGCAACTCTCGCACCGAGTAATACGCATCGAGGGGATCGACGCCGATTGAGGCATTTGCCACCATGCGCATAGCCGGAATGTTCCGCTCATTCAGCGCTTCATCACGAAGCTGAATGTCGAGATCGAACCGGCCGACTGGAAACTGCTTGTCCATCCTCAGACTCCTTCAAGCAGAACGTAAAGTGAACAAAAGGTCTTTGCAAGGGAACTTTTGAACAATGTGGCTTGTACCGCGCGACACGAACGGCATTGGTTCCCGGCGTGAAATTCCCGTGACGCTAAGGGACGCTCTGGCCCGGTGGTACACCGGTGCAGGTAGCGAGGCCGATCACCGGGCGTCGGTCTCTCTGGTCACTACGGCGCGCGAGAACTATCAATGGATTGCGTGCGATTGTCTTGGTGATACCAAGCCGCCGCCGCTTACGAGCCCGGCATACCTTTCCGAGGCCGAAACATATTATCTACGCCGCCTGACAAGCCGGCCGCGGCATATACGGCGCTGCCCTTTTTATCTCCCCCAGGCGCCTGATCGCATCCGCGAACGCGCCGGCGACAGCCTGTTCGAGATCGAGTTTCCAAAAGGCTTATTCAACGCTCACAAAAAGGCTCCTGAAAAGCTCGCCCAGCAGCCGGACGACCAAGAGCCCGATGATCGTTCGCGAGGCATAACAATCCCACGGCTTGGGCGTTTGATGTGGATGTTGCTGGAAGCGGCACACACGAATGTGCTCTCGTCTCCGCCGCCTCAAGGCACTTTACCCCACGGAATCCGTGATGAGTTTGAGCGGATCCGCCACGCAGCGAAGCGTTTTATTATGGCGCCCGGCGTGCCGCTGTCAGACCACCTCTACTTTAATGTGAAAGACTGGGAAGCGCTGCGGGTGCAGGCCAGGTTACGCGCCAGCGAGAGCGATTGGCCCGACGATTACGCGCCTCAGGCTTTCATCTTGCTTGAGGCCAGGGAGATATCCGGGACGACGATCCACACCGGTCTGGGTGATCTGGAGATCAGGAACCGTATTCAGCACACCGGCATCATACGAGCAAAGGTGGAACCGCCTTTCCTGGTTCTGGCGGTAGTCGGGGAGCACAATAAACGCGAAGGCTATTTGCCACTTCGGGCCTATGCTCAACCGATTTTCAAGGGCAATCGCTTCATACCTGTCGAGCGTCAGGAGGAACGTGCATTTTTAGAACGGCTCGTCAGTTTTCAATACCGAATGCGCCGAAAGAGCGTTCAGGTGGCCATCAAAAAGCCCCTGTTCGATCTGGTCACGCAGGCCGGTAAAGTCCGACCGGACGCAATCATTGCCTTCCTCGATTACCGAACTGGTCTCGAGGCTGATTTCGCGGTTCAGCTCCTAAGGGAGCGCACGCCACATTATCTAGCCCGCAAGGCCGAAGAGCGAGCACGTTTCGAGGAATTCCACCGCACGATTACCGTTGGCCATTATGAGATTGAGGCGACAGATCTGTTGGATCGGTTTGAGGCTATGATCGACTCCGCGTGAAGCCTTGATGCGGCCCACCGGGTCAGCAGCGCACCACGGGGACATCTGAAATCCGGGTCGTATAGGCTGGGGATTTCAGATCGGCTTTAGTACGCCATTCCCGTTTGAACCCTTGAGTAGCGGTCAGCGCGGTCATTTTCCCGAATTTGCCATTGATTGCGTCGAGCGCGCCCATGAGCCGATCTCGCCGATCGTCGCCAGCCTCGAAAAGCGTCCGAGGGCGAGCATCCGCTGCGATCAAATCCTCAACCATGATGCCTGCCTTGGTATAGGCGAAGCCCTCCTTCCACCCACGCTCCGCGCCCTTCCGGGCAGCCTGAAGGAGTTCTAGGGTGTCATTGGTCATCGGATGCAAAGTGAGCATTCTCGATGCGCCGTACTGCGCAGCATTGTCCTTGAAGCGGTTGGTGTGAAAAAACACAGTTAGCCGTCCTGCCACCAAACCATGATTGCGCAGCTTCTCGCCAGCCCTGGACGCATACTGAGCAATGGCACCCATCAACGTCTCGAAATCGGTTACCGGCTTGCCGAATGAACGAGTGACCGCCATCCCTTTGCGCGGTGGCTCCATAACCTCGACGGCAGATGATGGAATACCGCGCAGCTCAGCAACGATGCGCTCGAGCACCACTCCACCAACCGATCGCGCTTGTTTCATAGGCATATCACGTAAATGACCTGCCGTGGCGATCCGGAGTGCGTTGACCTTCGCTGCAGTTGCACGGCCGACACCCCAAACGTCTTCGACGGAAAATCGATCGAGCACCCAATTGCGCGTTTGCTCGTCGCGCAAGTCAGCAACACCGTCGAACAGAGGGTTCTTCTTCGCAGCAGCATTCGCCAGCTTGGCGAGCGTCTTCGACGTTCCTATGCCCACGCATGTCGGGATCGCGGTCCATTGCAAGACCCTTTCGCGCATAGCCTGCGCATGAGCCACAAGGTCAAGATGCTCAAAACCTGCAAGATCGAGAAAGTTTTCATCGATAGAATAAACTTCTATGTCTTTTGCGAATGGCTCTAACGCCGCAATGATGCGTCTTTGCACATCGGCATACAATGTGTAATTAGATGAAAGTACACGAATGGAATGGGCCTTAATTTTATCCTTAATAAGATGGATCGGTTCGCCCATTTTAATTCCAAGGGCCTTTGCCTCAGCTGATCTAGCAACTGCGCAGCCGTCATTGTTTGATGCCACCAAAACAGGCACGCCGTTTAAGTCGGGCCTGAATACTCTTTCACAAGACACATAGAAATTGTTGCAGTCAATAAGGCAAAGCGGGGCACTCACAGGTAGCGCCTAGCCAAGCCTGCGACGACCCCCCAGACCTCGACGTACTCGTCGACCAGGATGGTCGGATATCCTTCCGCCTCAGGCACCAGCCATAGCCGATCGTCCATTTTCCTGAGGCGCTTCAGCGTTCGCTCGCCATGTACGACCGCCACGACGATATGGCCTGGACGTGGTTTAACAGCGCGGGTGACCACGATTAAGTCGCCGTCGTTTATACCAGCGCCGGCCATGGAATATCCATCGACGCGCATCACATAGCTTGCCGCAGGATTCTCAATCAGCCACTGGCCCAAATCGATCGGCTCTTCGATATCGTCAGCAGCCGGCGAAGGAAAACCGGCAGGGACCGTGGCGCACAGCAGCTTCAGTTCACAGGGAACCTGATCGAAAGGCACATCGTGGAGGCGTAGAACGGGAGGCATTGGTACTCGCCAAAGGGGGCAGATTCTTCCACTATACCGAACTAGAACATTTTGGGAACATTTCAGATCCGGGCGACCCGGGACAGATTTGTGGACAGAGGTTCATCTTGCTGATGTTCCACATTCGTTCTAAAGGCCAAAGATGGCCGCCAGCCCACGAAATCTGTCCGAAATCAGCCGCAAGGGCGGGACGATCGAAGTGCGCTGCAAGGTCTGCGGGCACGCCTGCATGTTTGCACCGGCCGAGCTTTCCGCTTGGCTTTCGCATAGAGGGAAAGACACGAGCTGGCGCAACTTTTGCAGATACCTGAAATGCTCCAATTGCGGTGCCCATGGGCCGACGCCTCGTTGGACCCCTCAGGATCCTCCGCCGCGTCCGCCATCAGCGCTAGTCGAACGTGCAGGGCAACCTCCACGTCCCAGAGCAATCACGCCGGAGGAGTTTAGGAATTTTCGCAAGCATTCCCGATGAAGCGTGAAGCGCTGCGGGAAAGGGAAGGGGGGAAGGGGACGATCGAAAAAAGGAGATCGTCATGCAAAGTCACGCCCCTTCGCTTCGCCCGCAAACGTCACCATGGGGGAGCGTCGAAAGAGCCGAGCAGATCCTTCCCGGGATCTGGTCGGTCTCAACAGCGTCCCATGGCGGCCTGATCCTCTCCGAAGGCCGGCAAAAGGCGATGCCCGCTTCCCTTGCGTTCGAAAGCGGCGCCTACGAAAAGCATGTCGCATGGGGCAGGGTGGTGATGGCCTTCGAAGAGGAGTTTCGCGCGCGCAACGTGTACGCGGCATCACACATCCAGGTCGCAAGGGACACAGTTCGGTGCTGGCACACGGACGCTTATGCCGCCTTCACAGGCGAAACGGTGCCAGTGAATGAATCCCATGTGCTTAAACGGCGGGCGGCATACCTGGCAGCGGAAGGCAAGGTTGTCGTCACAGCAGCGTGGGGCGATTGGGCAGATTGGGTGCCGCAAGGCCGGGTAGGCGTCGTCGGGCGATGCATCGAGGAGGTCGACCACCTCGGACATGCCTCCTTCAAAGGCCCCGACGTCTACGCCCTGGTCGATGCCAAGGCCTACAGCGAACGGGCAGAGGTGAACCCGTTCGAGGACATCGGCGCGGAGATCATCGAACGTCCCTCGCAGCTTGCCCGCTGAGACCGGACATGATCGACATTGCTCTTGGCCTGCCGCACTTGCGGCAAGGCCCTTTGCTGCGCCGGGCGCTCAGCCTGAAGGCAACCATTCTGGTCTCAGCAAACGCATTGTCGCGCTGGAAAGGCCGAAAGCCTGACCGCCAGTGGGTTGGCTGGGACTATGGCCAGTTGCACAACATGCCACTTGGCCGTCGCCTGATCCTGGATTGTGGCGGCTTTACCAGCCACGTCGTTTACGGAAGCTTCCCTTGGACGATAGACCAGTACGTCAGCTTGGCAGCCGCCCATCCATTCAAGCTGTTCGCCAGCTTCGACTATCCGGTCGAGAAGGAGATTGCGCACGATCGCGCGACTATAAACGAGCGCATCGCCCGCACGATAGGCGCCAATCGCGAAACGCGGCGCCGCGCCAAAGATGCCGGCATTTCCAACAAGTTCATGCCGGTGCTGCAAGGCCGTATCCCTGAAGACTATGAGCGCTGCGCCGATGCCCTTTCATGGTCGGTGGTTCCTAGCACAACGATTGGTGTTGGCAGCATGTGCCGGCGAGACATCAAGGGCCCCGAAGGGCTCATTGCAGTGGTCGAGCACCTGGACCGCATTTTGCCAGATGGGGTTCAGCTCCATTGCTTCGGCGCCAAGGGAACAGCGCTTCCCTATCTCAGCGCCTTCGGAAATCGCGTCGCCAGCATCGATTCACAGGCTTACGGGATAGCCGCGCGCCAGGATGCCCTGAAACGCGGTGTTTCGAAGAGCGACCGCTTCGTTGCCGAGCACATGACGCGATGGTTCTTCACCCAGCAGCGCGCCGCACGGTCGATACCACGTCATCTGTCGCCTTCTCTACCCCCAGGCCCGGCACCGGTCAGTTACAGCCCTTGGGAAGCCGCACTCGCCCACGCACGGGCGGAAATCAACGACCTCATTGCCGCTGGCGATCTGGACCACGACGCATTGATCGAAGGATGGGTTGAGCAATGGGCAGCTGAAAACGGGAGCATCCAGTGACCGATCCTGTGTTCATCGTGACCGAGGCCGAAACATGGCTTCGCCGAGGCCGGACTCGTCCCGAGGCCGAAGCCCTTGCCAAAGCCTGGCGGGAGTTTCCCGACCTTCTCCCATCAGAACCGCTTGAACGGCGCATGGCGCGTACCCGCGCCCGAGTAAACGCGATGCGGCCCATCTTCGATGCGATGGCCAGGCGCACCGAAACGGAGCGTCAGGCGAAGAACTTCGCATTCACAAGCGGTCGGATCGACGACGGCCATGGCGATGACCGTGACCGTGCAATCTTACGCGGTGCTCGCAAGTATGGATATGACTGGGATGCCAGCGTCCACTATGCCGATGGCTGGTACGCTGCGTACGCAGGATGGTCGCATCGAGGCGACCTCAAACTAGCCTATCTCCGAAATCGCGAGACCCTGAAAGCCGCCTATGACCAGGGGTTCGAAGATGGCGGCGGCGATCAGGCGGATCTGTTCGATCAGGCGCGGCGGGCCCTGCGTGCGCAACTCCCATCAGGCGCCGCCAGTCAAACGCAGCACCTTTCCAGATCACTTCCAAGCGCCTGGCCCAAGCCCTCTGACGCCGAAAGACCATGCTCGTGGAATCGTCGCGCGATCATTATCTCCGAAGCCGATGAGCCGTGGGCTCAGCGTCGTGGCCGACAGGCCAAGTCAGCGCTGGAAATGGTACAGAAGCTTTCGCACGGACTGGCGACCATCATCGTGGTCAGCGCTCGCACCGGGATCGTCGTCAACCCAGATGCGCCCGCTGCTTTCCCTGCGCCGATAACTCCCGCCGAGGCCGACGCGCTCATTGCAGAGCCCTGCCATCGCGAGACGCTTCGCACAGCGTTTCGAGGGCACCTGATCGACGACATCCTTGTCGCCGTTCAAGGTGAGGAACTGCGCGTCATCGACGCACTGGCCGAGGCACTGCCGATTTGCCGCACGATGGAGCGAACCCGCAACACGCTTCTGCAGCAGCGCGCCCACCTGGCAACTTGGCTGGAGCGCGGGGTCGCTCCGGGTGAGAACGCAGGTGCGGGTCACATCCGCTGGACCAAGCGCAGCAAAGGCCTGACCGGCAAGCTCGGAGAGTTCACTGCCCGCTACGCCGGGCCTCGACCGGGAAAAGGGCACCTGCTCAACATCTGCACCGAGGATGGGAGGCTGGCTCACGGCTTCGTCACATCGAACCAAGTGCCACTCGATCCCACCGTAGAGTTCACGAACAAGGCGCACATGCGACGTGAGATGGTTCGCGCCTTACGTGCCTTCGGCGGTGCGACGCGCCTCGCCGCACCTGGGCTTTTCTCCCACCTCGCCTGACCGGCCTCGATTCAGAAAATCATGCGCGCGCTGGCCCCGCCAGATCGAGCCCTCTTCCCACGTCTACAACAAGGAAACCTCATGAAGATCGAATTGCAGAAGCTCAAGGTTGTCGCTTCCCTCTCCCAGGAGACGACCGCCTATACCGCCGTCATCGTCGTGAACGGTGTCCCCGCCTTCCACGCAGAGAACCGCGGCCACGGCGCGGCCGACGCGTTCTATCCGATGCAGAGCTATGATGGGCCGGACCTTGGCGCGATAAACGACTGGCTCAAGGCCAACGAGCCGCCTTTAGGTCCATTCGAGCCCGACCCCAGCAAGCGCGCGGCCTTCGATCGCGGCTCAGCCTGCGATCTGGAACTCTTCGTCATGCGCTGGATCGCCAAGGCTGATGCAACCCGCAAACTTTCGCGCGTGCTCAAGAGCAATATCGTCGCCATCGGTGCCGGTGGGGAACTGGTCAAATTCAAGGCGCAGCCCACGGCTGCTGCGATCGAGGGGCTGAAAGCGAGCAATCCTACGGACGTAATCGTCAATGACGCCGCGCCCGACGTGTTCGCCCGCGCCCTTGGTGCATATGCCGGCATCGGCCAGGAGGCCGAAGAGGTCTATTCGCGCCAGCGCGAGAACCGACTGACCCATGCAGATGCCTGCTGGCTACGCGCGGAGAACCGGCGCGGCAAGAAAACCTGCCCGGACCTAGCGCGATATCTCGACGACTTCATCGCAGCCGACGAAGCGAGGTTCGCCACATTTCAGGCGGAGCGCGCGGCGCAGCGCCGGGCGAGCGCGTGATGCTCGTCACCCCGATTGGCCCCATGCAGAGACGAACCAATGAAATGGAAATCACCAGAATGCAGGTGCTTGGCACCGTTCACATGAGCCCCAGGACCGCACTCCACTGGATCCCCCGCTGTCCTTGGGCTTGCTTTCAGAAAGGCGACTACGGTTGGTTCATGTACGTCTGCGATGATGTGGGAGTTACCGAGGCCGTCGATGTCCCACCCGAGATCCGGTCAGCAATTCACGTTGCCAAACGCGAGGGCTGTGGCTGGATTATGTGGGACAGCGATGGTCCGGTGATCGACGAACAGCCCGAATAAGACTGGAGCACCAGCCTCCAAAACCAGGATAAGGTATAACACGGACCGAAGATCTATTGCCGCCACCGCAGCAAGCAAACGGCGGCATACCTAAATTGAGCTTCCCGAAGATGTCTTTCCTATGTTACTTATAATGAAATCTACCCACTATCGATTCATAATGTGCTGGGTCGTGTCCCGCGGGGTGGTGTAGGAAGGTTTCCCTGAGAGGGTGGCCACCGTCGATCTT
>NZ_BLJH01000062.1:0-9763 GCF_009811895.1 Novosphingobium sp. TCA1 | reverse complement strand
GAATTCCCCGCGCTCGGCCGCCTCGACTTTTTCGAGACCAGCCTCGCCTTCATGGCCGGCTACGGCATCCGCGCTTTCCTGATCGCGCAGAGCCTGAACCAGATCGAGAAGGCCTACGGCGAGTACAACTCGATCCTCGACAATTGTCATGTTCGGGTGGCCTTCGCGACCAACGACGAGCGCACCGCCAAACGCATTTCCGATGCGCTTGGCACCGCGACCGAACAGCGCGCGATGCGCAACTATGCCGGGCACCGGCTGGCGCCGTGGCTCGCGCACGTCATGGTCAGCCGCCAGGAAACCGCTCGCCAACTGCTGACGCCGGGCGAGGTCATGCAGCTGTCGCCGGACGAGGAACTGGTGTTGCTGTCCGGATTGGCACCGATCCGGGCCCGCAAGCTGCGCTACTACGCCGACACGAACTTCGCCGAACGACGGCTTCCCGCGCCGATCCTGACCGCCGGACAATACGCCGACCGGCCGGATGCGCGTCCCGACGACTGGGCGGACCGCGTCGGAATGGAGGACGCACGTCTCGCCGAGGTCGCGGAGGAAACCGCTACCGCAGACGAGAGCGGCCCGCAGCAACAGCGTCAGCCCGGCTCGACTGGCGGCCACAGCCTCTCGGTTGAAGAGGAGAACGCCCCGGAGATCGTGCCGGCCACCGATGACGATGACATCGCCGGCGACAAGCGGGCGATGGAGCAGGCTCAGGCGATGACGCCGGTCGCGCGCGGCTTTGCCTTCGATGACAGCGATCACACGCAGATACTTGGACTGTAAGGCCAACCCATGAAAATCAGGCAGAACCTCTATCTTGACCAGGACCTGAGCACCGCGCTCGATCGCCTAGCCGCAGGCCCTCGCGGCAACAAGAGCCGGGTGGTCAACGACGCTCTCAAGGTCTGGCTTGCCCGCAAGGGCGCCCGCGAAATCGATGATCTCCTGAAGCCGCGGCTGGACCGACTCTCGCGAGAGCTCGAGGCCACGCGCCGGGATCTCGATGTCGTTCTTGAGACCCTGGCGCTGTTTGTCCGCTACCAGCTGATGGTCACCGCGCCGCTGCCGGAGGGAGATGCGGCCGCCCGCGCTGTCGGGCGCGATAGGTTCGAGGCCTTCGTCGCCCAGGTCGGACGCCAGATCGGCAGCGGCAAGCGCACGCTTTCCTCGCTGGAAAGCGATGGCGGCAGTCATGATTGACACTCCCGATCGGATATCCGCCGACCGCTGCCGCGCCATGCTCCGGACCGCCATGGGGCCCGCGATCCGCAAGGCGCTGGAGGATCCCCGGGTTGTCGAGATCATGGTCAATCCCGACGGAGCCTTGCGGCTCGATATCCTGGGTGAGGGGAGGATGGATACCGGGATCGGCTTCGAGCCGGCCCAGGTCGAGCGCATCGTACGGCTAGTCGCCTCGCACATTCGCGCGGAGGTGCATGCGGATGCGCCGATCGTCTCGGCCGAACTGCCGCCGCATGGCAGCAGCGCGGGGGAGCGCTTCGAAGGTCTGCTGCCGCCGGTGGCGACTGCACCCTGCTTTTCGATCCGTAAACCGGCCGCAAAAATCCACGGACTGATGGACTATGTGCGCGACGGCATAATGACGCCTGGCGCGGCGGGGTTCTTGTCGCGCGCCGTGGTCGAGCGCGCCAACATCCTCGTGGTGGGTGGCACCAGCTCGGGCAAGACCACGCTCGCCAATGCGCTGCTCGCCGAGATGGCCAACCTCGATGAACGGGTGATCCTGATCGAGGATACCCGCGAGCTGCAATCGCCCGCTGCCGATACCGTAGCGCTGCGCACGAGGGCAGGGTGGGTATCGATGAGCGATCTCGTGCGCTCGACGCTTCGGTTGAGGCCCGATCGAATCATTGTCGGCGAGGTGCGCGGCGCCGAGGCGCTCGATATGCTGAAGGCCTGGAACACCGGACACCCGGGCGGGATTGCCACCGTCCATGCCAACAACGCGCGCGCCGCGCTCTACCGGATCGAGCAGCTGGTGCAGGAAGCGGTCGTCACCGTGCCCCGCCGGCTCATCGCCGAGGCCATCGACCTCGTCGTCTTCATTTCCGGACGCGGCGCCGGCCGCCGGATCGACACCGTCGCGCGTGTCATGGGCCTTGATGAGCGCGGGGAATACCGCGTCGTCGATGCCTTGCGCCCGGTGGCCACCTCCCAGCCAGTTCAACCCGAAGGAGAATGACATGCGTGTTATCAGGATTGCCGGTCGTGACCTCAGCAGTGCCGCGCTGCTTGGATTTGCCGTGGCAATGAGTTCCCCGGTCTGGGCCAGCGGCTCAGGCATGCCGTGGGAAGACCCGCTGCAAAAGGTGCTGGAATCGGTCCAGGGACCGGTCGCCAAGATTGTCGCGGTGCTGATCATCATCACCACCGGCCTTGCCCTGGCGTTCGGCGAGACGGCGGGGGGCTTCAGGAAGCTGATCCAGATCGTCTTCGGTCTTTCGATCGCTTTCGCCGCCTCCAGCTTTTTCCTGTCGTTCTTCAGCTTCGGCGGGGGAGCCCTGGTCTCGTGAGCCACCTCGAAGGCTTCGAGACACCGATCCACGCGAGCCTCGTCCAGCCCATTCTGATGGGCGGGGCTCCGCGCGGGATCGCGATCCTTAACGGGACGCTCGCCGCCGCCGTTGGCCTTGGACTTCAGCAATGGCCGGTCGGCATCGCGCTCTGGGCAATCGGCCACAGCCTCGCGGTGTTTGCCGCGCGCCGCGATCCCGATTTCGCGGGCGTTCTCCTGCGTCATCTGCGCCAGAAAGGATACCTGGCATGTTGAACCTTGCCGAATACCGCTCCCGTTTCGACCGCCTGGCCGATCACCTGCCATGGGCCGCGCTGGTCGCCCCGGGCATCGTCCTCAACAAGGATGGCAGTTTCCAGCGCAGCTTCGTGTTTCGTGGTCCCGATCTCGAGAGCGCTACCGAAGCCGAACTTGTCGGCAGTTGCGCCCGCGCCAACAACGTCCTGCGCCGCCTCGGCTCGGGCTGGGCAATCTTCTTCGAAGCGCAGCGCCGGGAAGCCATGGATTATCCCATTGGACGGTTTCCCGATGCCGCCTCGGACCTGATCGATGCCGAGCGGCGGTCCGCGTTCGAAGCGGAAGGCCAGCATTTCGAGAGCAGGTATTACGGCACGCTGATCTGGCTGCCACCGGCCGACGCCGGTGATGCTGCCGGGCGTGCCCTTGTCGAGAACACTGATGGGCAACGCGGCGCGCCGCGCGATTGGCGAACGGCGCTTGCCGGATTTACTGCCGAGACTGGCCGCGTCCTCGACCTTTTTTCCGGCTTCATGCCTGAGGTAAGGGCATTGGATAGCGCGGAGACGCTCACCTATCTCCACGACTGCATCTCGGACAATCCGGTCTCGCTCGCCGTGCCAGAGACGCCGGTCTACCTCGATGCGATCCTTGCCGATACGCCGTTCGTCGGCGGTCTCGAGCCGCGGCTGGGCCGCATGCATTTGCGCACTCTGACGGTGCTTGGCTTCCCCAATCTCAGCCGGCCGGGGCTGCTCGATGCGCTGAACGCGCAGCCGTTCGCCTACCGCTGGATGACCCGCTTCATCGCCCTCGACCGCATCGATGCCACCAAGGTGCTCACCCGGCTACGCCGGCAGTGGTTCAACAAGCGCAAGTCGATCACCGCATTGCTGCGGGAGGTCATGTACAATCAGCCGGCCCAGCTGGTCGACAGCGACGCCGACAACAAGGTTGTCGATGCCGATCTCGCCCTGCAGGCGCTGGGCGGCGATCACGTCTCCTTCGGCTATCTTACGACGACGATCACGGTGTCGGATTCCGATCGCGAGGGCGTCGAGGAAAAGGTCCGCGCCGTGGAGCGCGTGGTCAACGGCCTTGGCTTTACCTGCCTGCGCGAAAGCCTGCACGCGGTCGAAGCCTGGTTTTCCTCGCTGCCGGGACAGATCTACGCCAATGTCCGTCAGCCGCTGGTTCATTCCCTGAACCTCGCCCATCTGATGCCGCTGTCGGCGGTCTGGGCGGGACCGGCCTGCAACGATCATTTTGGCGGCGCGCCGCTGCTTTTCGCCTCAACGCAGGGATCGACACCGTTCCGGCTTTCGACCCACGTCGGCGATGTCGGGCACATGATGGTGGTGGGCCCCACCGGTGCTGGCAAATCCGTCCTGCTCTCGCTGATCGCCTGCCAATTCCGTCGCTACGAAGGCGCCCGCATCGTTATCTTCGACATGGGCCGGTCCGCGCGCGCGGCCGTGCTCGCCATGGGCGGCAGCCACAACGCGCTGGGACAGGGCATCGATGGGGAAGGGGGTCTCAGCTTTCAGCCGTTGAAGCGCATCGACGAGGCGGCCGAACGCAGCTGGGCGGCCGACTGGGTCTGTGACCTGCTGGCGCGCGAGAAGGTGACGATCACCCCGGACGTGAAGGACCAGGTCTGGTCGGCGCTGTCCAGCCTTGCCGGAGCGCCGGAGGCGGAGCGAACGCTGACGGGTCTCTCGCTGGTACTGCAGTCGAACCCGCTGCGCATGGCGCTGGCGCCTTACACGCTCGAGGGAACCTATGGCGGCCTGCTCGATGCCGCGGAGGAGCGGTTGGCGGAGGCCGATGTCCAGTGCTTCGAGACCGAAGCGCTGATGAACCGGGCAGGGCTGGTCGCGCCGGTCCTCACGTATCTGTTTCACCGGATCGAGCAGCGTTTCGACGGCCGCCCGACCCTCCTGGTGCTCGACGAGGCGTGGAGCCTGCTCGACGATCCCCTGTTTGCGGCGCGTATCCGCGAATGGCTCAAGACGCTGCGCAAGAAGAACGTGTCGGTGCTGTTCGCGACCCAGAGCCTTGCCGACATCGCGGACAGTGCGATCGCGCCGGCCATCATCGAAAGCTGCCCGCAGCGCATCCTTCTCCCCAACGACCGTGCGATCGAACCGCAATCGCGCGCCGCCTATGAGCGCTTCGGCCTCAATGCGCGGCAGATCGAGATCATCGCCCGGGCCACCCCGAAACGGGACTACTACCTGCAATCCGCGCGCGGCAATCGCCTGTTCGAGCTGGGGCTCGGCCCACTTGCCCTGGCGATCTGCGGCGCATCCGATCCGGCGAGCCAGGCGCGGATCGATGCGCTCCTCGCCGATAGCGGCACGCACGATTTCCTGCGCCGCTTCCTCGCGGGCAGCAAGGCGTCCTGGGCAGCCGACCTGGTCCCGCCGGCGCCAGAACCACCTCTTTCCCTCGGCCTGTTTGGAGAAGATCTATGAAGGTGAATGCCAAGCCGCGTGTGTCGCTGCTCGCTTGCGCGGGCCTTGGGGTTGCCATCGCTGGTGCAGCGCTGATCGGCACCGCCATCCCCTCCAAACCGGCCCGCGCTCTGGTGGTTTATGATCCCACCAACTACGCCCAGAACCTGCTGACTGCAGCGCGCACGCTGCAAGCGGTCAACAACCAGATCCGCTCGTTGCAGAACGAGGCGCAAAGCCTCATCAACGAAGCGAAGAACCTGACCACCATCCGCTTTCCCGAACTTCAGGCGCTGACCCAGACGCTGCAGAAGATTGATACGCTGATGGGGCAGGCGCAGGGCATCCGCTTCCAGGTCTCCACGCTTAATAAGCAATATCGCCAGCTCTATCCGACCAGCGGCAGCACTTCGCTCTCACTTGCTTCGCAGGTGAGCGCGGCGCGCAGTCGCATGGAGACGGCCATGGCGGCTTATGAGCATACCATGAGCATCCAGGCCCAAGTGGTCGAGAATGTCGAAGCCGATGCCGCATCGCTCTCGGCGATCGTTGATCGCAGCCAGGGCGCGGAAGGCGCGCTTCAGGCCAGTCAGGCGACCAATCAGCTCCTGGCGCTGACCGCGAAGCAGCAGTTCCAGATCCAGCAGATGCTGGCCGCGCAGTACCGGGCCGAGGCGATCGAGCGAGCGAACCGAACCCAGTCCGCCAGTGATGCGCAGGCGGCGACCAAGAAGTTCCTTGGTTCGGGCACGGCCTACACGCCGGACTGACCTGCGTTCCAGTGCTCCCGGCTCGAGCGGGGCCGCCGGGCATTTCGAAATCATCGGTTACGGCGACGGTCAAGCCTCTCCCGTCGCCGTGTCGCGGGACGCGGCTTTTCCGCTCCCCTGGGCTGCGTCCCGCGGCGAACTATTCGGAAGGCATATCCATCGCAAGGTGCCCGGCCCATGAACAACCTCAATGTCATTGACAGGTTCATGACGAGCTTCATCGCCTATATCGACAGCGGCTTCGGCCTGCTGGGCGGCGACGTGCATTTCCTGAGCGCGACGCTGATCGGTATCGACATGACGCTGGCGGCGCTGTTCTGGACGCTGGGCGGCGAGGACAACATCCTCGGGCGCTTCATCCGCAAGATCCTCTATGTCGGCGCCTTCGCCTTCATCATCGGCAACTTTGCATCCCTCGGCGACATCGTGTTCCGTTCGCTGGCCCAGGCGGGCCTTACTGCCGGGGGCGGCTCGATCACCGCTGCTGACCTCCTGAAACCCGGCCGCCTCGCCGGCACTGGCTTCACCGGCGCGTGGCCGCTGCTCGATCAGGCCTCGCAGCTCATGGGCATTACCAGCTTCTTCGACAACTTCCTGACGATCGTCGTTCTGCTCCTGGCCTGGCTTCTCGTCATCATCGCCTTCTTCGTGCTCGCGGTGCAGATGTTCGTCACGATCCTCGAGTTCAAGCTGACGAGCCTCGCCGGGTTCATTCTCGTGCCCTTCGCCCTGTGGAACCGCACGGCATTCCTGGCCGAACGCGTGCTCGGCGCCGTGGTCAGCTCTGGGATCAAGGTCATGGTGCTCGCGGTCATCGTCGGCATCGGCTCGACCTTCTTCGATGAATTCACCAGCGCCTTGCAGGGGCAGGAGCCGGATATTGGCCAGGCGCTCAGCCTTGTGCTGGCGAGCCTGGCGCTCTTCGGGCTTGGTATCTTTGGCCCGGCGATCGCCTCGGGGCTGGTATCCGGCGCGCCGCAACTGGGAGCAGGCGCGGCTCTTGGTACGGCGGCAGGCGCCGCTGGGATCGTCGCGATAGGGGCGGGCGGGGCCGTTGGCGCTGCGCGTCTGGCCGGCGGCGCTGCACTCGGCGCGATCAGGGCCGGCACCAGTATGGGAACCGCAGCATCTACCGCTTACGGGCTCGGCCAGAGCAGCGCTGGATCATCCGGCATCGGAGCAGGCCTTGGCGGCGTCGCCAAGGCGGCCGGCGGTGCCGCGCGGCAAAAAGCGAGCCAGGCTTTCGGTATCGGCGAAGCAGCACAGCGCGCGCGCGACGCCGCGACTGAGGCCTTCCACGGTGCCGCTGGCGGGACCGGTGAAGGCCCCGCCGCATCTCCGGCATCAACCCATCCGGCGCCTGGTTGGGCGCGGGACCTGCGCCGTCAGCAGGACGCGCGCCATCACCGGCAAGTCGCACTGCAGACCCTCAAGGAGGGTGATCGCGGCGGCGCCGCAGCTGTTCCCGATATCCACGAAAAGGAGGATTGAACAATGGCATTCAAGCGAGCGGTCCAGAGGTATGGGCGAACCCCCGAACCAGAGACACCCTTTCAGCGTGCGGCCCAGGTCTGGGATGATCGCATCGGTTCGGCGCGGGTACAGGCGCGTAACTGGCGACTCATGGCGTTGGGCATGCTTGGCCTTTCAGGCGGGGTGGCGTGCGCCGTCGTGTGGCAGTCGCTGCAGAGCCGGGTCGTGCCCTATGTCGTGGAGGTCGACAATCTCGGCGAACCCCGCGCGATCAATGAAGCAGAGAGCCGCTATACCCCAACCGATCCGCAGATTGCCTGGCATCTTGCGCGCTTCGTGGAAAGTGTCCGCTCGGTCTCGCTCGATCCGGTGCTGATGCGGCGCGATTGGCTGTCGGCCTACGACTTCGCGACCCGGCGGGGCGCGCAGTTCCTCGACGGCTATGCCCGCGATGCCGATCCCTTCGCCCAGATTGGTGAGCGTACGGTGTCCGTGCAGGTGACAAGCGTGGTTCGGGCGTCCGATACCTCGTTCCAGGTCAAATGGACGGAAACCGAGTACGAGCGCGGCGCCAAGGGTGACGTCGGTCACTGGACGGGCATCCTGACGTTCGTGACCCGGCCGCCGCGAAGCGCCGACGTGCTCCGCCGCAATCCGCTCGGGATCTACGTCGATGCCGTCGACTGGAGCCGGGAACTCGATGTGCCGGCGGCCAAGAGCCCGGCGCCGCAACCGGCGGCGACGGTTCCTGAGCAGCCGCTTTCCAATCCGCAACAGGAGGTTCTGCCATGATCGCCTTTCCGACGAGATCAGCGGCCATTGCTGCTGCCCTGCTGATTCCGGCCCTGCACGATACAGCGCAGGCTGCGCCGTCGCCGAACGGCAACGCCTCCGTGATCGAACGGGCCAATCACGCCGCAACGGTCGAGCCCGCGGCAGGCCGGTTCCTCAATGCCGTTCAGGTCCAGGCTTTTGCTGAAGGCGCCCTCTACCAGGTCGCGACTGCGCCGGACCGCATCACCGATATCGCGCTGCAGCCGGGCGAGGCCCTCGTCGCCGTCGCGAGCGGCGATACCGCGCGCTGGGTGATCGGCGATACCACTAGCGGGCAGGGTGAGGGCAAGCGGACCCACATCTTGGTCAAGCCGTTCACCGCCGGTCTCACCACCAACCTCGTCGTCACGACCGACCGCCGCAGCTATCATCTGACACTGTCGAGTGCGAGCGGAGCGGCGCTGTCGGCCATGTCATGGACCTACCCCGAGGATGCGCTGGTGGCGCTGAAACGGGCGAATGCTGCCGCCGAAGCAGCACGGCCTGTAGCCGCAGGCGTCACGCCGGAGGCCCTCAACTTCAATTACGAGATCTCCGGCGACCGGCCGACCTGGCGGCCACTCCGCGCCTTCGATGATGGACGGCAGACCTTCATCCAGCTGCCCGTCAGCATCGTGCTCGATGAAGCGCCTCCGCTGTTCCTCGTCGATGGTAAAGGCACGGCGGAGCTGGTGAACTACCGCCTGAGCGGCCGCTTCTATGTCGTCGACCGCATCTTCAATGCCGCCGAGCTGCGGCTTGGAACCAAGAACCAGCAGATCGTTCGCATCGACCGGGTCGTGGAAGGCACCTCAAACAGGAGGGGGAAATGAGCGGACCCGAACCTGCAGAAGGCATGGCTCAGGCCGTGCAGGCGGTTTCGCCGACCGGTCAATCTGATCGCAAGGCCGAAGGGCCCGGCGTTGATGCCCAGCAGATCTCGCGGAAACTCGATCCGGAAAGCCTGGCCTTGCGGCAAAAGCCGCCCTTGGCCAAGCGCTTCAAGCGCGAAGCGATTATCACCATTTCCGCGATCACTGCATTGGCGATTGCCGGTGCGGCCTGGTATGCGCTCAAGGGCGTAGATTTGCATCTTGCCGGGCATGCGGATGACGGTACCCAGGCGCGGAGTGGTCCGCCCGATGCCATCGCCGGATTGCCGCAGAGCTACGACGGGGTGCCGAAGTTGGGGCCGCCGCTGCCCGGCGATCTCGGCCGTCCGATCCTGCAGAGGCAGCGGGAAGGGGGCCTTCCATCGTTGGCCCTGCCCGAAGCTGCCGCGAAACCCGTTAAGGACAGCATGATCGATCACGCTGAGGAAGAGCGGCGGGCTGCGCAAACCTCGGGGCTGTTCTTCTCGTCGGCGCGAGCGGCGGCCAATGCTTCTTCTGAGAGCGTGAGGGGCGCCCCTGCATCCGCCGCCACCGTTCCGGCGCCACCGGCAAGCGCAGGCTCGAAAATGGCCATCGACTTTACCG
>NZ_BLJH01000061.1:0-9837 GCF_009811895.1 Novosphingobium sp. TCA1 | reverse complement strand
AACCACGTCAGGTTAGTCCCAACCAGCGGTTGACGGCCAAATGCCCATGTGAGGAGGGGGAGGAGGAAGGGTGTCCGTGAATTGGCCGGACGATGAGAAGAAGGTGTTTTCCCCATGATCCAGACCGTCAAGCTCGCGAAGCTGGTCCTGTCCGACATCAACGTGCGCACCCGCGGCGAAGACCTGATCGAACAGTTCGCCGCCGACATTTCCGCGCGCGGCATCCTGCAGAACCTGGTCGTAGCCTCGGTGAAGAAGCCGCGAGGTTCCTACGGTGTCATCGCCGGCAGCCGCCGTTTTCGAGCCCTGAAGCTGCTCGCCGAACGCGGCGAGATCAACGAAGCCGAATACGACGTGCCGGTCCTCATCCTCACCGGCGGCAACGACGAGCTTTCCGAAGCCTCGCTCGCTGAAAACTTCCATCACCTCAATATGTCGCCTGCCGACGAATGCCGGGCCTTCCAGCACTGCCTCGGCCAGGGCGGCGACATCGACGCCGTCGCCAAGCGTTTCGGCATCACCCGCCGCTTCGTCGAAGGCCGCCTGCGCCTCGCCAATCTCGCCGAGCCGATCTTCGAAGCTCTGAAATCGGGCGCGATGACGCTCGACATGGCCAAGGCTTATGCTTCGACCGAAAGCCATGAGCGCCAGCTGATGGTCTGGAACAGCTATGGCGCCAACAGCTACCACGCCAGCGCCGACACCATCCGCCGCGTCATCGCCAACGAATCCATGAAGTCGACCGATCCCGTCGCGCGGCTCGTCGGCGAGGAAGCCTATGTGGCCGCAGGCGGCATCGTCGATCGCGACCTGTTCAGTGACAACGGCGATCGCTGGACCAACCCCGAGATCGCGCAGGCCCTCGCGGCGGCCGCCATGGAGGCCGAAGCCAAGCGCATCGGTGAAGAACGCGGCCTCGCCTGGATTCGCCCGGTTGCCTCGAACTCGACCTGGGAAGCTGCGCGCGGCCTGTTCCACGTCCACCTGCCGAGCCTTCCGCTCACCGAGGCCCAGACCATCCGCATCAGCGAAATCGAAGCGCGCCTGAGCATCGTCAGCCTCGAGATGGAAGACGAGGATCTGGAGGAAGAAGCCTGGCAGGCCCTCGATGCCGAACACGATGCTCTCAGCGACGAACTGCGTGATGCCGGTCGCCGCGAGAAGATCCTCCCTCCCGAACTTGCGCCGCGTGTCGGCCTGTTCCTGACGCTCTCGCAGGACGGCCGGATGGAACTCGGCGACACCTACTACAGCGAAACACCGCTCAGCGTCACCATGGTCGAACCCGATGAGGACGACGAGGACGCGGCCGAGACCGGCGACGACGGCATCGAAAGCGAACCTGCCGGCGAAGCGGCCCCGCGCACTCCGACGTTCCGCATCGAGGAGGGCGAGACCGGAACCTTCACCGGGGGCACCAAGGAAGTTTCGCCCGACGAGGCTGCCCCTGGCGGCAAGGCACTCAGCCAGGTTCTCCTCGACCAGCTTTCGGTGCAGCGCCGCGACGTTCTGGGCGCTTCGATGATCGCCAACCCGGCGCTCGCGCTCGATTACATGCTGTTCGCCATGGTCGACAAGTCCACGGGGACGGACGAGACCTGCGGCACCACGATCCGGGCTTCGCACCCGGAAGATCCGGTTCGTGGTGCCGCCTATCCCAAGTCGGTCGCCCATGACTATCTGGCCGAAGTGCGCGAAGGTCTCGATGCGTCCTGGACCGAGCACAAGAGCATGGTCGATCGCTTCGACGCCTTCCGCGCGCTGGACGACGAGGTCAAGGCGGCATGGCTCGCGTGGATCGTTGCCCGGTCGTTCAAGGCGAAGGAAACCTACAGCCATCGTCAGAACGCCCTCCAGAACCACCTTGCCGGGCTGCTCGAAGTCGATGTTGCCAAGTGGTGGCGCCCGACCTCGGAGAATTTCTTCGACCGCGTTCCCAAGGGTGCTCTGCTCTCGCTGCTCGACGAAGTCGGCGGTCCCGCCCTCTCGGGCCGCCATGCGAGCCAGAAGAAGGGCGAAATCTCGACCTCTTGCGAGAAGCTGTTCGCCGGCGACGCGGTGATCGAGGCCGACGTCAAGGAAAGGGCACTGGCCTGGGTGCCCGCAGCGATGCGCTTCAACACCCCCGAGACGTCCACCGATCATGACGATGGCGACGAAGCCGGGGACACCGGCGAGGCGAGCGCACCTGACGACGTCGAAGACGATTTGGCCAGCCTGATCGACGCTGCCCTTTCCGGTCCCGACGACGGCGATGATGGCGAGAACGTCTCGATCGACGACGAGCACACCGGCGAAGGCGACGACGATCAGCAGATCGATGACGGCTCGCCGGCAGTCTACGGCGATAACGATGCCGTCAGCCAGTGGGCCGAAGCGGCGGAATAACGAGCGTCCATCCGACCCGACCGACGATCCGCCGGTGGGCTTTACGGCTCACCGGCGGCTTTTCTCGCCACACCGGACAAGGGACATTCCAGATGAAGACACCCCGCAATTCGCGCGACATCGCGCGCGAAGTCACCAATGCCATCGTTTCCCGGCTCGAGGCCGGCACAACCCCGTGGACCCGCTCCTGGTCGCTGACCGGGGAGGGCGGCCGACCGCTCCGCCATGAAGGCACTCCGTACAACGGCATCAACTGCCTCTGGCTCTGGACGATCGCCGACGCGCGTGGCTACCGCAGCCGCTACTGGATGACAGCCCGCCAGGCCGAGGAACTTGGCGCGCATGTGCGCCGCCAGGCCGATCCATCCATGTCGATCTACGCCTCCAGCTTCCGCAAGGCAGGGCAGCCGGGATTGCTGGGCGAGGCTACCGGCCAGCTGATCCGCTTCCTGCGTCACTACATCGTCTACAACGCCGACGAGATAGAGGGCCTGCCCGATTACTACTACGCGCGCGACGTACCCCCGACACCGACCCTGCTATCGCAGCGCCAGGACGCGATCGATACATTCTTCGCGGCGATCCCTGCCCGGGTTCGCCACGGCGGCGACGAGGCGTATTACAGCCCGCTCGGCGATTACATCCAGCTTCCCCGCCCCGGCTGCTTCAGATCGGGCGACGCCTACGCTTCCACGAGGGCGCATGAAAGTGCCCATTGGAGTGGCAGCAAGGAGCGGCTCAATCGCACTTTCGGCAAGCGTTTCGGTGACGATGCTTACTGCGTCGAGGAACTTTGTGCTGAACTAACAGCAAGTTACGTTTGCGCCGACCTCGGCTTGCCGACCGAGCTGCATGACAGCCATGCCAGCTACCTTGCTAATTGGATCAAGGTGCTTCGCGCTGACCACAGCGCCATCTTCACCGCCTCGGCCAAAGCCGAGCAAGCATTCAACTATCTGCGCGCCTTCAGCCTTGCCGAGGCGAACGCGCCTGCCGGCGATGCCCTGAAGGCCGCGGCATGACTTCCATTAGCAGGAGACATCACCATGGGCTGGCTCTTCATGAACAGGCACCACATGGGCGGGCACGCTACGCCCAAGTCCTATCTCGACGCCCAGTTCACCTTCATCAATGCGCCGGACGACAACGGAATCGCGCGCGGCGCTCGCGTCCTTGCCTCGTCCTGCCCCGGCAACCGGGTGTGGTACGCAGCGGTGCAATACTCCGAAAACGGCGTGCCGACCGAGGTCATCGCCATGGTCTGCCTCGTGAAGTGGAACCCGAGGGACAAGGAGGCCATGCACTTCGGGTTCAAGGACATGAGCGAAGGCATGGGCCCCTGCGAAGCAGAAGCACCCGAGAATATCCTTCGCCTGCTGACGCCGACCACCAACGAGAATGCTCTCGACTGGCGTCGGCGCTGCCTCGCCCGCCTGCAGAAGCGTTCCCGGAAGATCGTCGACGGCATGCGCGTCAAATTCCCGCAGGCGATCACATTCACCGATGGCTTCGCCGGCGACGAGTTCACCGTCATCAAGCGGGGCGCGACCATCACCTTCCGGCCTGTCGGCACATACGGCCACTACCGCATTCGCAATTTCCGTGACCTCGAATGGTCGATCGTCCCGGAAACGAAGGTCCACCGAACGGTCTTCGCCCCCCGCCCATCCGCTGCGATGCCCCCGCCATGAGCGCGGCATCCACCCTCTCGCCGCTGCGGGCACGGCTCTGCAGCCGCGAGAATGCCATCCGCGTCGCGCAGCGCATGATGCAGGCCGGAATCGCGGTCATGATCACCCCCGGCAATGACCTGCAGCCCTGGCGCGTGATCGAGCGCACTGACCTTTCGGCAAGCGAGGTCGCCGCGCGCATTGCCCTCAAGAGACAGGAGGACTTGAGATGCCCCGCCTGAAACCCGCCACACCGCGTTCGAAGCAACAAATCGACGACGCCCTGAAACTCATGCGCCGTGCCCGCGCCCTCTTGCGCGAGGCCGGGGCCTCCAAGGCCGCTGGCCGCCTTCACAGCGCCATCAACAGCGCCGAGGGCGCTCGGCGGCACTGCGAGCGGCGCCCCGTCGTCCAGAACATGGCGACCTGGCTCTCCGAGGCCGAATGAGGGGAGCGGGAAGGTGGAAGCGAACGATCGAGGAGAGTACACATGCCCGCATTCGCTTCCTCCCCCGCACCTGAGATGACCCGCTGGGGCAAGCCCGTCACTACCACGCAGCGGCTCCCCGGCATCTGGCGCGTCGTGACCCCGTCGCATGGCGGCTTTATCCTGTCCGAAACACGCCAGGCCGCGATGCCCGAGGCACTGCGCCTGGATGAACCCGAGTACGAGCATGACGTTGACTGGTCGCTCGTGATCGTGGCGTTCCAGACCGAATTTGCCGCTGCCGGAGATCCGCTCTTCGACATCGAACTCTCGCTTGCCACCAGCACCGTCAAATGCTGGCGGCCCGAGCGATGGGAAGCCTATGCCGGCGAAGCCGTAGAACCCCGCCAGAGCCATGTCAGGCGCGAGCGCGAAGCGTTCGAGGCACGCATCGGTCAGGTCGTTGTGACCACCGCCTACGGCGATTGGGCCGATTGGGTGCCGAGCGGCAAAGTCGGCGTGTTTGGCTACCGGCTCGCCAGCGTCGATCATCTGGCCCGTCCGACATACGCCGATCCCATATTCAAGGCCCTCGTCGATGCCGCCCGGTATGATGAGCGCGCCAGCGTCATCAGCTTCGACGAACTCGACGCCGAGATCCTGCCATGACGATCGAGGTGATCGTCGGCCTGCCCCATCTCAACGAAGGACCAATCCTTCAGCGCGCGCGGATCATACAGCAGCCCATGCTGATTTCCGCGAACTGCCTTTCGCGCTGGCGCACCGCATCAGGGGGCTGGCGCGAATGGCGAGGCTGGCGCACTGGTCAACTGACGAATGCCCACGGGCTCAACAGCCTCGACCTCGACAGCGCGGGCTATGTCCTGATGTCCAGATATGGCGGCTATCCATGGTCGATCGCCGACTACATGGCTCTGGCCGCATCCTATCCGTTCCGGCGCTTCGCGGCCGCCGACTATTGCTGCGAAGCGGAGATTGCCGCCGATCGCGCCGAAGTCCTCGACCGTATCGCCCGCACCGTGGCGACGAACCGCGAATGCCGATCGCGCGCGCATGACCTCGGCATCATCGACCGGTTCATGCCCGTCCTGCAGGGTCGCTATCCAGAGGACTACGAGCGTTGCGCCGAAATGCTGGCGTGGTCGATGAATCCCGGCACGATCGTCGGCGTCGGCTCCATGTGTCGCCGCGACATCCATGGCCCTGACGGATTGATCGCCGTTGTCGCGCACCTCGACGCGGTGCTGCCCAACCCTGGCCCCCGCCTCCACCTCTTCGGCGTGAAGGGAGCCGCCATCCCCTTCCTTCAGCCCTACGCACATCGCGTAGCCTCTCTAGATTCCCAGGCCTGGGGCACGGCCGCGCGCCGTGATGCCCGGCGCCGGCAGGTCTCGAAGACCGATGCCTTCGCGGCCGACCATATGGAGAGATGGACCATCGCCCAGCTCGATCGACTGCGCGAGCCTCATCGCCCGCTCACGATCACGATAGAACCGGCACCTTCACAAAGTCCGTCTGATCCATGGGAAGCCGCCATCTAGCAAGCACAGGCGGAGATCCGCGCGCTTATAGAAACCGGCGATCTTGCCCACGATGAAGTAACCACTGGCTGGATCGAAACGTGGGCGGCCGACATCTACCGCGCTCGCACCAGCATAGCTTGCCTGTAGCTTCTATTCATTTCCTCGCATACGCTTCACCCTGAAGGAGATCGTCATGACTGCCATCAATATCGATCACGCCAACGCTGCCGCCTCTCTTTCTCGCCTGATCGACGTTGCTCGGTCGGATACCGGACAGTCCGCCAAGGTTGCGAACTTCCTCCTTGCATGGTGGAATGGTGACGATTGGGGCCATTTCGACGTCTCGGACATCTTCGGCCTCGATCGTGCGATCGGCATCGATATTGCCACCATCATCGGTTATCTCGCGGATCATCCCGGTGCCGTTTATGCGGACGCCTTCGGTGAGCGAGAGGCTATGAGCGAATTGATCGGTCTGTGGCGGGCCAGGAAGTGCGCAACGACCTGAAATCCGGATCGCGGCCAAGAGAAAAGAGGGAGTGTTCTCAGCGCGAAATTCTTCGCGAGAGGAGTCCCTCCATGCCCGACTGCTACATCATGACCGGCGAGAACCCGCGTGCCCAATCCTATATTGCCGAGGCCGCGGACCAAAACCGGGCGCTTGCCGCATACCAGCGGACTGACCCCACGGCCTTCCTTCTCGACTGCGATGATTACTGGAAGGCCGAAGTGGCCCGCACGCTCGCGAAATTCCCGCTGACCCGCGTCACCGAGCGCTTTTACACCCACATGCTGGGCGTCCTCCCCCCGATCTATAGCCGCTTCAACCCCGGTTGGTTTGTCGGTGAAGCCGTCGTTGAGCGCGTCTACACGCAGTTCATCGAGCACAACGACCGTTTCTACGCGGGCTATGCCAATCTCGGACCCGGCGGTAGGCGCTGGCAGCTCGACGACATCGAGGCGCTCGAGGCCACCGGCACGATCACCGAGGCCGACTGGTTCCCCTCCGAGACCTGAAACAGCCAAGGGTCCGAGGCCGCAGAGGAGAGGGGGAAGGGAGGATCGAGCGCGGGAATGCGCTCGGTCTGACCCGGAGCCCTACCATGACCTACGACGTCCCGTTCCGTCACATGCAGGCGATCGACCCCAGCAGCCTCACGACCATTACCGCGACGCTGCATGCGCTCAACAGGGCGATGGAAGACTGCCGTATCGCCGGCGTCGACCCCGACCATGACCCGGCAATCGCGCTCCTCGCGCGCCACTTCGCAGCCGTCACCGCCGACCGCGCCGATGATGACAGCCTGCGTTTCGCCTGCAGCCGCCGCGTCATCGAACTCGAACGCTTTCCCGCACTTCTCACCCTGGCCGTGCGTGGAGTGGCCCATGACCGCGTTGCCAAAGAGCGATTCCACAAGGACGGTGCCAAGGCCATGAAGGCGCTCGCGATGGAAATCGGCTTGGCGCCGGGCAGCTACTCTATCAGCTCCACACCCAGCGACCCGGCAATCGCGGGATATGTCGCGCTGTCGAGCGATGACATTTCGATCATGCTCAGCGTCGGCCCGCTCCATGAGGGCAACGAGGTGCAATACTTCGCCAAACGCGGTCCTGCATCCGGCCAGAAGCTGCGCTTCGCGGCAATGCGCGATTTCGTCCGGCCAATCCGTTTCGCAGCGCGCATCCGCCGTGATCTGCGGCTCGATGCCATCGTACCCTCGCCCGCGCCCATCGAGCCCCACACGCAGGCGCCGCGCGAGCCCATCGCCGCTTAGGGAGACATCCCATGCTCACCACACATCAGGTTCTCGATCTCGTTCGCAGCGATGCCGCCCGGATCGAACGCTTCACCCAGCGCCGCGAGGTTTCCTCGATGCGCTGGACTGGACAATGCTCACTTGTGAACAGGTCCACGAAGCTGCCATGCTGGACTTCATGCTGGAAGATGACCTTGCCGAAGCCCTCCAGCGGGTTTCCACGGCGGAAAGCCTCGCTGCCATGGGCATGCCCCTTGTCCCTGCCTTCATCCGCTACAATCCATTCCCGCGCCCCTGGCATGTGGAATGGCTCGCGCTGGCGAATTGAACGGAGATCCACCCTCATGAGCCGTTATGATTTTCCCGGAAAAGGCGTTGCGAGCAGCGTCGCCATCGGATGGGACCGGCCTTTGGGCACGTTCTTCGTCCAGGTCATGCAACCCCATCCCCGCATCGACGGCGAGGAAGCGACATACATCTGGAAGGGCGCTGCCCCCGGCGAACTTCCCACCGCAGCGGCCGCAATCACGGTCGCCGCCGAATATGCCGATCTGCCCGAGGATCTTGGCGCGACGCTGGAGACCGATCGCCTGAAGACCCTCGGCACATTCGATGGGCCTGCCCAGGAGGCTGCGAAGCCCTTCATCCAGGCATCGCCTCCGCCGATCCACACCGAGGCCGAAGCCCGCGAGGCCGGTTACACGCGCGCCGTCATCGCAGACAGTACCCACCATACCCTCGAATGGCTGATCGAACCTGAAGCCGACCTCGATGACACTTTCCTGGCCTTCGATCGCGGCACGAACGAGATGCTTCATGTGCATGGCTGGAACTTCACCATCGAGCCTGATGACCCTTGAGATGAGGGGGAAGGGGATGGGCGATCCATGGAGGATCGACGGAGGTTCCCTTGTCCTACACCATCGACATTGGCGCAGCGCCCGCGAACGCCGACTGCGCCCAGCTTGGCCAGACCCCCGATTTCGCGCGGGTCAACCGCTTCGAGATCGACGCCTATCGGATCGGCATCATCGCCATCCATGGCCTTCCTCCGCAGGGATGCCGCCTCACCAGCAAGCCTAACCGGCACGATTTCGGCACCTATCGAACCCTCGTCCTGCACATCGACGATGAAGACGATCCTGCCGTCGCCGCCTACGCCGAGGCCGTAGAAGACGGGCTCGGCTCCTGGATCGAGGCTGCGATTGCCTGTCCTGTCGAATATGACGGCAACGTCGCCTCCATTCCCCGGCCCGAACTCGACGAAGTGGCGATCGGCGCGCTGCTGACCACGCGGCCCGGCGCCAACGGTCGTTTCGCGATCCCCGCATTCGAGACGATCCACACCAACCTTTCGGCCGCATTCCCCAAACTCGCCGAGACCGCCTGCGCGCGTCTCGCCGGCGATCCCGCCTGACTGCTCAGGAGATCCATCATGGCAAACAATTACCTCTCCAGTTCCTTCATCCTCGAGATGACCGCCGAGGATGCCGAATTGGTCAGGCTGGCGCAGCGCGCGAGCGAAATCGTCGAGGATTTCGCGAGCGATACTCCCCGCGACCTCGAATACGACAACCTCGGTCCGCGCTTTGCCGCTCTCTTCCCGCCCAAGGACGGTGACGATTTCGGGAGTTTTCTCGACCTCTTCGACGATCCCGATTTCCCGTCGTTCGACTGCAGCATCGTCATCAGCGAAGTCGATGCCGAGGGACACTGCAAAGTCAGCTTCAGCGGCAACCAGTTCGGCGTCGATCAGGTGGCAAACCTGATCTTCACCGCCTGCAAATCCGCACTCCCTTGCGCATTCTCATGGGCGCACACCTGCGATGCCTTGCGGCCTGACGAATTTGGCGGCGGCTGCGTCATCATCACTGACGCCGGGATCGATTTTCACAGCACCACCGGCATCATCGGCCGCGTTCTCGGAACGGGCGCCGGTCCTTCCGAGACACCCAAGCCGGTCTTCGACCCCGCCCTTGTCACCATCGAGCAGAAGCGCTTCAGCGTCACCCAATGGGAGATCCTGGTCTGCTACAACGGGCAGCGCATCG
>NZ_BLJH01000060.1:0-10169 GCF_009811895.1 Novosphingobium sp. TCA1 | reverse complement strand
CGCCTCAGTCCAGCTTGCGTCCATACGCATTTGGCTGCGCCATAATGAGTCGGTGGCCTAGTCGCGCTGAGCTCAGGGATGCTTACCTTGTCTGCCCTGGAACTCGTGGAACACCATGGGGAGGGCGACCCTGTTCGCGTCATACAAGGGCTTGCACAAGCTATCGGCTTTATCGCCGGAGGCTTGATCTTTGTGCGCGGGGGCGATGTACGAAACATGACAACGGCGGCCAGTCTCTGGATGGCTGCGGCTGTCGGCATAACCGCCGGTGCTGGGCAGTATATTCTTGTGCTGGCAGGTACGGCCCTCGCCGTCCTACTCCTGGTCGCTGCGACCTTCGTTGAACGCATGCTGCCAAAAAATGGCGGATCGCCAGATAGCCAGAAATCGGTGCAGATGCCGAACCGGCGTGGCTCTGTCGTTCCCTCTCCTCCACCCGGTCAGCTTGGCGAGGAGGAAAAGTAGAGCCGCCTTGAGGAGCACCATAGCACAAGGCTTCGAGCCCTGACTGGGTTTCGCCCCCTGGAATCCGACCTAATGCAGGTACATGGAATTGGTCATAACGCGAGCGATGCCACGGCAGCGTGCGCCACACGCGGCCCAGAACCCACCCATAAATCGGCCAGGACGGCAGGGCTAACGGCCAGCCCGTGCTGCCGGTTAAGAGGAGTCCTTAGGAGCAGACTGTGCAGTTCGGGCCCGCAGGGCCCGCTGCTATATGGCGGGAAAGCTACATTTCCGCCTCCATCTGGCCAATTTCCGCAGAAACGCATGCGGGGCTTCGACGAAGGGCCTACAGCGCCCTTGCGTCGTCGTCAGATGACGTGGGGCTCGGATAGGGCATGATCAGCTTTCCGTCAGGGGCGGCGGTGAACGTCGTTTGCGTGGGATAAGGAATGGAAATCCCCTCCTGGGCGAACCTTTGCACGACCGCCACCATCAGCCGGTCGCGCAGCGGATGCGCCACGCCCCAGTCCTTGCCCGGCACGTCGACCAGCAGGCTGAAATCGAGCGAACTAGCGCCGAAGCTCTCGAACCCGGCCCTTGCCGCCTTACCGCCTTCCGCCTCGACAAGTTCGGTCAGGATGCCGGGAATGCGCGCGAGCGTCTCGGGCGGGGTCTCGTAGGCGACGCCGATGGTGAACGGCAAACGGATATGATCACGCCCGCTGACGTTCAGGATTTCCTTGTCGAGCAGGTTCTTGTTGGAGATGATCCGCAGTTCGCCCGTATAGGCGCGGATGCGCGTGGACTTGAGACCGATCGCCTCGATCGTGCCCGACGAATTGTCGAAGCTGATCTGGTCGCCCTTGGAAAACGGTCGGTCGAAGATGATCGCCAGCGCGGCGAACAGGTCGGCGAAGATACCCTGCGCAGCCAGACCTATGGCGATACCGCCGACGCCCAGACCCGCGACGAGGCCGGTAACGTTTACGCCGATGTTGTCGAGCAGCACCACGGCCGCCACCGCGAAGACCACCACGCTGACCAACAGGCGGATGAGGCCCATGGCATTAATGATCGCCTCGCCCTTGAAATGCTCGGCCGAGGTCTTGTGCTCTATCGCGCCGAGGATGAACTCGCGCGCCCAGATCGCGCCTTGCATCACCGCAGCCAGGGTGAACAGGAACGTTACCAGCTTGTCGAGCATCGGAGGCGTCTGCGCGTATCCGTCCACCGCACGGATGGCGACCATGATGATGAAGTAGTTGGTGGTCTTGGTGATGGCCCGGCCGACGATGGTACGCCAGTCGCCCCGCCCGCGCTCCTTTCGGCACAGACGCGCGCCAAGCCCGCGCAGGGCGTAGAGCGCGGAGACGATGGCGACGGCGATGGCCAATGCGATGATGATCTGCAGCCAGTACGCCTGGAACCACGAAACCGTCGATCGCGACAGGTCGCGAATTTGCGTGGATACGTCCGGGATGGCGGTTCTTGCGAGAGCTGGGGAAGTTGCAGCGGGCGTGGCTGCGGCGATAATCTGGATTACGCTCATCGTATGCACATGATCCTGCGTCTGTGGCGCGGTTGCGGATGGCGACCCGAACCGGCGGATTGGCGACGCTTGCACGACAGGCGCGCAAAGTGTCGGCGCGGGCCTCTAAAATGGACTGACCCCGAGTTTGTTCCCGTATCGAGTGATGAAGTCCCTCACGCTTTCGGGAATGCGACCGTAGCGGCGGCGATTGGCCTAATCTTGAACATCGTCAGCGCCTTACCGCTATCATCACCACGGGCACACGAGCATCACGATCATGATCATGGGCACCGTGACCATCGTCATGGATGAGCGCAAACGACAACTACCTGCGTTCGGCCTATCTGCCTGTTCTGGGCGGCGCACTAACGTCGATGAGGGAGATCGTCACGCTGCTGGCGAGGCATTGCCGGGGCTCGACGGTCCTCAACCCGCTGATGAATGTAATCGATTCGGTGGTCGTCGCGCGCCGCCGACGGGGAGAAAAGCCCGCAATGCCGAGCGGGATCCCTGGAATCGTCACCGGCTCGTACTCAGAGTCTGGCGCCCAACCAAACCCTAAAAACTGTTGCTGTTATTTTCCCACAGGCTGGGTATGCGAAGGGCGATGCGAGAGAACACCTACAGTCTGAATCGAACTTTCGGTTTCGCAATCGCGATGATCGCCCTCATTGCGCTCGTCGGCAGCGGAGGCGTCCTTATCACCTTGTCCCAATTGCATTCTGCGACGGCGTCGCGCTTCCGCTCTTCGCAGATCATTGTCGGACTGAGCGCCATCAAGAACGAGATGCTCAACCAGGAGACCGGCGCGCGAGGCTATTTGCTGACCGGACGTCGGACAAGTCTGCAGCCCTATGAAGAGGGGCGACGCAACTTCGACCATAGTATCGCGGAGCTGAAGGTTCTGCTGGCCACGAACCAACCTCAGTTGGATGCGCTTGAAGAAGCCGAACAAGCGGCGCGAAACTGGCAGCGTCAGGTGGGCGCCGTCATCATCAGGGACATGGCCTATCCCACGGCGCGCGATCACGCCCGTTCGATCGAAGCAGACGGGCAGGGCAAGGCCATGTTCGACACCTTCCGCGCACGGCTCGCCACTATCGAACAGCGCGAACAGGATTCGCTGGTTGTCCAGACCCGCCTGGTTGCGCGCGCGGAAGAAACCGCGCGGTTCACCCTGTGGGCTTCGTTGGTCCTGACATTGTTGATCAGTCTGGGGGTCGCAGTAGCCCTCAGCCGGTACATAGCCCGTCCCCTTGTGGGTTTGGCGGAAACGATGCGGAGGCTTGTCGCGCGTGACACGTCGGTATCCATCCCAAGCCTCAACCACCGCAATGAGGTTGGCGCCATGGCGCGTGCCGTCGCGGTGTTCAAAGACAGCCTCATCGAACTCGACCGCACGTCGGTCCTGCGGGTGACCGCGGATACCATGCCGGCGATGATCGCTTATATCGAGGCGGACAGATCCATCGGCTTTCTGAATGAGGAGTTTGCGCGCCGCTTCAGCGTTACGGCGGAGGACGTAGCTCATGTTTCGGGCCGAAATCTGGATCAATTGTTTCCTCAAAAGACGTTCCCAGGCGCTGGCGACGAACTCCAGACGGCACTCAGCGGGGAGGAAGTTCGGTTTGCCTTCCAGCTGCCCGATGCCGCGTCGCCGAGGGATTTCGAGGGTTACTTCCGTCCCCACCGCGCCAATAGCGGCCGTATCCTTGGGGTCGTCGCGCTCTTTACCGATGTGACGGATCGAAAGGAAATCGACCAGAAGCTGCGGCATCAGGCTCATGATCTCCAGCGTTCCAATGCCGAGCTCGAGCAGTTCGCCTATGTCGCCTCACACGATCTCAAAGCGCCTCTTCGCGGGATCGAGAACCTGGCGAGCTGGATCGAGGAGGACCTGGGTGACAAGCTGGAGGGCGATACCCGAACGAACATGGATTTGCTGAAGAGCCGGGTACGTCGGCTCGAGAGTCTGCTTAGTGATCTGCTCGCCTATTCGCGCGCCGGGCGCGACGACAATGTGATCCGGGAGGTTGATACGAGGGCGCTGGTCTCGGATCTTGCGGCCCTCATCAGCCCGCCGGAGGGCTTTCGGATCGAGGCGGACGCGAGTTTGCCTACGCTGGTAACCGCGCAAGCCGCGCTCACCCAGACGCTGCAGAACCTCATAGGAAACGCGGTAAAGCATCACCCGGATCCGGCCCATGGCCTTATCCAGGTTAAGGCGGCATCTGTGGGCAACATGTACGAGTTCACCGTCAGCGATAATGGGGCAGGGATACCCGAACAGTTCCGCGAACGGGTGTTCGGTATGTTCCAGACCCTCAAGCCAAGGGATGAAGTGGAAGGTAGCGGAATGGGGCTTGCGATTGTAAGGAAGCTCGTCGAACGGCAATCCGGACAGGTGTGGTTGAGCGAGAATGAGGCCCGCGGCCTCACCGTGCATTTCACCTGGCCCGCTATCTCCAAGGAATCTCGAGCATGAATCCAACCGTCAATCTGTTGCTCGTCGAAGATGACGAGGTCGATGTGCAAGGCCTAAAGCGCGCGTTCGCCAAAAGCCGGATCGCCAACCCGATCACAGTGGCTCGTGACGGCATCGAGGCACTGGAAGTGCTGCGGGGCGAAAACGGCCAGGAAAAGCTGCCCAAGCCTCACCTCATCCTGCTCGACCTCAACATGCCCCGGATGAACGGCATCGAATTCCTGGAAGCCATTCGGGCGGATGAGGAGCTGAAAGGCTCTGTGGTGTTCATGATCACCACCTCCAAGGCGGACGAGGACAAGGCGCGCGCCTATGGGCACAATGTCGCGGGCTACATCGTCAAGCAGGACCCGGCAAACACCTTTATGGAAGCCGTATCACTGCTTGAACATTATTGGAGAATCGTTGAGTTTCCGCGCTGACGATGCCGACCCAGACCCACATCCTCCTTATCGATGACGATGAAGTCGATCGCCAGGCCGTCCGGCGGGCGCTGTCGGCCTCTGACCTCACTTGGGTTCTGACGGAGGCAGCAAACGCTGCCGAAGGACTAGCGCTCGCAGGCGAGAAAGCCTTCGACTGCGTCCTGCTCGATTATCGCTTGCCCGATGCCGATGCCTTCGATGTGCTGGGGGCTTTGCTCGCTCCAGGGTGCGGTATCAATGCCGTTCTGATCCTTACCGGCGAGACCAACCCCGAGACGGCCCTCGATCTGATGCGAGCGGGGGCGCTCGATCATTTGAGCAAGGCGGAGCTCAACCCATCGGGCCTTGCGCGTGCAATCCGCTATGCCAAGGCAAGGCGCGCCTTTCTGGCGGAACTCGAGCAGGCGAAGCGGGAAGCCGAGGAAAAATCCCTCGCTCTCGATGCGCTCAATCGTCAGAAGGCCTTGCTGCTTTCGATCATCGCGCATGATCTGCGCAATCCCTTCCAGGCAATCATTGGTCTCTCGGACTCTTTGAGCCGGACCGCCGCGCAAAAGGATCCCGCGAAGGTTCAAATCCGTGCGCAGGCCGTGCAGGAGGCGGCAGTGCAGGCACACGCCCTGATGGAAAGCCTTTTCGACTGGGCACAGCTCCAGATGGATAGCGGCAATGTCGAACTCGAGATGGTCGATGTGGCTGCTATCGCACAGGAAGCGACGAGTGTGTGCCGCCACACGGCTGAAGAGAAGGGCGTATCGGTGTCATTCGATTGTGGCGGCGGGATGGTCCGTGCCCATCGCGACATGCTCGCGACGGTGCTGCGCAACCTGGTCGGCAATTCGATCAAGTTTACGCCAGCAGGGGGCGGCATCACCATCGCCTGCGAGAAAGGAACCGACGGGCGGTTCGTTATCCATGTTCGGGATTCCGGCGTAGGAATGTCGCAGCAGGCCATCGACAATCTCTTCCGCATCGATCGCCGCGTCACGACGCCAGGGACTGCGGGAGAGAAGGGGAGCGGGCTGGGACTACTGCTCTGCCGCGACCTTGTCGAACGGATGGGGGCAAGGATGGAAGTCGCCAGCAAAGTGGGCGAAGGAACCGCCTTTTCGCTAGTTTTCGAAGGCTTATCTAAGCAATAGCAGGAGCTTAGCCTCGTTACGCAGACAACATTTTGCTCACCGTGCGTAGCAAAACGGCGTGATCGACCGGTTTGGGCATGAAGATGGCGGACTGCGGCAGCGCGCCTCCATCAGGTGATATCGCGCCCGAGCACACGATTAGCGCGATTGGCGGATATGCATCATGGATATAGTTCGCGAGGCGCAGGCCGTCCATGGATCCGGGCATCTGAATGTCGGTCACGACAATGCGGATGGAAGGATGCGCTTTCAATAGTTCAAGCGCTTCGCCAGCATCGCCCGCTTCCTCCACCCGGAAGCCTGCATCCTCGAACAAATCCACCAAAACCATTCTGAGCAGCGGCTCATCATCAACGACCAGAATCTCCTCTCGGCAGATCGGATGGGCAGCGTCTTCCTTCATACCGCATAAAATCAAAATTCGGCGACATCGTTCCCGGTGGAAACAGAGTGTTAATCAGACAGTCGGCATTGCTCGAATAGTTCGCTGCGTGAAATAGTCACGCAAGGCTTTGCCGATCATGCGGCGAACCGGAATATCCCATGGCACGATCGCATAGTCCGCCGAGCGCCGGCAATCCTACTGGCACCTTCCTGCTTACCGGACATCTAACTTGCCTCTGCCCGACAGCATTTTGCAACGATTTCGCTTTGGTCGGGTTGGATGAGACATGCCCGGCGATTTTACCGAATCCAGGAACGGCAAATGAGTTTGCCCCCTCGTCAGTCGGGCCGCATCGCCGCCAGGGCCCATCACTCGCCCGCGGCTGCTATCCTTAGGAAGTTTGAACCGTTCTTCGTTATCGGCGAGGTATCCGGCGGCCCGCTGCTGATCGCGTCGATCGCCGCACTCGTGCTGATCAATACCGCTTGGGGTTCAACATACGCGCACATCTGGGACGCCCCCCTGAGGCTGACCTATGATGGCTGGGCAATAGCTAAACCCCTGTCGGGATGGATCAATGACGCGTTGATGCCGCTGTTTTTCCTCATAATCGGAACAGAGGTGAAGCGTGAGTTCGTGAAAGGGTCATTGTCTTCAGTTCGGACCGCGGCCCTCCCTGTCGTTGGTGCGATAGGTGGTCTCGTTGTTCCGGTGGCTGTTTACCTTGCCTTCAACCTTGGTACCCAAGCGCAGCATGGCTGGGGAACGGTAGCGGCGATGGATACGGCGTTCAGCCTGGCGATCGTCGGTATGTTCGCGACCTCCTTGCCGCCATCGCTTCGCGCCACGTTGCTCGCCTTCGCAGCGATCGACGATGTGTTTGGCCTGCTAGTTATAGCCTTTGCCTACACCGCTACGCTTCAACCCTGGTTTCTCGCACTGGCAGGAGCCGCATATCTTGGCATAATCCTGTTCCTGCGCCTTAACTGGGTCACTCCAATCCTTTATGTCTTTCTGGGCATCGTGGTTTGGATCGGCATATTGGGATCGGGGGTTCATCCCACGATAGCCGGTGTCGCTATTGGTCTGCTGCTTCCGACAAACTCGCGCCTTTCAGAGCGGCGCTTTGCAGCGCATGTCCAGCGACCCATCGACGAGATCAAGAAAGCCGAGGCTGCGGCCGCACGCGCCGACGATCCGGATGAAGAGGATACTCATCATCTGTCCGCTCAGAAAAACCTGGGCTACGTCCACGAGATGGCAGCGGCTACCGATGAAGCCGCGGCCAGGCTGATCCGGATATTGACGCCGTGGGTCTCTTATGTGGTCTTGCCGCTATTTGCTCTTTCCAACCTGCGGATACATTTCTCCCCAGACCTGCTGAGTGACATTCTGCATTCAAACCTGGCGATCGGCATCATCGCCGGTCTGGCGGTCGGCAAACCGGCAGGCTTTCTCTTCGCGACCTGGCTCGCGTGTCGGCTGCATCTCGCTCGCTTGCCGGAAGGGCTGACCTGGAGAATGATCCTTGGTATCGGGGGCGTTGCCGGCATCGGCTTTACCATATCCCTCTTCATCGCCGAACTGGCCTTTACGGACGAAACGCTGTTCGAGGAGGCCTCCCTGGGCGTATTCGCAGCCTCGGTCCTTTCCGGTTTGTTCGGGTACGCCGTATTCAGGAGCGTGCCCGCGAAAAGGTAGGGATGCTAGTGGTCGTTCTCGTAATCTAGGCACAGAGCTAAAGCGCTATCCTGTCCAGCGCTTCGCGGGCCGCAGTTCCGAGGCGAGCCGCCCAGACGGCTTGCCCCTGCGGATCATCGATCAGACTCTGCTTCACCTCGATTTCCACATAGGGCAGGGCGCGGCTGAATGCGTGGTACGGGACCGTATAATCTGTGTCGTCCATCGCATAGGGGACATTGTCGCCAACAACGATGCCAGTTTGTCTTGCCAGCGCATCACGTAGCCCAAGCGCGAAGTCCGTACGCCCCCGCCAATATAATATGCCGACGTCCCAAGGTCGGGCGCTTCCGTTCAGGATGGGGGTGAAACTATGAAGTGAAACAAGGACGGTCGCGCGGCCCTGGTGCTGACGATCATCCAGCATTCTTGAAATGGCTGCGTGATAGGGCACGTGAATGCTTTCTATCCGGGCCCTCCGGACGCTGTCCGGAAGGTTCATGTTTCCAGGGATATAGGTGCGGTCGGATATCTCCGGAACTGCGTCGGCCCGTTCGCTATGGCGATTGCAGTCGATAACCAGTCGCGAATAGATTTGACGCAGGAACGGACAATCCAGCTCGCGCGCAAGCACTTGGCCCAGTCCCTCGACGCCGATGTCCAGCGCGATGTGACGGCCTCGATCCTCCGGGCCTAACCCGAGACTTTTGAGCGAAGCCGGTATCGCTGTGCCCGCGTGATCGCCGAGCAGGAGGAACGGTGAGGCGCCGCCCGCGTTGTACACTTCGAATGGCGCCGGATCGTCGGGTCCAAGCAGGCTATCCGCCTCCAGCGCGGCCATCAGGAGTTACTCCCATGCCGCTGCTGACCATCCATCATTCCACGCTGTATCGCTATCAGCAGCCCGTATCGCTCGGTGAACATCGGATCATGATGCGACCGCGTGAAGGATTTGACCAGCATTTGCTATCGGCGCGTCTCGTGATCGAGCCGGAGCCCACCGGACTGCGGTGGCTGCACGACGTTTTCGGGAATTCGGTGGCGGTGGCGGCTTTCGATCGCCGCACGGAGAAACTGCTGGTCATCAGTGAGACCACTCTGGAACACGCACCGCTGGCTCAGCAACAGGTCGATGTCGAACCTTACGCTCGCCTCTTTCCTTTCACCTATTCGGCAGAGGATATGCCCGACCTGCTACGCTCGATCGAGCGCCAGCATCTCGATCCCGAGCGAACCGTGGACAATTGGGCGCGCGCCTTCGTCAAGAACGATGGCAACACCGAAACAGTTGCGCTCCTGACCTCCATCGCGACCAGTATCAAACGGCATTTCACCTATGTACCTCGACATGAAAAGGGAACCCAGACGCCGACGGAGACGCTGGCCAAGCGACAGGGCACCTGCCGTGACTTTGCCGTGCTGATGATCGAGGCGGTGCGCGCGCTGGGCTTCGCCGCGCGCTTCGTCTCGGGTTATGTCTACAATCCCTCGCGTTCGGAGGGCGTGGTCGGTGGCGGAAATACGCACGCCTGGGTCCGCATCTTCCTCCCCGGATCAGGTTGGGTTGAATTCGACCCGACCAATGGCATCGTCGGCAATCGGGGTCTGGTCCGCGTTGCGGTCGCGCGCGATCCCTATCAAGCGATCCCCCTGTCGGGAACCTGGTTCGGGCTCCCCTCCAGCTACCTGGGAATGGACGTTGAAGTAGACGTTCATCGTACTGAGGATTCCCCCTCTCACTCCCGCGGCGATGGCGCCGTCAACAGCCGGCTTGCCGGCCCTTCGAAAAGGTCACAGAGATGCTGATCCGCTGCGGATATGACATTCGGTTCGAAACGCAGGCGAGAACCGCGATGGTGGCGTTACTCTGTCAACGGCGGAGCAAAAGTCGGCCATGGGGCGGCGTAAAACCAGGCCATCGAGTTACACGCCGGGGGGAGTGGCGTGAGGGCGTAGCCCGAGGGCCACTCCCCCCGGCATTGGCTTGCTTTTCAGGGTCTGATTTTAGCCTTGCGGGCCCGGCTGTGAGCGAGGCGATAGCTTTCGCCGTTCATCTCGAGGATGCTGACGTGAT
>NZ_BLJH01000059.1:0-11420 GCF_009811895.1 Novosphingobium sp. TCA1 | reverse complement strand
CATGCTCATCCGCAGAACCGCAAGGTATTGCTACGCCTGAGGAACTTTTGAATCGGGCTCTAAGTCGTTCAAGCATCCGCTGCGTCAGGTTGCGAGGAACAGAATAGCACTCGGTCTCGCCTGCGAAATCGACGGCGCTCCAGACCTGAGAGACAATATCCAGCCCTGCCCGGCTGAAGGCTCCCACGTCGCTCAGGGCCTTTGCCACATACCAGATCGAGATGCGTCCCCCGGCGAACCTTGCTGGCATCCAGTCCGACGGTTCACTCCAGATTAGCTCGCCATCTTCATGCGTGACGATGTCGGCGTAGAGCCGATTTTCCCGAGCAAATAGCGTCGAGTTCGGCATAATGAATTCGCCGGCAAAGCCGTCGACGTCGTGCGAGCGTCGGCTGTTGTCGAGGTATTCTTGGAGCTGCGCCACCGTCGTTGGCCTCCAGTGTTGGGCCTCGGCATAGAGCAAACGCGGCAGATGCTCATAGAACCATTTGAACATCTGACCGATCAGCCCGCCGCGGGCCTTCGGAGGGCAACGTACGATGTCCATAAGGATCAGAACCTTCGACAACTCTTCGGTCGCCTGCCCGATGAGGATTGCTGCTGCCCTAGGATGATCATCGAGTGCTTCAGCAGCCGTCATAAGCTCGTCAGCACTCTTCAGCAAGATTGGCAGCCCCTGAGCGATTATATCCAGTTGCCGCGTAGGTGTGAGCTGTGCGATCGCGCGACCACGCTTCATGCCGATGTCTTCTGACTTCTGTGCCTCAGCCATCTATCACTCCAGCGGCTCTTTGCGGACCTTACAATGCTGCCGAGTGACCTCGCGGTAAAGGCGAATTGAATGGCTGCTTTCAGGATCCCGCACAGCGTGCCGGAATGACAAGAAAGGGCGCATAGCTGTCAAAGTCCCCTGACCCCGTTATGAATCCGAACCCGCCGTCATAGCGGCCATTGGCGAGACCAAGCGCCTTCCGCGGAACCCGCCCTTCATTAATGCGGCGACATATGGGGGATTTTGCTCAAACCTGCCATCACGTTGCATCCATCCATACGCACGTCGAGGGCAGCGGCCGGCGTCTCTGTCGGCGCTAACAGCCGGAAGCAACGCATACCTTCGCCCCGACGAATGCGGATTAAGGATGAAGGCCTTGGGAAAACCCGCCTTAAGCCCCCGACACGCTCACCAACCCGCCGTCGCGCCTTGTACCACGGCAATTTGCGGTTGTCGGCAGGCGGCACGCAGGCTCTCCCATCCACCCACCGCAGGCAAGCATGATCGATGGTAGAGCGGGCTTGAACAAGCCCACTCGCTTGCATAGAGGGACGGAGTTCCACCCGCGTAGGCTTGACCAAATTCGAGTCAATTGGAATTTTCAGGATGACCGATGACGGAGATGCAAAACTGCTTCATCTGGTTGGATGGGTAGGCAGTAACATACTTCCGCATGAACGGCAGCTGCGTAAATGGCTGCGTTCGGCCTTCCTAACCATTGATGTCGACGATGTCGTCCAGGAGGCCTATTGCCGCATTTCCGAACTGGAGTGTGTCGACCATATCGACGACCCGGCGCGATACCTGTTTCGCACCGCCCGCAACATCGTGCTCGAACAGCTGCGGCGAGAGCGTGTGGTGCGGATCGACGCGGCCAGCGGGATGGCCGAGATGGAAAACGGTCTGGTGGATGAATTCTCGCCGGAACGGATCGCGGCCGGGCGCAGCGCGCTGCAGCGCGTTGAACGCCTGATCGATGCCCTGCCGGACCGTGCGCGGCAGGTTTTCCGGCTTCGCAAGATCGAAGACGTTCCCCAACGCGAAATCGCCGCCCGGCTGGGGTTGAGCGAAAACGTGGTTGAAAACGAAGTGGCGCGCGGCCTGCGCCGTATCCTCCAACAGATGACCGAAGACGAACGTATTGAGATGCCCGTTCGCCGCAGAAGACCGAAATCCTTGAGCCGGAAACTCAAGCAGCCATGATCGACGAAATCGCTTCGCAATGGGCAGCTGCCATGGATCGCGGCCTGGCCGCCGACGAGCGCGTTCGGCTGGACGAATGGCTCGCACAGGATCGCCGTCACAAGGGCGCCCTGCTGCGCGCGCGCGCTGCGATGAGCGTGCTGGACCGTTGCCGCATCCTTGCGGGGATCGAGGACGGTCGCGCGCCTGACGGCAACGCTCTCGCAAACGACGATCATGCCTTGCCGGCCTGGGCGATGCCTTTCGCGCGGCGGCGTTTCCTAGCACTTGGTGGAACCGGCATTGCCGCCGCGCTGACGGCGGCGCTGACTTTCACGCTCTGGCCGCGCGGCACGACGCTGGGCACCGATACCGGCGAGATCCGGCGCATCCCGCTGGCCGACGGATCGCTGGCGGTGATCAATTCGGGCAGCGAACTGCACGTGGCCTTCTCCGATCGCAGCCGCGACGTGCAACTGACGAAGGGAGAGGCCTGGTTCCAGGTCGCGAAGATGCCGGACCGGCCCTTCACCGTCACGGCGGGCTCGGTCAACGTGCAGGCTGTGGGCACCGCGTTCAGCGTGCGCCGCAGGAGCGAGGCGACCGAAGTGGTCGTTACCGAAGGGACGGTAAAGGTCTGGTCGACACAAGCGCCGGAAGGCACTTTCGTCACTGCCGGGCACAGCGTGCGCATCAACGATGCCGGCGTGGCAGTGGCCGCGCTGGACGGCGAGGCGGCCGAGCGGCAGCTTGCCTGGCGCGATGGCCGCATCGTGTTCGAGGATGTACCGCTGTCGCAAGCTGCCGCCGAATTCAACGGCTACCACAACCAGCAGATCGCCGTGGACCCGAGTTTCGCCGACAAACGCGTGGTTGGATCGTTCCAGACGGACGATATCAACGGCTTCGCCTCCGCCTCGGCTGCGATGGTCGGCGGCCGTGTCATCCATGATAACAACGTCATTCGTATCGTTCCGTAGGCGCGCCGTAAGGCTGCCGTAAATTTTTTCCGCCCGCCTGACGGAAACTGTTTCGCCGACCATCTTTCTCAAAAAATGGCTGAACTGTTCGGCCGTAGAAAATTGGGAGGTAACATGCGATCCGTCCGTCGTTTTCATGTGCAATCGGCTCTGCTGGCAAGTGCCGCGACCGTTTCCATGATCGCCAGCGCACCCGCGCTTGCTCAGGATCAGCTCCACACTTTCAACATTCCTGCGCAAGATGCCGGCAAGGGTATCCTTGCCTTCGCACAGCAGGCCGGGATTCAGGTTCTGGCCTCCGGCGACACCACGCACGGCCGCAGGGTCAACGCCGTGCAGGGCCGCTACACCGTGGAAGAGGGGCTGCGCCGCCTGATCTCCACCGGTGACTTGCGTGTCGTTTCCTTCGATGGCCGCACCGCCGTACTGGCAGAGCGCCGTGGCGGCTCGGCACCGGCGGGCATGACCAGCGCCTCCTACGGGCAAGCCGCCCCCGGCGTCGGCAGCGCAACGGCACAGGCCGGCACGCAAGCCGCAGACAGCACCGATTCCACCGAGGCAAGCGACGACAGCCTGCGGGAAATTATCGTCACCGGCAGCACCTCCGGGCGCCGCACGCTGTTCAACTCTTCCTCCAACGTCACGCTGGCCAGCAAGGAAGACCTGCAGCGCAAGGCGCCGCGTTCGATGGCGGAATCGCTGGAACTGGTGCCCGGCATCTTCGTCGAAGCCACGGCCGGCCCGGCATCGAACAACTATTCGGTGCGCGGCCTGCGCGGCGGCGCGCAGACCTTCATCACCATCGAACAGGACGGCATGCCGATCCTCTACGGCGGCGGCGGCGCGGACTTCTACTTCCAGCAGGACCTTTCAGTGGACCGCATGGAAGCGGTGGCCGGCGGCACCTCGGGCATCCTTGCCCCGAACGGTGCGGGCGCGACGATCAACTTCGTCTCCAAGAAGCTGAGCTACGACAAGCCGACGGGATCGATCCGCGCGACCGGCACGACGTATGACGATTACCGCGTGGACGGCTACTTCTCGGCCCCGCTGGCCGACAATCTGGCCTTCGCCGCCAGCGGCTATTTCTGGAGCCAGAAGGGCCAGCGCAAGTCGCCGTTCCGCTATGACAGCTTCCAGATCAAGGGCACGCTGGAAAAGCGGTTCGACGATGGCGGCTTCGTTCGCGTCAGCTATCAGCGCCGCGACGAGACCGACCCTTACTACGCGGACATGCCCTTCGCGGTCGACGCATCGGGCAAGATCGGATCCGTCCCTGGGTTGGACCTGAAGTACGACAACGTGCTGGGTGAAGCGTTCCAGTATCTCGGCGTGCCGGTATCCTCCGCCACGGGCCGCTCGATCCGTCCGTTCCGGGGTGACAACGGCATCCACACGACGTCGAACACCTTCCGTCTTGATTTCGAAAAGCCGGTGAATGACGAACTGAAGCTGTTCGGCCGCGCCCGTTATCTTGACGGCAAGTATGACTTCAACGGTATCTTCCCGGGCAGCGGCGCCGGCACGTCCGGCCTGGCTTCGGCGGTCGACTACCTGACGCCGGGCGTCTCGCCGGTTTCCGACCTGCTCGCCGCCGGTTCCGCGGCCTTTGCCGGCACCACGCAGTTCGGCATTCGCGACATGCAGACCGGGCAGGTGATCTCTGCCTCCAACACCGCCGCGCTCAACGCGCTCAATGGCAATGGCCTGCTCCAGCAGACCGTGCTGAACCACCAGACACTGTCTATCAAGGATTTCGGCAGCGATTTCGGCCTGAAGTGGGATAGCCAGGGCAGCTGGTTCGAAAACTCGCTGACCGTCGGCGGCATGTACTACAACGTGCGCCGCAAGAACGACCAGTCCGGCGTTGCCTACGTGATCAACGACGTGACGAACAATTCGCACATCTACGATCTGGTAGCACTGGACGCGAACGGGAACACGCTTGGCCAGCTGACCAACAACGGGATGCTCAGCTATGGCAACTGGGGCCAGGGCATCTTCAATGACAAGGTCAGCTCCGCCTCGGCCTATTTCAACGACGAACTTGTTATCAACGACAAGCTGCACGTCGACTTCGGCGCGCGTTACGAACATCAACATGTCGCGGTGAACATCGGCAATACCGCTGCGGTCAACGAGCCAGTGCCTGCCGGCACCCCCGGCCTTGCGCAGACCGTGGGGAGCACTTTCGACGGCACTTACACGCATTCCAGCGCGACCTATCACGACTGGGCCTATACGGCAGGCGTGAATTACGAATTGACGGGCAATATCTCGCTCTACGTGCGCGGCGCCAAGGGTTTTCAGACCAATGGCGGCGACACCGGCGGCACGCACAAACCGACCGACCTGACGTTGTACGAGGGCGGCGTGCGGTTCCGTACGGGGATGTTCAATGCATCGCTTGTCGGCTTCCGCACGATCTTCAAGAACCAGTCGTACCAGTTCATCGACCCCACCGATCCCACCGAAGCCGCCAACGCGCTGGCGAACAACAAGACCAACGGCGTCCAGCTCGATGCGGAATTCCGTCCGGTCTCGTTCTTCTCGATCACCGCTACGGGCGTCTATCAGGATCCGAAGCTCAGCAACTTGCGCTTCGACGGCGTGGCGCAGCCGCAGTATGAAGGCAATACGCCTGAACGCACGCCAAAGAAGCTGCTGACGGTCACTCCGGTTTTCACGCTGCCGAACGGTCTGGGCGAAATCTATGGCCGCTGGAAGTACATCGGCAAGATCTATGCGGACTCCGGCAATGGCGTCGCCCTGCCCAGCTACAATGTCTTCTCGATCGGCGCGAACCTGAACGTAACCGATCAGGTGAACGTCAGCGTCAGCGTGGACAACCTGACGAACGCCAAGGGCTTTACCGAGGGCAACCCACGCCAGGGCCAGACGCAGACGATCGTCAACGGTTACTTCTATGGCCGCGCGATCGCCGGTCGAAATGCACTGGCATCGGTCACCTACTCGTTCTGAACGAGGCCCGATCCCGATCGCCGTGGCCATCCACGGCGATCGGCCTGACTTGAAGCCGGAGCGGCCCCTTCGATCCCCCGATCACGCTCCGGCTTCGGAAGGCCGCGCTCCCTCCTCCTCCTCCCGGAGCGCGGCCTTTCAATTTCTGCATGGAGCTTTCCGATGCGTCTCCCGTTTCGCAAAATGGCCGTTCTTCGCAAACTGGCTCTGCTGGCGCTTTCCGCCGCCCCCCTCGCCGTCTCGCCGCATGCCTCTGCCCAAACCGTGCAGGAAGGGCTGAACCTCAACGCTTTCGTCCAGCAGGGACCGGTGGCCGCGCATGTGCTGCTGCGATCGGGCAACGATCCGCGCGTGATCGTCGCCTTCCCGGCGGGCAACAGCGGCGTGGGCCTGTGGTTCGAGAAAGTTCCGCAGGCGGCCGAATGGTCGATGAGCGGACAGCCCCAGCCCGTTACCCAGACCGACACCCAAGGCCGCCCACTGCGCGGCGTCACCTTCCGGGCCGAAATCCGCGCATCGGAACTCGTGGTGAAGCAGGCCGTTCTCTCCAGCGTACGCGTCCTGCGCGACTATCAGGGCCTCGGTACGGCACCTGCCGAAGTTCTGGTACCGGGACAAACGCAGACAAACACCCTCGTCTGGGCGCGAAACCGTCTCGACGGCGCCCCCGGCTACAAGCTCGCGCTGACGGTCGAGCAGGGCACCGTCTCCGGCAATCGCATCAAGGCTGGGGCCGACGGCCGGATCGTCATCACCATGACCGCGCTCACCGGCGAACAGCCGCTGACGCCCTACACACCCGAAACGCTGCTGTCCGAGAAGGCCGCAGCCGATCCCGCCGCCCGCACCGCGTTGCAATTCCTCAGTTACCATGAGAAGTTCATGGCGGGCTCATGGAGGTTCAACACCTATTTCGGTCGCGATACCCTGATGTCGGTGAGGATGCTGATGCCGGCGCTGCAACCGGAAGCCGTGGAAACCGGCCTCCGCGCGGTGCTCGAACGCCTCTCGCCTGACGGCAATGTCGCGCATGAGGAAGACATCGGCGAATTCGCCGTGCTCGATCACATGCGCGCAGGCCAAGGCAAGTCTGACGCGCCCACCTTCAACTACGCGATGATCGATAGCGCGTTCATGCTTGCGCCGGTCACCCAGGCTTGGCTGCTCGACGACGCACGCGGAAAGGCGCGCGCCGTAGACTTCCTAGCGCAGAAGGATGAGGGCCGCGCCCTGGGCGAAGCGCTGATGACCAACATCCGCTTCGTCGCACAGCAGGCGCAATCCTTCGCCAAGGATCCGCGCTGGCAGAACCTGATCGCCCTGCACGAAGGCATGGACGTGGGCGAATGGCGCGACAGCAACGAAGGGCTTGGTGGCGGCCGCTATCCCTATGACGTCAATGCCATCCTCGTTCCCGCCGCGCTTGATGCCGCCGACGCTCTGGCCCGCGCCGGCCTGCTGGATGCCTATGCCACGCCCAAAGACAAGGCCATGCTTGCCGGCCTTGCGAAGACAACCAAGGTCTGGCGCGACAATGCCCCGCCGCTGTTCCTGCAGACGGTAAAGCCCGCCGCTGCCCGCGCCGCCATTGCCGCCTACGCCAAGCAGGAAAGCGTGCCGGACGCCGCCGCGCTTGCCGCAGCCCGCAGCCCGATCCGCTATCACGCCGTGGCACTCGGGCGCGACGGCAAGGCCGTGCCGATCGTCAATTCGGACGAAGGCTTCGCGCTGATGTTCGGCTATCCCACCGCCGATCAACTGACCGTTGCCGCGCAGACAATCGACAACGCCTTCCCCGCCGGACTGATGACGGGCGCCGGGATGCTGGTCGCCAACCCGGTCTTCGCCTCGCCCGAATTGCAGGCCAAGTTCGGCCGGAACGCCTATCACGGCACCGTAGTCTGGTCTTGGCAGCAGGCGCTTGCAGCGGCCGGCCTCGCCCGTCAAATCGCGCGGACGGACCTGCCGAAGGGTGTCTGCAGCCAGTTGTTGAAGGCCCAGGATAGTCTGTGGAACGCCATCGCCGCCAGCCGCAGCGTGCAGAGTTCCGAGCTTTGGTCATGGAACCATGCCGACGGCGCCTATCGCGTCGTGGCCTTTGGCGCCAGTGGCGCGGATGTCGATGAATCCAATGCCGCCCAACTTTGGAGCACGGTGTATCTCGCCGTCCAGCGCCCGGCGGCGGAAAAGGGTTGCGGACAATGACCCAATCGGTGGCAGACCGGACACCAATCCGCTCCATCGTCATTCTCGGCGGCGGCACGGCCGGATGGATGACGGCTGCCGCCCTGTCCAAAGCGCTTCAAGCCCAGGGGTTCGAGATCCGGCTGGTGGAGTCCGATGCCATCGGCACGGTCGGCGTCGGCGAAGCCACCATCCCGACGATCCACTGGTACAACCAGCTCGTCGGCCTGAACGAAGCCGAATTCATGGCCGCCACCAAGGCGACCTACAAGCTGGGTATCGAATTCCAGGGTTGGCAGGGTGATGGCCACGCCTATTTCCACCCTTTCGGCACATACGGCGGCCCGGGCGATGGCACGACCTTCCCGCATCGCCTGATCCGGGCATGGCTGGGCGGGCTGGACGCCGATCCCGAAGACTATTCGCTGACGACGCAACTCGCCCGCCAGCGCCGCTTCATCCAACCGGCGAACGATCCGCGCTCGCTGCTCTCCACCCTTGGCTACGCCTATCACTTCGACGCCGGGCTCTACGCCGCTTTCCTTCGTAAGCAGGCCGAAGCGCGCGGCGTACTCCGCCACGAAGGCAAAGTGACCGAGGTGGAACAGGACGGTGAAACCGGCTTCGTCCACAGTCTGACCACCGACCGGGGAGAGCGCCTGACCGGCGACCTGTTCATCGATTGCTCGGGCCTGCGCGGCCTGCTGATAGAGGACCGGCTGAAGGCCGGTTTCGAGGACTGGTCACACTGGCTGCCCTGCGACGGCGCCTGGGCTGCGCCCACTGCGGCGGATGCCGCACCCGTCCCCTATACCCGCGCAATCGCGCATGAGGCAGGCTGGCGCTGGCGCATCCCGCTGCAACACCGCGTGGGCAACGGCTATGTCTTTTCCAGCCGATTCCAGTCCCCGGACGCGGCGCGCGAAACCCTGTTGGCCGCGATCGGTGAGCGTAGCGCCGAACCGCGCCTGATCCGCTTCACGCCCGGCCGCCGCAAGCGCGCGTGGATCGGCAATGTCGTCGCCATCGGCCTGTCGAGCGGATTCCTGGAACCGCTGGAATCCACCAGCATCCACCTGATCCAGACCGGCATCGGCAAGCTGCTCTCTCTGTTCCCGCGCGCCAGTTGCGATCCACTGCTGGCTGAACAGTACAACCGCATCTTCGCGCGCGAGATGGAAGACGTGCGCGATTTTCTGGTGCTGCACTACCACTTCACCGCCGGCCGCAACGACCCGATGTGGCAGCACTGCCAATCCACACCCATGCCGGACACGCTGGCCTATAAGGTTGCCCAGTTCGAGGCTTCCGGCAGGATCATGCTGACGAACGAGGACTTGTTCCGCGATGCCAGCTGGTTCGCCGTGATGACCGGCCAGGGCATCCGCGCGCACGATTACGGCCCGATGCTCGATGCCATGCCGGACGCCGAGAACCTGCGCCATCTGGAAGCCGTCCGCGCCGCCGTTCGCCAATCCTGCGAACGCATCCCCCCGATCACCTGAGGAATGCCCGTCTTGCCCTTCACCTTGCCCGCCCTGCGCAAGCACATCCCCGCCGTGACCGCCGCGATGGCTCTCACTCTTCTCGCCGGCGCGGCCCGGGCAGAAGGCCCGCAAAGCCCGCAGGAGTCATTCGGACCGCTGTTCGAAGCGGTGCAGACCGAGCGAATATTCCCGGACGGCAAGACTTTCGTCGACGCCGTTCCGCGCGAAGATTCCGAAACCATCCTGCGCGCCTGGCGCACCGAACAACCACAAGGCCCCGACGCCCTGCGCGCCTTCGTAAAGCGGCATTTCGATGTGCCGCCGGGACCCGGCGAACGCCCCCCCATCAGGGCCCACATCGTAGCGTTATGGCCGCAGCTGACCCGCCCTCCGCTCACGCCGCCGCCCGGTTCCTCCGCGCTTCCGTTGCCGGAATCCTACGTCGTCCCCGGCGGTCGTTTTCGCGAGGTCTACTATTGGGACTCGTACTTCACGATGCTGGGTCTGAAGGCGGACAATCGCGCCGACCTTGTCGAAAGCATGATCGATAATTTCACCAGCCTGATCGAACGCTACGGCCACATTCCGAACGGCGCGCGCACGTATTATCTCAGCCGTTCGCAACCACCGTTCTTCGCACTCATGCTGGATCTGTCCGAACAAACCGATCCAGCCATCCGCGCCCGGCGCCTTGCCGCGCTTCGCAAGGAACACGCCTACTGGATGGCGGGCGAAGCCTGCGCCAAAGAGACACGCAAACCATGCGAACGCGTCATGCCGATGCCGGACGGTAGCCTGCTGAACCGCTACTGGGACGATCGCGACACCCCGCGCGATGAATCGTTCGCCGAAGACCGCGTGACCGCCTCGATGACGCCCGGCCGCCCTGCGGCCGAGATGTACCGCAACTTGCGCGCCGGCGCAGAAAGCGGGTGGGATTTCAGCTCGCGCTGGCTCACCGATCCGCACGATCTCTCGACGATCCGCACCACCGCGATCGTCCCCATCGACCTCAATGCGTTGCTCTGGGCCATGGAAACCCGCATCGCCAAGGGCTGCGCCGATGCTGCGGACCAACCTTGCCAGCGCGAATTCACCAAACGTGCCGATGCGCGCAAAGCCGCCGTCGACCGCTATCTCTGGCTCGGCAAGGATAACCGCTACGCCGACTGGTCGCGCGATAGCGGCAAGCCCACCGCCGTACTGACCAGCGCCACACTCTACCCTCTGTTCGTCGGTATGGCCTCGCCCGCACAAGCCAAGGCGGTTGCTGCCACCACCCGGGACAAGCTGACCGCGCCGGGTGGCCTTCGCACGACCGGCTCACGCACCGGCCAGCAGTGGGATGCCCCGAACGGCTGGGCTCCGCTCCAGTGGGTCGCAATCGATGGGCTAGGCCGCTACGGCGAGCAAGACCTGGCGCGCGACATCGCCAACCGCTGGATCAGGACGGTAAGCGTCACCTACCACGATACCGGCAAGATGCTGGAGAAATACGACGTGGAGGAACAACGGCCCGGCGGAGGCGGCGAGTATCCGCTGCAAGACGGCTTCGGCTGGACCAACGGCGTGACCAGCGCGATCCTCGAACGGTACCCGACGATCGCCCCCTGATCATTTACCCAAGCACAGCGCGAATATCGTCCTGATATGGTATTCGCGCACAACCTCTGCGTCTACGCGTCCACTGGTCGATACGCCAAAGACTGAACTTCACTAGAAAGGCTATCTGCCGCGCTCGAACAGATCTTCATAAATATTCTATCAATGTCAGAGCCCGATCCGAAAGTTGTTGAGCAATACCAGTATGTTGTGATTCACGCCGTCTTTGCG
>NZ_BLJH01000058.1:0-11792 GCF_009811895.1 Novosphingobium sp. TCA1 | reverse complement strand
ATCGTCCCTTTCGTGGTCCAAACTATCATAGTCTCTGGGCCACTCAGCGGGGGGCAGATCATGCTTTGGGTGTCAAATTCATGATCAGCATATATAACGAATAATAGACCAGTCGTCTATATGGCTATGGCGTCACCACCTACGCGGGCTCATCGGCATAGCCAATGGGAGGCATACATGAGCAACGTCGGGCGGCTCGCCGACAATATCGGCAACTTCAGCGCTGGCCGGCGCGGAGCGCCCCTGCGTGGCGCAGCGATGCTTCAAGGCATCGTGGTCTGCGGGATATGCGGACACCGCATGGGTCTTCACTCACTCTGCCCATAAGAAGACCCCCGTCTATCACTGCATCGATAGCGAGCAGAGCGGGCACTGCCAGAATGTGCGCAAACCAGGTTGATGCAGAGGTCGAGCGGCTGTTGATCGAAGCTCTGCAACCCGATCGCATCGACCTTGCGCTTGCGGCTCATGAACAGATGAACGGCGAAAACCGGCTCCTGGAACGTCAATGGGCGCTGAATCGGGAGAAGGCGCATTACGAAGCGGAGCGTGCACGCCGACAATATGATGCCGTGGAGTCGGAAAAGCGGCTCGTCGCACGTTCGCTGGAAACGTTGTGGGAAGAGAAAATACGCGAAGCCGACGCGTCGAACAGGATTACGCGCGGTGGCATGTCGAGCAGGTTAACGCCCTGGCCGCCGCCGCGCGAACGCGTATCCTGACCATTGCCGACCCTGTTGCCCGCGTTCTCGAAGCGGGCTGGCATCGACGAACGCAAAGAGATGATGCGGCTCGTGATCGACAGCGTGACGGTCGACAAGAGCCGTGCGCAAGGCCGTATCTGGTTCGCGATCCTGTGGCAGACCGGCGCGCGAACAGAGCATGTGATCATCCGCAATACCGCCAACTATGACGATCTGGCTCACTTCGCACGCATCGAGGAGATGGTGCGAACGCTCAATGCTGTGGGATCACTCGACCGTCAGATCGCGGACGCCCTGACAGCCGAGGGCATCATGAGAAGATCGGCGCTCTGATCTATGCCAACCTCTTCGACAACGAGGGCGAAGACACCTTCTCGCTGATCTGGTCCCGCCCCAACGGCAGGCGCGCCGACTAAGACCCCACGCAAGACCCCGCCACAAGGTCGGGGCCTTGGTCCGTCATGCCTTCACTGTCCGGAGCCGCAGCGAATTGCCGATGACGCTGACGGACGACAGCGCCATCGCGGCAGCAGCGATGATCGGCGACAGCAGCAGCCCAAACGTGGGATAGAGCGCACCGGCCGCAATCGGTACGCCTGCCGCATTGTAGATGAACGCGAAGGCGAGGTTCTGGCGGATGTTGGCCATCGTCGCCTGCGACAGGCGTCGCGCGCGGACAATGCCGGTGAGATCGCCCTTGAGCAGCGTCACGCCCGCACTTTCGATCGCAACGTCGGTCCCCGATCCCATGGCGATACCAACATCGGCGGCGGCAAGCGCCGGCGCGTCATTTACGCCGTCACCCGCCATCGCCACCACCTTGCCCTGCGCCTTCAGGCGCTCGACGACCGCGGCTTTCTGGTCCGGCAGCACATCGGCCTCGACCTCATCGATGCCGAGCTTTCTCGCAACGGCTTCGGCTGTGGTGCGATTGTCACCGGTCAGCATGACGATGCGGATGCCTTCCGCATGCAGGGCCTTCAGTGCCTCAGGCGTGGTCGCCTTGATCGTGTCGGCGATGGCGAAGATGCCGCCGATGGCTTTATCGATGCCGATATAGATGGCGGTTGCGCCGTCGCGGCGTAGCTCATCGGCCTGTGCCGCGAGCGGCGCTGTATCAACCCCATGTTCGGCGAGGAAGGTGGTGCTGCCGAGCACCACATGCCGGCCCTCGACACGACCGATCGCCCCCTTGCCGGTCGGCGAGTCGAAGTCGGCGACATCGGGGATGGTGATCTTTCGCTCGTCGGCAGCCGCCACGATCGCCCGCGCAAGCGGATGCTCGGACGCCTTCTCCACGCCGGCTGCAAGCCGCAGGATGGTCTCCTCGACAAATCGCGGGGCCACGACGATCCGGGTAACGGCCGGTTTGCCTTCGGTAAGCGTCCCGGTTTTGTCGACCACCAGAGTATCGATCTTCTCCATCCGCTCGAGCGCCTCCGCGTTCTTGATCAGAACGCCGGCGGCCGCCCCCTTGCCGATACCCACCATGATCGACATCGGCGTCGCGAGCCCGAGCGCGCAGGGGCAGGCAATGATCAGCACGGAAACGGCCGCGATCAGGCCATGCGCCAGCCGCGGCTCCGGCCCCCATACACCCCAGGCCGCGAAGGCGAGCAGCGCGACGGCGATGACGACCGGCACGAACCAGCCCGACACCTGATCAGCCATGCGCTGGATCGGCGCGCGCGAGCGCTGGGCATCCGCGACCATCTGGACGATGCGGGCGAGCATGGTGTCGCGCCCGACTTTTTCAGCCCGGATGACGAGCGCGCCGGTCTGGTTCAGCGTACCTCCTACGACCGCTTCGCCGACTACACGCGTCACCGGCATGGATTCTCCGGTCACCATCGATTCATCGATCGATGAGCGACCCTGCTCGACCACGCCGTCAACCGGCACGGTTTCACCGGGCCGGACCCTGAGCCGATCACCGATGACGACGGCTTCGACAGGAATATCCTCTTCAGCATTGTTCCGCCCGATCCGCCGGGCGGTTTTCGGCGCGAGATTGAGAAGCGCGCGGATTGCGCCGGAGGTCTGCTCCCGGGCGCGCAGTTCCATGACCTGACCGAGCAGCACCAGCACGGTGATCACGGCCGCGGCCTCATAGTAGACCGCGACCGTGCCATCGGCGCCTCGGAAAGCCTGCGGGTAGAGCTGCGGCGCGAATGTCGCGACGATGCTGTAGCCCCAGGCGACCCCGGTGCCCATCGCGATCAGCGTGAACATGTTGAGGCTGCGGTTGACGATCGACGCCCAGCCACGTTCGAAGAACGGCCATCCGGCCCACAGGACCACCGGCGTCGCCAGCGCGAACTGGATCCAGATCGAGATGCGCATCGGCACCAAATGGTGCAGCGCCGGGATCAGGTGACCGCCCATCTCCAGCAGGAACACGGGCAAGGCGAGCACGAGGCCGATCCAGAAGCGTCGGGTCATATCGGCGAGTTCGGGGCTTGGTCCGGCATCCGCCGCCGCGATCAGCGGCTCCAGCGCCATGCCGCAGATCGGGCAACTACCCGGCGCATCCCGGCGGATTTCCGGATGCATCGGGCATGTCCAGATCGTCCCTTCCGTTGCGGTTGCCGTTACTGCCGCAACGTGGTGATGCTCATGGGTATCAGGTCCATGCGTGTGGCTATGGTGGGAATGATCGCCATGGGCGGCAGCACCCTCATGGTGATGTGCAGCATGCGCTGCCAGTGCCGCATAATGCACGGGGTCGGCGTCGAACTTCGCCTTGCAGCCGGCCGAGCAGAAGACGTAGCGCTCGCCTTCATACTCAGCATTGTGAGCGGTCCTGGCGGGATCGACCACCATGCCGCAGACCGGATCATGGTCGACGTGACCGGACGGCGTTTCGCCGTCCGGCTCATGATGGTGATGATGGCCGTGCGCCCCAGTCACCTCGGCGGCGCGTTCGCTCTTCTGATCGTCGTCGGCCATTCATCACCTTTCACACGCCGCGCGTGCCTTCCGGTCTTTGTTCACTCCTCGATCAGATGGAACTCTTCGAGCAGCTTGGCGATCTCGGTGCCTTCGAGCTTCTTCATCAGCAGCTTGCGCAGGAAGGCCGGCCCGGGAAGATCGATGCCCTTGCCGTCCCGCAGCGGACCGATCGCAGCAAGAAGTGTACGGATATCATAGGTCGAGTTGAAGACCTCGGGCACGCCGCGCTCGACATTCATCAGCGTGTAGACGGCCTCCATCGGGGTTCTCACCGAATATTCCGTGGTGAAGATGCAGTCCCGCTGCTTCGACTCCGCGAACTGGCCGATGAAGGCGAAGTTGACCGCGCCCTCCGGCACCACGTCCGGCCGGTCACCCGCTTGGCGCGGCATGAAGAAGGCGGTAATATAGGGCATCATCGTGGGAACGGTGCTGGCGCCGGATGCCGCGAGTTCGGGAATGTCCTCGACCGGCACGCCGAGGTGATAGAGCCATTCCTGGGTGATCTCCTCACCGGTGCATTCCTGCATCGGCTTCTTCACGAAGTCGCCGGGGCAATCGACAAAGAGCGCGTAGAACCAGGCGATCATCTGATCTTTGGGCTGCTTCTTGAAATGCGGCTGGCGATGAACCGTCCAGCTCAGCAGCCACGCCGAGTCCTTCACCGTGACGATACCGGCGGAGACGATCTTGCCGGTAAAGGGGTTCCGCTTCGTGATCTTCTCGACATAGGCCGGAATGCGGGCGTCGAGGGCAGTGATCGACGCGGAGGCCCATTTCGTCTCCGGGATATGGGCGCCGAATACGTCCGGGCGGCCGAAGGCCGGATCCTTCGCCGCGATCCGCCGCCACAGGTCCCAGGCCGGCGCCGGTCCTTCGTTGAGCTTCGCCGGTGTCCTGTGGTCGCCATTGTCGGAATTCTCGGTCAGCGAGCCGATGGTGATGAAGACGAGATCGTCGGGCCCGAGATCAATGCCGCCTTCGACGCCGCGCTCCTTCCAGTGGATGCGCGTCGCCTGCTTGGAGCCGGGCTGGATGTCGAAATCGACATCGGTGACCTCGACGCCGTAGCGGAATTTAACCCCGTGATCGGTCAGCCACTTCACCAGCGGCAGGACCATCGATTCATACTGGTTGTAGCGATTGAACTTGAGCGAGGAAAAGTCGGCGAGACTGCCGATGTGATGGATGAAGCGGTGCAGGTAGAGCTTCATCTCCAGCGCGGAATGCCATTCCTCGAAGGCGAACATGGTGCGCCAGTAGAGCCAGAAATTGCTCTTGAGGAAGTCCTCGCCGAAGACCTCGTTGATGCGCTTGTTCTCCATCTCCTCCCGCGTCGCAAGGAAGACCGAGAGGAGATCCTTCTGCGCCTTGTCGTTGAGCGTTAGCAGCGCCTTGTCGGGCACGTCCTGACCCTGGTTCTGCGTCGTTCGCTGCAGCGAAAAGTTGGGATCGTCCTTGTTGAGCCGGTAGAACTCGTCGAGCACGCTGGCATCCTCGATCTCCAGCGAGGGGATCGAGCGATAGAGGTCCCACAGGCACTCGAAATGCTCCTCCATCTCGCGGCCGCCGCGAATGACGAAGCCCTTTTCGGGCACGTCCAGACCATCGAGCGCGCCGCCGGGGATTTCCAGCTCTTCCAATATGGTGATGCGGTCGCCGGAAACGCCGCCGTCGCGGATCAGGAAGGCCGCGCCGGCAAGCCCCGCCAGCCCCGAACCGACAAACCAGGCCGTCTTCTTGTCGGCGCCCTCGGGCTTGCGGGGACGCACGAAGGCTTCATAGTTTCCGCTGCTATAGTGCATGGCGAACTCCTGTTCTTCTTGTTGGGATCAGTCTGCGGAGGGCTTGTAGCTGTAGAAGCCTTCGCCCGAGGCGATGCCGAGCCTGCCCTTGTCGATGTAGTTTTCCTTCAGCCAGGCGGCGAGCGACTGAGCATGCTCGTCGCCATGCGAGAGGATGTTGTAGGGGGTGTTCAATCCGATGATGTCGTAGATCTGGAACGGCCCCATCGGCGCGCCGGTGGCGATCCGCCAGACCTTGTCGACATCTTCCGGCTCGGCATAGCCGCCGGCCGCCAGATCGGCGGCCGCGTTCAGGAGCGGCACCAAAAGCGAATTGAGGACGTAACCCGCTTTCTCCTTGCGCACCGGGATCGGCACCATGCCGATGGCGGAGGCGAAGGCGATCAGGGCATCGAACACGGCCGGATCGGTGTCGTCCGTGCCCATCACCTCGGCGGTGTTGAACTTCCAGATGCTGTTGGCGAAGTGCAGCGCCAGAAACCGGTCCGGTCGGCCGGTGTAAGCCTTCAGGCCGCTCGGCAGCAGGGTCGAGCTATTGGTGGCGAAGATCGTCCTGTCCGGCGCGAGCCCCGCCAGTTTCTCGTAGAGCGCCTGCTTGATCGAAAGAACCTCCGGAACCGCCTCGATCACGAGGTCCGCGTCCGCGACGGCCGCGCCGAGATCGCTCAGCAGAGCGATCCGCTTGAGCGCCCCGGCCGCCTTGCCGCCAGCCGCGCCCGACACCTCGTTCGTGTAGGTTTCGACGAGCGCCGCCAGCCGTGCGCGCGCCTGTTCGAGAGCTTCCTCGCTGATGTCGTAGGCGACAACATCGAAGCCGCTATAGGCCGTCTGGAAGGCGATCTGGCTCCCGAGGACTCCCGTGCCGAGAACCGCCACTTTCCTGATATCGCTCATCCAATTTCCTTCTGCGCGGTATCGTCACTTAGAAACGGAGCCGCCACCTCCACCGGGACGCGGGCCAGCTTGCCGGTTTCCCGATCGACCAGGGCCCATTGGGTCAGCGAGGCGACGATCGTCCGGCCGTCTTCGGCATGGAATTCGACACATCGTGCATAGCGGGCACCCCGCGGCGCTCGGACGACCCAGGTGATCGCACTGACCTCGTCTCCCGCCCGGACATTGCCGCGATAGTCGACCTCATGGCGCAGCACGACCGCGACGAACCGGTCGCGATCCTGCGGCCGCGCGGCCGTCAGCCAATGCGCCACCGACACATCCTGAATCCAGGTCACCCAGACCGCATTGTTGACATGGCCGAGTTCGTCGATGTCGGCGTCCCGGGCGCGGAAGCGGATATGGAAGCGCCGATGCTCATCCACCTCGCCGACGAGCGGGTGTCCGTGCTCATCGCAGCCGATGCGTCGACGATCTGACACGATCCCGCTCACGAATACGCCTGCTCCTCATGCGACGAACCCAGTCCTGCCATGGCGCGGAAGAAGCCGACGAGCATCTCGTCGCGCGGCATGGCGCCTTCGACATCGCCCTGCACCGCCAGTCCCATCCAGACCGCGTAAAGACCGATACCGGTCTGCATCGGCGGCAAGGCCGGACGAAGTGCGAAGCGTTGCGTCAGATCGGCGACGAGCTCACCGAACATCCGATAGCAGGCCGCCTTGCCCTCCCGGTGCCGCTCGGCGAAAGCCGGATCGCGCCGGGCATGGAGCTGCAATTCGATCGAGAGCAGTGACCATTGTGCCTCGTCGGCCAACTTCGCGAGCCGCGCGGCCAGCACCTGCAGCGTCGCCTCGATATCGTCGCCGGAGCAGTGCGCGACCAGGTCGCGAAGCAGTGTGACCTCGTCCTGGATATGGCTTTGCAGGATCTCGACCAGCAGATCATCCTTGCTGGCGAAGTTCGAGTAGAAGGCGCCCTGCGAATGCCCTGCGGCGCTGCAGATGTTGCGAATCGACATGGCAGAGACCCCCTCCTCGATAATCGAGGAATGCGCGGCCGCGATCAGCCGGTCCCGCGTCTGGCGCTGCGTGTCCTTGCGCGTAAGCGGCATGGGTTCGTTCTCCAACCAACGGGCGAGACGTGCGAAACCTTTTCGGAGGTTCCGCGTTCTCAGTGAGACCAGATATCAACTGATATCCGAAATCAACGGCGATTTCGACCCGAAATCGTTCCTGGGCAACGAAATCTCAGTGTGAAGGAGCGCTCTTGGCTCAAACCTACATTGGCTATTCTCCGGACGTGGAGGTTCTCGGCAAGGACGAGGAGCGGCTGACCGCCGAGATCCTTGAGATCATGGCGAATACCAACCGCAAGGCGTTCGAACGCCACCGCCATGCGGTGCGCGACGCCCATGCCAAGAGCCACGGGTTCCTCAAGGGCGAACTCGTCGTGCCGGAACTGCCGGAGCATCTGCGTCAGGGGCTTTTCGCTCGCCCGGCCACCTATTCCATGGTGATCCGCCTCTCATCAGCGCCGGGCGACATTCACTCCGACACGATTCCCGCCCCGCGCGGCATGGCGATCAAGGTGATCGGCGTCGAAGGCGAGCGGCTTCTCCCCGAAGACCAGGGCCAAAACCAGGATTTCCTGCTCGTCAACATCCCGACCTTGAGCTTCGGCACGATCGGTAAATATCGCCAGCTCATCAGCCTTCTGGAGAAGAATGCCCAGAACCCGGTCTTTCTCCAGCGAGCGATGGCTGGGGTGGCGCGCGGCGTGGAAGCTGCGGTCGAAGCGGTCGGCGTCGAGCCCGGCGCCACGCTGCGCGGTCTCGCGCGCGACAACGACCATCTGCTTGGCGAGACCTATCACTCGATGGCGGCGATCCGTTTTGGCGATTACATCGCCAAGATCAGCGCCGCGCCGCTTTCCGACAATGTCCGCGCGCTCACCGGCAAGGACGTCGGCACGGTGGAGGATGCCACCATGCGCGATCTGGTTGTCGAGCATTTCCGCGACCAAGGTGCTGAGTATCAACTGCGCGCCCAACTTTGCGCTGATCTCGACAAGATGCCTGTCGAGGACGCGGCGGTGCTCTGGCCCGAAGAGCTGTCGCCACACCAGCCGATCGCCACGCTGCGCATCCCGCCGCAGGACGCCTATTCGCCGGCGCGGCGGGTCTATGGCGATGACGTGCTGTCGTTCAATCCCTGGCACGGTATCCGCGATCATCAGCCGCTCGGATCGATCATGCGGGTGCGCATCGCCGCCTATGAGCGATCCACCCGCTACCGCCATGAGATGAACGCCCAGCCTCGTGTCGAGCCGACAAACATCGACGCCATCCCGGACTGACGCACCGATCGTCACACGCAATCACGAAAGGAGGCCAGCCATGGCCGAAACCGAAGACACCCCGCAGATCGACGAAACCCGCCTTCAAGCCATCCGGCGGCGGATCGAGGAAGTGGCCGGCGACGCGCCGCAGCTCGCCAAGCTCGCCCTTGAGCAGATGGTGACGAAGCACAATCCCGACCTCAAGGGCACGGCGGGCTCGGCTGGCCGTGTCGGCGCCCAGTCCGGCAATGTCTCCGAGCTCACAGCCATCGCAAACTTGAAGCCAGGCGGCGCGGACCGGCTGAAACGCATCTTCGGGCTGGTGAACGGCAATTTCGATGGCGCGCAGAAGGTCGGCACGCTCCACAATATGCGGTTCGTGTTCTTCGACAACGACACACGCATCCTGTTCGCCACCGCCTATGACGGCGACTGGGACACCTATATCAACGACTTCGCCACCAAGATCCCCGACCTGATGGACCTGCTTTTCGCTTCGGTCGAAGGTTGGCCTGGCATCGCAAGCCCCAAGGTCAAGGATTTCATCGCCGAGCATCAGATCACCGCTGCCGGCTGGTTCGTCGCCAACCCGCAGGTGACCGTCGTCGACGTGCGCCGCCTTCAGCGGATGGAGCATGCGGTCAACGAATTCCTGGACAAGGTGGGCTGAGCCATGGCGATCCTTCAGAAACTGAAAGAGCGCTTCCGGCGCGACAGCGTTACGCTCGATCTGCACGACATTCAGGCGCTGATCCTGCGAAGCCGGCCCGAGCCTTATGTCGGTATCCACGCCATGCTCCATTTCGACGAGGCGGAGGGCGCGCGCGATCTTCTCGGCCGGCTCGCGCCCCATATCGCATCTGCCGACAACTGGAGCGAGGATCTTGATTTCTGGATCGGGGCCGCACTCAGCTTCGAGGGGCTGAAGGCGCTCGGCGTTCCCGAAGCGCAGCTCAAGACATTCCCGCTCCCCTTCCAGCAGGGCATGGCCGCACGCGCGGAGCAGCTTCGCGACTTCGGGCCCAACGCGCCTGAAAACTGGGAAGAGGTGTTCAAGCCCGGCAACTGCCATCTCGCGCTGACTATCTACGCCGTGGATGATGCTGCGCTCGATAAGGCGCTGGCGACGGCGCGCACCGAACTCGACCGGAGCAGCGGCGTGACCCTGCTCGGCGAGCATCGTTTCGGCGCGCCGGATGGCGCGAAAAACCCGTTCGGTTTCCGGGATTCGATCTCCCAGCCCGCCGTCGAGGGTAGCGGCGTCGATCCGCTGCCGGGCGAGGAGCGCCCGATCAAGGCGGGCGAGTTCATTCTTGGATATGAAAGCGAGAACGGCCAACCGCTTGGCATGCCCGAGCCCGCCGGGCTGGGCAAGAACGGCACCTTCGTCGTTATGCGCAAGTACAACAGCCGGGTCGGCTGTTTTAACGCCTTCCTCAAGGCGCATGGCGAGACGCCGGAGGAACGCGAGCTATTAGCCGCCAAGATGTTCGGTCGCTGGCGTTCCGGCGCGCCCTTGACGCTGTCGCCCGATCACGACGATCCCGACCTCGGCGCCGACCCGCAGCGCAACAACGACTTCAGCTTCAAGGATGACCCCAAAGGTCGCGTTGTGCCGCTTGGCTGCCATATGCGCCGGCTCAATCCCCGCGACTCCGAGTTGACGCTGCTCACCGACGTCAACATCCACAGGATCATCCGTCGTTCCTCGACCTTCGGGCCGGTCTATTCCGAGGATGTCACGCCGCAGGACGATAAGAAAGGCGATCGCGGCCTGTTCTTCATCTTCATCAGCGCGCGTGCCTATGACACGATCGAGTTCATGCAGCAGGAATGGATCAATCGCGGGAATTTCGTCGACCTTGGCGAAGAGCGCGATCCAATCGTCGGCCTGCATGAGGAGGACGGTCGGTTCACCATCCCGCAGGCGCCCGCGCGCAAGCGCATCGACGGTGTGCAGACTTTCAATGTCATGAAGGGAGGCGAATATCTGTTCATGCCAAGCCTATCGGCGCTTAAGTGGTTGGCAGAACGACGCTAAAGCTATTCACCTGATTGTCGGTTGAGATTTGAAGTGTGCAGAGTGACCCGGAAAGTGCGGGGCTGTGCGGAAGGTTAAGTGAGTGGGAGTTGAGTTTCGGCAAGGCTGGGGATGGTTGGTCCTTGTGGCGCTTACGATTTCGACGACCGGCGATGAAATCACGTTGCTGACGTTGATGTTCCGCACTGCCGAGAACGCATCCGGCTATGCGGTGCCGACGCTGCTGACCGCGGAGCTGCTACCCGGTCTGATCGCCGCACCCTGGGCGGGCCGCTTGATCGACCGCCGGGAGGCGGCCCGCATTCTGGTCATGGTGTCAGTTCTGCAAGCGGGCGTGATAGCATTTATCGCCTATTATCCCATGTTCACGCTCGCCGGGGCCGCGCTGTTGAGCGTGCTGTTCACGATCAGCAGCGCCGCAACATTCGCGTTGATTCCAGTGCTGGCGAGCGGCTTGGAATGACCTCGCACTCGCCAATTCCCTTATGGAAATGGTTCGCAGCCTTGGAATGCTCGCTGGTCCAGTCGCTGGGGGCGTACTGGTGGGATGGATCGGATCGCGCAATGCGCTTTTAGCCGATGCCGCCAGTTTTGCCCTTTTGGCCCTCGTCGTGATGGCGAGCAGGCTTCGCCGCAAGCCACAACGGGACGATCAGGAGGAAGAGACCCTGTTCGCGGACTACCTGCCGCTGCTCCGCAATCGACGGTTGATGGTGGTTACGGGTGCGCTCAGCCTCGAAGTGTTTGCGACCGCCATAGCCGACGTTGCTTTCGTGTTTCTCGTGATGGTGACGCTGGGAGCGGGCCGACCGCGTTTGGAATGCTGACGGCACTATGGGCGGTTGGGATGTTGATCGGCGCTGGGCTGGCCGAAAGGGTTATTGGCCATAGGGTCGGACTGGCGGCGTTCGGCACGGCCGCTGTCATGGGCGCGACCATGCTGTGGATCGGCCTTGCGCCGATCGGGCTGGCAATCGTTGCCGTCGCCTTCATCCTAGGCTCAGGACTCACTGATCAGAGCCAAAAGATGACGGTGGCAGCGAGGGCGATGGCCGA